>JAYPDB010000066.1:0-11346 GCA_038125045.1 Bacteroidota bacterium
GTAAGCGTTAGTGATTTTTGAAGAGTACGACTTCAACGATGGTTCCTTTGGTGATAAGTACCTCCACGTGTTCTCCAAATTTAGTCGGTATGAATTCTCCTGTAATATCGGCTAATATGGGATATCTACGGTGACCACGGTCGATGAGTGCTAAAACCTCAATAATCTGAGGTTCTTGGGCGTGAAACAGTATAGATAATGCCTGAAACAATGTTCGTCCAGAAAATATCACATCGTCTACGATTAAAACCTGCTTCTCATGTACCGAGGGTAAGGGTTGTGTGCCGTTACTAAAGACATCGAAAGCATGTAGTTCGAGAGGGGCTGATACATTCAAACTTTGTAATTCACGGTGCACTTCCTTGGCTAGTGAATAACCTCTCTCGTTAAGCCCAATAATACAAATAGGGCTGGTGTCTAGAAAACCTTCACACACTTGAATGGCCATTCGTTTGATGGTTCGTCGAATTCTGTCACGATTCATTAACGTAATTTGATGAGCCATAAGTGTTGATTAATTTGTAGCGCAGAGGTGAAAAGTATGCTTAAGAGTATGATGCAATGGTTTTATGCCGTAAAATCATATCTCAAGGTATTCTGAAAGATAAAACATTCTCAACTTTCTAGTATTCAATTTTTTGATGGAGATCCACTGTCCTTGAAATAGTAGAATTGGAACGTTTCTATAAAAAAATCATTTCTTTTGTCTTGATTAGCGTTGGCTAGGTGCCTATCTTTGGTATCTGTCGATGACAATTTGCCCGGTCGTCTAATGGCAGGACACCTGGTTTTGGTCCAGTATGTGGGGGTTCGAGTCCTCCCCGGGCAACTAAACTCAGTGGATACGTAGGTTATTTATTCACTGTTTGATGTAATCCTGAATACTTCAGTGCTAGCAAAATAAGATAACCTTGGACAGTCCTCTCGCAATATTCTCGGGTAGTAGTAATCCAGCATTGGCTCGCGCCATCGCAAAGGAATACGGTACTACACTAGGTAAAATCACCATCAAGAAATTCTCAGATGGCGAGCTTTACGTAAAATATGAGCAGAGTATTAGAGGCGAAGATATATTTATTGTCCAACCCACCCCTCCTTCAGGCGATAACATAATCGAATTACTTCTGATGTTAGACGCCGCTAAAAGGGCCTCGGTTAAAAGAGTAACAGCCGTAATTCCTTATTTCGGTTATGCTAGGCAAGATCGTAAAGATCAACCAAGAGTCTCCATTGGTTCCAAATTGATGGCGAACTTACTGGTTGAAGCCGGTGCCGATCGCATTTTAACCATGGATCTTCATGCCGCACAAATTCAAGGATTTTTTGACATTCCTCTCGATCACCTCTATGCCTCTCGGGTCTTTATCGATCATATGACTAAGCACCCCATTGATAATTTAGTGGTGGTCGCTCCTGATGTTGGTAGCCTTAAAATGGCTCGTTCGTATTCTAAAAAATTAGGGGCTTCTCTAGCATTTATTGATAAGAGACGACCTAAACAAAATGAATCAGAGATTATGAACATCATTGGTGAGGTTGAGGGAAAGAATGTGTTAATCGTTGACGACTTGATTGATACCGCAGGAACATTGACCAATGCGGCCGCTGCTATGAAAGAACGAGGTGCCTTAAACATTCGAGCTATGTGCTCACACCCCATCTTATCAGGACCAGCGTTTCAAAGAATCGAAGATTCACCTATCGATGAACTTTTGGTGACGGATACTATACCGCTCAGGCAACCATCTGACAAAATTAAAGTACTCAGTGTAGCGAACATTTTTGCAGAGGCCATAGAGCGTATACATACCAATGATACCATCAGTGCATTGTTTGATAATTAAAAAGAAGCAAAGGAACATTACTCATGGCAAAGCCAGAATACGTAAAACTCGAGGGAACTCCTCGAGAAACCAGTAGACAAGCAAATCGCGAATTACGCGCTTCTAAGCGTGTACCTGCGGTTTTGTACGGTCCTGAAGTAAAAGAAAATATCCATTTCTCTGTAGATGAGTTGGCATTAGAAAAAATACTTTCTCGTGCACAAACAAAAGTTCAAGAACTTACCATTGACGGGAAAGTGTACAAAACTCTGTTGAAAAGAACGGAATTCGATCCGGTGACTGACCGTCCTATCCATGCCGATTTCTATGTATTGAGCAACAATCATAAGGTAACCCTGCGTGTACCTATTGGTATTCGTGGTGCTGCTCGTGGTGTGGTAGAAGGCGGTGGACGTTTATTTCAACCCATGAAATTTTTGAGAATCCGTGTTCTCCCAGAGAATATTGTTGCGGAATTCCATGTCGATGTAACACCACTTAAAATTGGTCATTCTTTCCATGTATCTGACTTAGAGCTGGACGGAATCGTACCATTGGATTCATTGAATCGAACCATCGTAACCATCCGTCCACCAAAAGGTCAACTACTCAAAGACGTAATTGATGATGAGGACGATGATGCAGCAGATGCAGCAGACGGTGGTGAGACCTCTTCTGAAGAATCATCTACAGAGGAATAATATTGGGAGTATCCTGTGGCGCTATTGGTTGGATTAGGTAATGTTGGCGCTGAATATGAGGGTACTCGCCATAATATTGGTTTTGAGGTAGTAAATCTCATAGCTCGGAAATGGGATGTTGAATTTACTATCGGTAGTGGGCCCTTTGTCTTTGCAGAAGCAAGGTACAAAGGGCAAAACTGCTACCTCATAAAGCCAACAAACTATATGAACAACAGCGGTACATCGGTGAGCAAGGCCATAACACAATTCAATCAAAAAGCAGAGCAGACGCTCATTATTTATGATGATTTGCATTTGGCATTGGGGACCATCAAGTTACGACCTAAAGGTAGTGATGGTGGTCACAACGGTATTGCCGATGTTCACCATCGGTTAGGATCTCAAGCCATCCCCAGATTACGGGTCGGTATTGGGAATGATTTTACAAAAGGTAGACAAGTAGATTATGTACTTTCGCCTTTTAGAAGTGACGAGTTAGACTTGGTTCAAGAATCCATTCAGATTGCAGCAGATGCCGCTCTGGATATGATAGGACTAGGTATTACTCGTGCGATGAATATTTATAACTAATATACAATTGTTAATAGGTACAAAAGGTAACCTCTTAACCATCATATATAACACATAGAACGCAGAATTATGCAAACCATACTATATATATTACCAATTGCAGGGGTTATTGCTCTGCTTTACACGTTCATTAAATCCTCTTGGGTTTCCAAACAGGATTTAGGAACCGAACGAATGGGCAGAATTAGTGAAAGTATTGCGGCTGGTGCCATGGCTTTCTTAAAGGCAGAGTACCGAGTGCTAGCTATCTTTGTAATTGCTGTTGCCATTCTTCTAGGAATCAGTGCAAATCGGGAAACATCCAGTTGGATGGTCGCCATTTCATTTATTGTAGGAGCCATTTGTTCGGGTCTAGCAGGATTTATTGGAATGCGCGTTGCTACTAAAGCTAATGTGCGTACGACCAATGCTGCTCGTAGCAGTTTAGGTAAAGGTCTTGAAGTCGCTTTTGCAGGTGGCTCGGTAATGGGGCTTGGTGTCGTTGGACTTGGAGTTCTCGGACTTAGCGTTCTATTAATTGCATTTGGATCTATTTTTGGATTGGAAGGTGCGGGTGCGGTTAACAAAGTATTAGCTGTTGTTACAGGTTTTTCTTTTGGTGCTTCTTCTATTGCTCTTTTTGCCCGTGTGGGTGGAGGTATTTATACCAAAGCTGCGGATGTTGGAGCCGACTTGGTAGGAAAAGTAGAAGCAGGTATTCCAGAAGATCACCCCTTAAATCCAGCTACTATTGCAGATAACGTTGGTGATAACGTGGGTGATGTGGCAGGAATGGGTGCCGACCTTTTTGAGTCTTATGTAGGATCTATTATTGGTACCATGGTTCTTGGTGCCGCGTTCATAGCAGATGCTACCATTAATGGCGGTGCTTGGATGGATCAATTTGATGGTCTTTCGGCTGTACTTTTACCGCTGGTACTTGCGGGTACAGGTATTCTAACCTCCATTTTAGGTACCTTCTTTGTTAAGGTTAAAGAAGGAGGAGACCCTCAAAAAGCATTGAATTTAGGTGAATTTCTATCTGCTGGTATTATGTTGGTTGCTTCTTATTTCATTATTCAGTGGATGTTGCCATCTGAGTGGAGCTTTAACGGTGTAACCTATACTAGTACAGGCGTATTTTGGGCAACCATTTTTGGCCTTGCGTCTGGATTACTCATCGGTTTGATTACGGAACATTATACCGGTACAGGTACTAAACCAGTATGGTCTATAGTTAAACAATCGGTAACTGGTTCTGCTACCAACATTATAGCTGGTCTTGGAGTAGGTATGATTTCTACCGCCATTCCTATTCTAATCATAGCGGCAGCAATTATTGGAGCTTTTCATTTTGCTGGCCTTTACGGTATTGCTATTGCAGCGGTTGGTATGCTTGCCAACACAGGTATTCAACTTGCCGTAGACGCTTATGGTCCTATTTCTGATAATGCAGGTGGAATCGCCGAGATGGCTGAATTAGAGCCCGAAGTTCGTGAGCGCACCGACAAGTTGGATGCGGTTGGAAATACAACTGCGGCCATTGGTAAGGGTTTTGCGATTGGTTCAGCTGCGCTAACTGCATTAGCACTTTTTGCGGCATTCATTACCGCATATAATGCAACCCATGAAGTTCCTTTGAGTGGAATCGATGTAACTCTACCATCGGTTATGGCTGCTCTTTTTGTTGGTGCTATGCTACCTTTCCTTTTTTCTGCTCTTTCTATGCAGGCCGTAGGTCGTGCTGCAATGAGTATGATTGAAGAAGTACGACGTCAATTCAAAGATATTCCTGAGTTACGTGCTGCTTTGGACGTGATGAATAAGAACGAAGGTACCGATTTTGATCAGTGGAGTGATGCTGATAAGGCAACCTTTGAAGCGGCTGACGGAAAAGCGGAATATGAGAAGTGTGTGGAGATATCGACCACAGCTTCAATCAGAGAAATGGTATTACCCGGTTTGTTGGCGGTAATTGTACCTGTATTGTTTGGTTTCTTGGGAGGCCCTGAAATGTTGGGTGGACTGTTAGCTGGAGTTACTTCAGCTGGTGTACTTATGGCCCTTTTCCAATCCAATGCAGGTGGAGCATGGGATAATGCTAAAAAAATGATAGAAGAAGGTGTGACCATTGAAGGTGTTGATTATAAAAAAGGAAGCGAACCACACAAGGCTGCTGTGGTTGGTGATACCGTAGGTGATCCCTTCAAGGATACTTCTGGCCCATCACTTAACATTCTTTTAAAACTAATGTCAGTGGTTGCTTTGGTAATCGCGACCATGATTTAAATTTCGTCACTCGAAAAAAATCGATTGATGAATGATTCCAATCTATTAAAACTGGTGTTCTTCCATGATCAACGCATGGAAGAACTTTCCAGTTCTAATGTGACTTTGCCATCATCGGATTCCGATCCTTTGGCGTTGTTTACAAAGCCAGATCCTACCTATTCTAAGTTGCTCTTTATGGGCACTGAGTTGACCGAAATGAGGTTCGGTCTTAACAGCTTAGATCATCATACCCATCTGCTGGATCTTTTTTCTACTTTGTACACCCCTTTACATTCGAGTGTATCTGAACGAGATGTCACCTTATTTGAATGGTTTGATACCGCTCCGGTAAACGCATTCATCATTCTACAAAGCACACTGGATGAGGATACTGAAAAGGACTCTCAACCCAGCGTATCTTCAGAATCTAAGGGTCTGTTTTCAGAAGCCGTTGACCTTCAAAAGGGTAGTTGGGGCTATGAAATAGGTTCTGATCATATACGATCCATCCTTACTCAGGGATATCAGGTGTTAATAAAAAAACCTGCTACACACGGTTATGATTTAGAACTATACAGTAAAACGAATCCCTACATTAGTTTTTTCTATCCGATACAGTCTATGTTACCTGACGCGTTTCGTTTTTTTAGTATTAATGGGAAGCGTGTACATACCCGTGAAGCTTTATTTTTTGAGCAGTCGAGATTACACAATCCACCCCACGGATTTGAAGAAGTCCATCCTGAATCCGTCCTCTGATCTTCATAGTAAAAACATAATTTTCTGTGCAAACTATCCGGATAAATATTTATCTTATTTAGACTATATTTAAATAAGAATGATATTACCACTTACCACTACCAAAGAAGGGGAAACCGTACGAGTCAGTTGTCTTAACTGTCGGTCCGAAGATACCTGTAGACTCCAAGAATTAGGATGCGTAGAAGGGGTATCAGGCGTAGTAATATCGAATAAGAAAAACGTCATTTTTCAAGTTGGGGAATGTCGATTGGCCATAACGGCTCCACTTGCTAAGAACATTCTAGTTGAACCCATTACGATTACATAACCACTTCAATGGGTAAAAACAGTATCATAGCACCCTATTTCATATGACACTATCAGAGGCTGTTCCTACCATTGTTTATCGAGTTAAATCCATTAATGGAACGGACACAGTGCGTATTATGGAGATGGGATTAACACCAAATTCCGAGCTTGAAGTCATACGTAAAGCCCCCTTAGGTTTTCCATTAGAAATCCGAGTTCGTGGCTATTTGTTAAGCCTTAGAAAAGAGGAATGTGATGCTATTGAGGTTGAGTTAGTATGAGTGACGCTAATGTTTCCATCACCAAACCTAGTACCATTGCTCTCGTTGGAAATCCAAACACAGGGAAGTCTACGATATTTAATGCCTTAACGGGCCTCCGCCAAAAGATTGCCAATTATCCAGGTATCACAGTAGAGCGAAAAATTGGCACCACCATTTTTAATGGAATACTTCATAAGGTTGTTGATTTACCCGGCGCCTATAGTTTAAATCACAAAAAAGCGGATGAACGAATTACCTATGAAGCGCTCATTGGGAGTTATGATCATGAGGAAACCCCTGATCTACTACTTATGGTGGTGGATGCTTCTAATCTAGATCGAAATTTATTTTTGGCTACTCAGGTCATGGATCTTCAAATACCCATGATGATGATTTTGACTATGAGTGATGTTGCACTTGAGCGTGGTATTGAAGTGGATACTAAACAGTTATCCAATCAATTGGGAATTCCAGTTATTAGTCTCAATGCAAGGGCAAAGGATACTTCTGACCGAATAAAAAAAGCCTTAGTGGAGTTAGGTATTCGTGTCCCTAAACCCTTCTCATGGAACCCTTCGACGGCATTACGTGATGCCATTGAATCACTCGACTCTGATTGGCTGAGCCCGTATACCGATTTGCCTGAAAAAGCTCGTCCTATTGAAGCTTTACGCTTACTTGCAGAGGGGAATTTAGATGAAGTATTTTACAGCTATAACGAAGAGGTCATTGGAAAAAAACGCATTCTTGAACTTCGTGAGCAACTAGAAGCAGAGGGTGAAAACCCAATGGCGGCGGAAGTGATACAACGATATCAGTTCATTGGTGATGTCACTAGCGGAATTGTAGAGCACGAAACACGCAATGAGCGAAGCTGGACAGATCGCTTAGACGCTGTATTTACACACAGAGTTGCAGGTCCGATCATATTTCTATTTGTTTTATTGGTGATGTTCCAATCCATATTTAGTTGGGCAACTCCATTTATGGACATGATTGATCTCCTATTTGTAGAGTTGGGCGTTTGGGTTGGTAATTTGCTACCACCTGGTTTGGTAAACAGTTTACTGGTCGATGGAGTGATTGCTGGGTTGGGAGGAGTCGTCATTTTTTTACCTCAAATTATTTTTCTGTTTCTCTTTATTTATTTTTTAGAAGGAACTGGCTACATGGCTAGAGCCGCTTTTGTGATGGATGGTTTCATGACCAAAGTAGGTTTGCATGGTCGATCTGTGGTTCCCTTGATGTCTGGATTTGCGTGTGCCATCCCAGGTATTATGGCCACACGAACCATTGAAAATTGGAGGGATCGCCTCATTACCATTATGATATTACCGTTTATGGCGTGCTCTGCTCGATTACCTGTGTACGCCGTAATGATTGCCGCCTTTGTTCCAGATCAACGTATACTGGGTATTTTCACCTTACAAGGGGTCGTATTTTTTGGGCTTTACCTATTTGGCATTGTCATGGCCATTGGGTCTGCTGCTGTGATGAAACGAATATTTCCTACCGGCAAACCAACTCCATTTTTAATGGAGCTACCCGCATATAAGTGGCCGAATTGGTCATCGACCATTATTCAATCCCTTGAAAGAGGAAAAATATTTGTCACAGAAGCAGGTAAAATCATTGTTGCGATTTCCATAGTTCTGTGGTTTCTAGCCTCCTTTCCCAAATATGATGGCGTATCTCAGCAATCCGCTGGCAGTCTCAATTCAAACACAGAACTCAGCGCGTCTACCATACAATTAAATCAAAGTTATGCTGGTAAATTTGGCCAATGGATAGAACCTGCCATCGAACCTCTGGGTTTTGATTGGAAGATAGGAATTGGGCTTCTTACCTCATTTGCAGCACGAGAAGTTATGGTGGGAACCCTCAATACCATTTATAGTATAGAAGAGACAGAAGATCAAATGGGACTTATCGAGCGGTTGAGAACGGAAAAAGACCCAGAAACAGGCTTGGCCAAGTATACCTTAGCTACTGCTTTATCTTTGATGATCTTTTTTGCGATTGCCATGCAATGTATGAGCACTCTGGCCATTGTAAAACGTGAGACCAATTCATGGAAATGGCCATTAATCATGTTTGCCTATATGACGGTTTTGGCCTATTTCATGGCTTGGATAACCTATGAACTTAGTTCGAAGTACTTATTGACCTAAGACAGTTACCCGATTTGCCAAATCAGCTCAGCCTTAGATTTCGTTCGCAATTATGCCATCAAAGGTGGATATTTAGAACATGAAATTCGAGACCAAATTACAGCAGGCTGTTATCAAAGCTGAGTCCCCACTTTGTATCGGTTTAGATCCTCAACTTAGTCGTTTGCCAGAGGCTATTAAACAAGAGTATTCTACGCCGACCGAACAAGTATTTGAGTTTTGTAAACAAATCATTTCAGCCACCCACAACAAAACGGCGGCCTACAAACCCAACTTGGCTTTTTTCGAAGCTTTAGGCCCTGAGGGTTTGGACGTGTTTTCTGAACTCTTGACGTACATACCCAATGAGGTTGTAGTGATTGCAGATGCCAAACGAGGTGATATTAGTACAACAGCGGAGCATTACAAAAAAGCTTTTTTTGAGCAGATGGAAGTGGATGCCATCACCTTAAATCCACTTATGGGTCTAGAGACCCTGGAAGCATTTGGACAGGATGAGTCGAAAGCCATCTATGCACTCGCCTTAACCTCAAATCCAGGCGCTCATGATTTTCTTTTAAAACCTATGGATGGCTTCAAAAGTTTAGCCGCATACATTGCCTTTCGACTTGAAGAGGCTTCAAGAAATATGGCTACTCACATTGGTATGGTTATTGGAGCCACTCAAAGTCAAATTGCTCAAGATGTACTTCAATATCATCCTCAGGCTAGCTTGTTAATTCCAGGATTTGGGGCACAAGGTGGACACATTGACGATTTAACTCGCTTGTTAAAAGCGCATAAAGGAGTGCCTATTATAAATTCCAGTAGAGGCATTTTATATGATAGTGTAGATGATCCCGATGCGGATTCATCCGCTTGGTTGGACCGAGTACTATTACGAAGCGATGAGGCTAGAAAAAAACTAGCACCCATTTATGAACAAATGATTAGCTAGCGATATAGATGAAAAAGTCTGAAGTGATTATTTATACCGATGGGGCATGCAGTGGTAATCCGGGACCCGGAGGATGGGGAGCTTTATTACGGTACCAAGAACAAGAAAAGGAGCTTTCAGGTGGAGAACCCCATACGACCAATAATCGTATGGAAATGATGGCGGTCATCCAAGCCATTAAAGCAATTAAGAAACCCTGCGTGTTGAAAATACATAGTGATAGTGCACTAATCATCAACGCAATGACCAAAGGATGGATCGAATCCTGGCAATCAAAAGGGTGGAAGAAAGCAGATAAGAAGCCTGTAGAAAATCAGGATTTATGGCTCGAATTATTAGCAGTGATGCAGGGTCATGAGGTGGAGTGGATAAAAGTGAAAGGTCATGCAGGAATTCTTGATAATGAGCGCGTAGATCAGTTAGCGGTAGAGGCAGCTAAACAATTTATGTGAGTTTTTTCTTAGATTTAACTCATTACTTTCTTACTGGTTCGAGTACCTCTGAGAATCCCTTGTTATTAATCCAAATAAATCGATTATGAGCCAAAATGATGCTTTCGCCCCATTTCACTTAGCATTTCCAGTGAAAGACCTCAAGGAAACCTATGATTTTTATACCAAACTCCTGGGCTGTTCAACAGGGCGAACGTCCGATCATTGGATAGATTTTAATATGTGGGGACATCAGGTAGTGGCTCATCTCAGTCCCGAAGAGGCTAAGGAATCGGCAAAGAATGCTGTAGATGGACACGGTGTTCCTGTTCGACATTTTGGTGTCATTCTTACGATGCCTGAGTGGCAGGAACTAGCCGAGCGACTGACATCGGAGGGTATTGAATTTATCATTGAGCCTTATATCCGTTTCAAAGGTGAACCCGGCGAACAGGCTACGATGTTCTTTTTGGATCCAAGTGGAAATGCTCTGGAATTCAAGGCATTTGCAGATAAGAGTCAAATCTTTGCAACCTAGGGGGCAAAAGGCCTACTCTGGTGTGTTAATATCAAACTCCTGTTGAACATGCTCTAGCCGTTGCTGATAGCTTTCCCACTGATACATCTGGTCGGTGAGCTCTTTCTTGCACTTTTGGTATTCTAAACTGACCTCCTTTACCTTCTTGGGATCATCATAGAAGTTAGCCTCAGCCATCATAGACTCGATTTCCGCCAAACGACTCTCAGACTGCTCAATATCAGCTTCAACCCCTTCAATTTTTGTCTTAATGGGCTTAATACGTTTGCTGAGGGTATTTCTTCGTTCGGCTTCCCATCGTTTTTGTTCTTTTTTGGAAGCAAAACGCATGTCTGGTGAAGAAATTCCCGCCACATCCCTTGAGGTAGCCGCTGTCCGAGTAGGTGACGATTGTTCTGCTGCATGAGAAGCCATAGTGGCCTCTTCCTTTTTCTTATCTAAGTAGTAGCTAACATTTCCTAAGAAAACACGCAGTTTTCCTGGCTGAATTTCAAGCACTTTATTCACAATGGGGTCCAGAAAGGATCGATCGTGCGATACAATCATACAGGTACCTTCATACTGCTGAAGAGCATGTTGAAGTACGGACTTGCTACTCATATCCAAATG
>JAYPDB010000067.1:0-4818 GCA_038125045.1 Bacteroidota bacterium
CTTACCCTCTCAACTAGACGATATCGATCAGGATGGACAATGGGATGAACTCGCTTTTGTAATTGACTTAGAAGCCAATGAAACAAAAACTTTAGAACTCAAACTACTCGGTGAAAACGAGGTGCCCATATTTAACCAGCGTACCAACATACGATTCGGGGTAAAAGAAGAACCTGGTCGTGTAGTAAATCAAACGAATTATACCATCGGGGAATATGATGTACCAACCGAGCCTTTCGAACGCTTTCAGATGGATGGTCCTGCTTGGGAAAATGATAAGGTTGGTTTCCGCCAGTATATTGACGGTCGCAATGCTCGAGATTTATATGGTAAGAGAACTCCTGCGATGGCTCTTGACTCTGTTGGTATATCAGAAGACGGAAATTTAGAGGATAATTACCATGTTTTATTACCTTGGGGTAGAGATATTTTAGCAGTGGGAACTTCATTGGGAATTGGCGGAATTGGAATCCATAAGAATAATGAATCACATCGTTTAGGAATTACCTTGGATGAAGAAAAAAACAATGTGCGGTCTACAAACTACCAGCTAATCTCTGAAGGACCCGTGAGAAGCATATTTGAATTAAGCTATAGTGATTGGTTAGTTGATGGTCAATCCTATGAAATCAAAAATACGGTGACGATTTGGGCAGGCCAATATGGGTATACCAATTCCATAGAGTTAATTTCAGACCATGATACCGATACCTTATTGGTTGGACTTACAAACATAAACAATAACGAAGCTCCAACTTTAATAGATAATCATTTAGGTCAAACCACGTTATATACATTCGATAAACAGACCTATGATAAAGATTACTACTTAGGCATGGCCTTAATCTTTCCCGCATCCAATCATATAGGATATCAAGATAGTCCAAAAAGTGGAGATGGTATTACGAATACCTATCTTAATATGATTCAACTAAATGAATTGAAGTCTTTCGAATATCACGTACTAGCAAGTTGGGAATTAGACGATTTGAACATGAAGACCAAAGAGGCATTTGATGAACTGGTAAATAATTACCTATCCCAACAATTTAATAAAGCTTTATTGAGTTGGAATTAATCCTTTAAGTTCCACTCGAATCATTGAATCCATCACTTTTTGAATAGAGCTAAGACCTCTTGTGTTATTTCGAATAGGTAATTTCAGGCTCCACCTAATACCCTTCTAATTCAGGATTGGCACCTATAGCCGGAAATGAAACAGGAACTCCCCACTGATCTAAAAGTCTGCCCAATTCTGAACGAGTTATGGGCAGAATTGATCCATGCCTAGGTTTAAAATCCATAGTTATTTCCTCATCAATCACTTCAAAGGTTTGTAAATCCGTGCTACTTGTAAACTGAAAATCACCTTTCATATACACATCATACATCAGTATATAACGATCACTTTGGTTCAACTTGAATACTGATGAACCTTCTACTGGTTCCGTAGTCTGCTGTTTATATTCTTTGTTTTCCTTCCAAATTCCAGAATTTAAACGCTCGGTAGTGGCCACTTTAATACCATTCCTGTGGCCCTCTGTTTTGTAAAACATGTGGTAAACGCCATCTTTAATCACTATATCACCATCTATGCACGAGCGCCCATCTTCAGGAAAAAATAATTGCTCAGGTTCACCTTCGATATCGGTAAAACCTTCATTAGCGTAGGCGTAGTAAATGATATCAGGCCCATCCCCATGTTTCATTGAAAAATACACCATGTATTTCCCCTCAGATGCGTCGTATATGGTCTGAGGTGCCCATACTCGTTTCAACTCCTCATGCCCTTCAAACTTTTGTTGAATATTTACCACACTAGACGACCAATGAATTAAATCATTGGATTTCATCAATACCATAGCACGATTTGAATCCCATCCCAAACGAGCCGTCATATCGGTAGCTACCATATAATAAGTACCTTTCGGCCCACGAGTAATATAGGGATCACGTACTCCTCCTGTCGAGCTGATCTTGGACGATTCAAGGACAGGTTCATTATCATTCAATGCGTAGTAGCTATATCCATCTAAACTTACCGCAAAATAAATAGCTTCTTGCCCTCCAGAACCACCTGTGAAATAGGTAAACAAATACGCACTAAGGTCTTTTTCTATTGGTTGAGATGTAACAGAGGCTGAGGAAAAAGACCAAATAAGTATAGTTATGAGAATGTATCGTATCATAGATAATATGGTGTAATGAGTACTAAACAATCCATATGGTTTTTGCGCACAAGACATAATAAGAGTACATAAACACTTAAATAGAGACAGCAACTTCTCAAATTTACTCTTCAAAAGAACACCAACACGATATTAATCAACAAATATGTCATTAGGATAATCAACCTCGACCAAGGTTAATGCTTCTGCTGGCGCCGTAACCTGTTGATGTTCTTTTAATTGATGAATCCACATCGGCTGTCCAAGAGTCCTGTCAAACAACCCCACATATTCCTCAAGCTCAAATTCTCTTGATAACTGAACCATGGTCCCGACTAATCTTCGTACCATGTTTCTCAAAAACCGATTGGCGCTAATTCTAAATACCAAAACATTTCCCTGAACTACCCATTGTGATTCCTCAACACTACAAATCGTAGTAAAATTATCTGGATTTGTCTTAGACATTACATCAAAATCATGAACCCCAATCAGTTGTTTTGCGAGTATCTGAAGAGGCTCAATTTCCGGTTCAAATCCTGGATACCATGCAAGTTTTGCATCAATTGGGCTCGATGCAAGTAACACCCGATACTCATAACTTCGGGTTCTAGCCGTAAATCTGGCATGTGCGTCAGGGACCACCCTTTGCATTCCTCGTATGAATATGTCTGGCCCCAACATTCGGTTTAAACGATGCACCAACAGGTTCATTTGTTCGGTTTTCGTGGCATTTTTTTTTTGGATTCGAACCCAAGATTCATCCGAAATATCAACATGTGCCACCTGCGCACGAGCATGCACACCAGCGTCCGTTCTACCCTGCCCTACGATATCCATTGATTCTTGAAAAATAGTTGCTAAGGCATCTTCTATGGAACCTTCTACCGTTTTAGCATCGGGTTGAAGTTGCCATCCCGAAAATTCGGCCCCATTAAATTCTATTTCCAAAAAGTATCGAGACATAACTTAAAAGTTAAGTCGTATCTGAGCACCTAGGTAGGATTCATTAGACCATTCGGGTTGAAGGAGATCTAGCTTGGTCATAAGCTTTACACCTTCGGTTTCATTACCTGTAAGGTCATCCCGAACCAAGCCAAAAGCATGGATTCCACTAATCACCCGGTTAACAACCATAAGTGTGACTAATGCAGGAAGTTGATTTTTACTTTTATCTATACGCTCTCGCATTCGATTAAATTCACTTCTATCCGAAGTTGCTTCCCAGGACCATTGATTGTTAGGACTTTCTTCTACCAGCTTATTCCAATTCCTAGTTCTCAGTAAATAGTCATTGTAGAGATCAAGAGAGTTATGATTAGAAACCGCTAGGTACCATTCGCGATCTCTTCCACTTAAATCGATACCCGCTCTACTTCGTGCAAAAGTTATGATTTCATCATCTAGTTGTACCGAACGATAACGAATACCCAAATAGGAAAGTACCATACTTATATCAGCTGCCATATGCCATTGCCCACGAGACCAGGATTGTGGGTTAGCATAGAATTCACCCCACCCTGGTAATAACAGTGATCTACGAAGAGCGGCCGATGGTTGTTTTTGTTTGTCTTGTAATGAGCTACCTATACGACTTTCCCCGTGCACTTGAATTGAATGAATATAAGATAGTTCGGTAGACGATCTATGTTCGAGTACTAATCCATACTCGTATGCCCCCCTTTGAGCATGCAATGACGTACTTAAATACATAATTGTACAAAGTAAACTCGCTATGGATATGCAATACTTTTTACTTGTCAGTACAATCATGAAATTCCATCCATCCTGTTTAAACCGATAATTTCCGTTCTCTTCCCCAATGTCGGAAAATAGAGATACTAAAACCAATCATTAACAGAAAGGTTCCAGCCCAAACTACCGATATCAATGGTTTTTTCTCGGCTACAATCAAAATCCACTCATCTTCTAGGCCTTCAGGTAATCCCACAATAGTCAGCTCAATACTATCATTTTCAGGATCTAATTTCGTGAAACGAACTACTAAATCATAGGCTTCAATATTTACAGGAAATGAGGCCGTATAACTTTGACCATCCTCATTGTACACTGCAAATAAAGGCTCAAGACTGTATTGGGTATTACTGGGTATGTGAGTAAAGTCGATTTGTGCTCTCACCCCTACCCCTCGTTCATTAGGTACATCGGTTGAGTCTACCATGATAAAATCATTGAACCTGAAGATGTAAGGCCCTAATTCTTTATTTTCGCCTCTTCTAAAGCTTACTACTTGTTCTATTTCCGATCCCTTGGACAAAGAGTCCGCGCTTAGCGATGCATTTTGCAGGCGAGCATTACTGGCATTCCGGTTATTTACTTTCTCGATGTATGAGCTTCCTGCCACGTATAAATAGATGTCATGCAACCAACCTGTTCTCACGTCAGGGTCTACTGACCATTGGATATTTTCAGCAGTAGAGGTGGTCAACATCGGATAGACTTCAGGATTCATGCCAAACACTCGATTTGTTTGTAGGTCTCTGAATGTCAATGCATAAGTTTGTTGCCCAGGTCGGTTTTGATTGTCAATGGTGTATCCCCCGTAATTCACCTCATAACGTCCATTTAAAATCTTAGGTGTGTTAAGCTTTAACTCCAACATCTCCACGGTTTGAGAAACCCTAAACCC
>JAYPDB010000067.1:4918-11230 GCA_038125045.1 Bacteroidota bacterium
GATTCAGAATCATGTTTTTGCCAAAATAACATTTGCCCAATGACCGTCAAAAGGGCCATTACTATGGCTATGGGCATACTCCAATCGTTATAAAAACTAATTTCAGGTGGTGTTGGATTTTCATTGAACAATAATCCTATGATGGGTGAACTTGTACCCAAAATGATTACGGCACCAAGAATAAACAAAGCCATAGCCCCCGACACGGTCATGAATTCTCTAGTGAGCACTCCATGATCTTGATTTGGACTTGGTAATTCTTTGTATCGATAGAAAAACATCCCTAAGCCAGCGATTACCACAACCAACATAAATATCAAAAGCTGATTATAGAGACCTAGATCTACAAAACTATGAACTGATGAATCGGCTAGAATACCCGACCTAGTCAAAAAAGTCTCATACACTATCGCTATATAGGCAAGTATGGCAAACAAGAGTGATGATTTTTGAGCAACGGCACTTTTTCTCTGAATAATCATGGTATGAATACCCGCTGTCCCAATTAACCAGGGAACCAAAGATGCATTTTCTACGGGATCCCAAGCCCAATATCCACCAAAGCTAAGGGTTATGTAAGCCCAGTAACCGCCGAGAAAAATAGCGGTTAGTAACGCTAAATTTGCGCCAAGCGTCCAAGGAAGTGCCGGACCTACCCAATCGTTGTATTTTCTTTTCCACAAGGCCGCCATTGCAAAACAATAGGGTATGGTCATCATAGCAAATCCGATAAAGAGCACTGGTGGATGAATCATCATCCAAGGACTCTTCAGCAAATCATTGAGTCCAGAACCATCGGCGGGAACAAAATCCGGATTTGCCTGAATGAAAGGGGCGTTTGGCATTTCTTCTGCTATGGTTCGGAATGGTGATGCACCTAGGCTAAACGCGTCCCAATTCCATCCTACAATCATGGATATTAAAAAGACCTGAGTAAGCACTAAAAAAAACATAACAGGTGCACGGTATGGATCTCTTGTCCACTTTATGAGCATAAAACCACTCACCCAAGAAAAGAGTATCCATAACATAAAGCTGCCTTCCTGTCCCCCATAAAAGGCCGACCATAGATATTTGGGCGCTAAATCAAGACTTGTATAATTGAATACGTAATAGTATTGGAATTGATGGTCAAAAAGTAACTTTACCAATACTAGTGAGGCCATCAACAAGAAGAGGCCTTTGAGCGTAAAAAAGAAATGAGCCCATTTAATTTTCTTTAGCTCATCTTCGCGTGCGGCTAAGCCATAAAAAACCAAGCTTACTAAAGCACTCACAAATGAAGCATTTATGAGCCACTTTCCAATAATTCCTTCCATGGCTAATTACCTTGAATCCCGGCGGCTACAGGCTGTGTCCCATAGCCCTCGGCATCGGTTGCATTATACTTAGAAGGACACTTCATAAGCATTTCGTCGGCATAAAAAACATCATTTTGCATTTTCCCGATTACAACAAGACGGTCAGCCTGCTCAAAATTATTAGGCTTGGGCTTACTATATATAACTCTCTTGACCTCTCCAGATTCATCTTTCATGTAAAAACTAAACTGCATGGTTTCTCGAGAAAATCCATACTCACGTTCAGACTCCCATGTACCTGGAACATGCGCATTTTTCATGGTCTCAGCTTTTTCAAAATCTGTATAGGTACTAATACTTTCACCAAAATTATAGAGCAATAATGAGGTGAATGCAATAATGGCAACGATTCCAACAATTAATTTAGGCTTCATCTGATGAATAGTTTTGATGGTTTTCGAGCACTGATATTTTTTTATCTATGCGCGTCAAATGTACAATAAGCACTGTCCAAATAATAAGAGTTACACCCAGCACAACAAAAATGAGATTATTTGAATTCATAAATGAAGTGAACAAACCTTCTGATTCAAGGCTATTCGCCATCCACTTATCTGAATAGGCTTGACTAAGCGTATCCAATACAACCGAAGAATCTTGCAGTTGAAAGAATAAAAATGATAGTAACGTTAACATGTTGTGTTATTAACTATTAATTGAACGTTGTTCTGCGATATGTTGAACGCGTTTTGCTCGGTAAGTTATGTCGTATACCCAATATGATAAGGCGATAAACCCCATCATGGCTGGATATAAGATAAACCTTAGTTCTGCAGCAGTAATTTCTGAAAACGCAGGATTACCATCGGCTCCTGGATGTAAGCTAGTCAACTGCCTAGGTACTACATAGAGTAGAAATGGAATAGTAGTAACAGCAAATATGTTGTACACCGCAGAAATTCGAGCTCGTTTTTTTTGGTCATCAAAGGCTGATCGTAACATGAAATAAGCCACGTAAATCATAAGTGCCAATGCCGCTAAATTCATTTTGGGCTCAGCAAAAGTCCACCAAGTTCCCCAAGTAAATCTTGCCCAAAGAGAGCCCGTAAGCAGTCCACAAATTCCAAATACAACCCCCGTTTTAGCGGATGCTTCTGCTTTCACATCACATACCCATCTTGGATTTCTTAGGTATTGAATGCTGTAATACAAACTTATCAAAAACATGCTATACATAGCCATCCACATAGGAACATGGAAAAATATGTTACGAGCGGTTTGCTCTAAGATGGGTATGAATGGAATGTTTATAAGAAAACCTCCCATAATCACGATACTCATCCAAACTATAATGAAATATTTCCAGGCTTTCACGAGGGCTGAATAAGGTTAGATTTAGGTAAACAATATACAAAACCCGGCTTTATTCTGCTCTAAAATTGGTTAAATATGTTCAAAATATCATGAATCTTTACCATTTGTAGACGAAGGTAAAACGAAGAAGTACATCTCTTCTCCCTCATTATTCTGGACCCCTAAACTAAACCGATCAGGGCTTAATAAAGAATAATAGGGAAGTTCACGTTGTTTATCTCGCGATCTCAATTCATGACTTTGGTCGGATTCACCAGATGAAAACCCGTTATACAGTGTCATGGCCAAAACAAAATCTTCTGATTGTTGCTCACGATCCCTGACTCGAATTCGGGTGGTTATACTGGAACTTTCATTCATTGATTTGTGATGAATGGATTCCAGCAATAGCGTTGGATGATTCATGTCCTCAGAGCCACCTTCTACAAATTGCCCCTTAGAATACCACTGATTTGCTGCAGCTACCATATCCGCGCCATGACGTGCAAGCAACTGCGACTCGTAGCTTCTAATGTAATCGGGATTATAGAACTGTTCGGTTTCTATTTCGAGCAGATCTCCTACCAGGTGTAATGGCTCTTGGGATACCCCTGAATCATAAGCCGTTGTCGTTTTATTGCTAAGTTCACAGCCTCCAGCTAGGAAGGCCATTAATGCCGCACATAGATATGCCGCATAGGTTTTTTGATGTTTCATTGAAATCCTCTCTTGACTTATGTTTAGTTAGTTATGCCTGTGCCTAACAGCTCAATCGGTGACCGACCGTTAGACACAAGCTGTTATGTCAAAGAGAGGGACCCAAACATGATTACTGTCCAAACAGTAATGAAAATACATACTAATACCCATTACGATGCAATCGGGCATACTCCTGAGGCTTTATTTATCCCTCTATCATTCATTCAATTCACGTTCTTTGCCCTTAAGCTTCTACCACAGATCCTAGACTAGAATCCGACCAACGTTTTTCCCAATGCGCAACCGTAAACAGCCAAACAGCTCCAGCCAGTAGTAATCCAATTGCAAAATAAGCGATCAAGTCTTGGAGCTCGAACCATCCCCATTCAAGCAGCAACGAAGCCACGATAACCGAGAGCGAATTCCCCAAGGTGAACAACAACCATTCGGTACTAAACACTCGACCTCTGAACGCATCTTTTGACCGTTTTTGAAGTAATACGGTAGAAGTCACCCAATTAGCTCCTGATGCCGCATGAGCCAGCAAAACAAATACGAACATCATCCACCAATGGTAAGTGAGCCCAACCACCAAGTACATCGCACCAGAAAGGGCAATACTCGCTCCCATTAAACGGACCCAAGTGCGCTCATTTGTAAAATGTTTTCGAGCAATTACGGGACCAATGCCGGTTCCTATTCCTCTAGCCGCATACAAGAGACCTAACCCTATGCTACCCATTTGAAGAATATCTTCGCTCACCAAAACCAACATATAGACCAAGCCACCGAGAAAAATGGTCGAAGTGGCTTTGGCTATCGCAGGTCGTAAGATTTGAGTATTATCTCTGAGATAACGTACACCAAGTACGATATCCTGGCCTATATTTTGCCTTAGATCCAACCAAAATGCTTTTAGCTTTGAAGAGCTTTTTGGCTCAACGGGAGTAGCCATTTTATTTTCCATCTCGGACTCCTTCAACCCGAATGTATTTGAATCTTGGGATTCCTGTGGTATCGTAGCGCGATAAATAAACCAGGCCGAAACCACATAGGTTAAAGCATCGAGTATAAAAACCCCTTCAACCCCTATCCATTCGGTGGCAAAGCCTCCTAAGGCCATACCAGTAGTGAAAATGATACTCCAAGTAGCCGTTGAGATGATGTTGGCATCCACAAGACGTTCCTGAGGGGCAACATTGGGAATAGAGGCGGTTTTGGCAGGTTCAAAAACAGCAGATAGCATCATCTGAAAAGCGGTCATGACATAGGCTAACCAAAGCATATGTTCTTGCTGGACCAACAGGATAAAGAGTAGACTTAAGGCCCTTGCTAGATCACAAATAATCATAAGCGTTCTCCGGTTGAAGCGATCCGTTAAAAATCCCGCAACAGGTGAAAACAAAGCCAAACTCAACATTTTAACGATGATGATAAGCCCAAGAAGGAATTCGGAATCCGAAAAACGTTGAACTAAGGCATATAAGGCGAGTAATCCAAACCAATCCCCAAAATTAGAAATCGCCTGTGCAATCCAAAGACGTCGAAAAGATGGATAATCTCTAATTAACTGCACAAAGGGCGCCCACGATGCCTGCATACCCTTCGCAGTCGTTGAACCTTGAGTCATACCCTAGGATACCCCCGTCGAGCCAAAACCCTGCTCACCTCTTTGGGTTTCATCCAACTCAATCACCGGATTCAACCGGGCTTGTTTCACTTTTTGCACCACCATCTGGGCCATTCGATCTCCATGGTTAACCGTAAATGATGCTTGCCCGTGGTTAATTACAATCAGATGCAGTTCGCCCCTAAAATCCGCATCTATGGTACCTGGGCTGTTGAGCATGGTAATCCCATGTTTGATGGCTAAACCGCTTCTCGGCCTGATCTGCACCTCATAGCCTATGGGGATGGCTAGCTTCAACCCGGTAGGCAACAAGGCTCGTTCGCCCGGTGCTAAAGTAACCGGTGCATCCAGTGCCACCCGAAGATCCATGCCTGCTGCGGCATCACTTTCATAACTAGGCAAGGGCAAATCCTTAGCATGCTCGAGTTGAACACATGAAATAATGAGTGGGTTTGACATAGTTTGAACCATCGATTAATTAGCGGTACTACTTGGTGTGCTTCGATACTCTATTAAGGTAACAACGGCACTCCCCAAAAACATCTTTACTCTGGCTTCCAAGGGTACACGAAGCTCATCGTTGAGAAAATAGGCATCAAATCGGCCACTAAATCCAAACGGCCCTGCAATATCAATGGTGCTTCCAGTTGTTTTAAGCGTGGTTACGGGAGTATCGAAGGCTTGGTATTCTCTTAGCTCGGTTTCCGATGAATGATTAAAATCCAAGAACCCTAATTTCTTGCTCACAAATACCGGAAGTTGTGTGCGATGTTCAGAGCCTGCAAAAAGTCGGGAATACACAAATACCACATGACCAGCCGTTGCCGGCTCAAACAAATCCAAAGCTCCCTCAGTATCGTCCTCTTCTTTGTAGCGCACCTGATTCCTGCTTCGATCAAAAGCGTAGACAATTTCTTTGGGCTTTTCTTCATCCCAATTATCCTTCCAAAACAAACTCGTGATGGGTAAACCCTCCTCATTGAGCCTGAAAAAACTGTGAAATTCATCTCGTTCGTACCCAATAAGCGGTAAGCGTTCATTCGAAATCATCCGAGTGACCAGATGATGATGCATCTTTCCTTCATACAGCGTATCGGGCATCATAAATACCTCTACCCATCCCAAGGTGAAAAAGCCATAACTCACTTCGTAGCGAAACCACTCCTGGGCTGATAAAATATCCGATACCGTGGGTTGCTGCGCATGCGATGGAGTCCATCTAAGGCTAAGAAATAGCAACATAAGACCTAACCAGATGCTCGAATAGTTTTTTCGGGTTGAAGGCGTCATTCCTCAGCTCAAGAGTTCGTGCTCGCGTGCAAAACTCTC
>JAYPDB010000068.1:0-11228 GCA_038125045.1 Bacteroidota bacterium
AATTTTCGAGCCCATGCTTGTAGATTGCCCTCCTCTTCTGAGTAATTAACGGAGAAACAGGCGGCTTCAAAGCCATAAAATTCACTGATGTGCTCGACCAATTCTTGATCTGCATCACTGTCTTGACCACGAAGGCCATAATTAAGATGAACTACGAATACCTGTTGATTCAAGTCCTTCAAGGCCGTTAATAAGGCCATGGAATCCAGTCCACCACTTACCCCTAGCACTAGTTTTTTATCCCATAAATCATGGTCTTTAAGGCTCTTTTCAAGCTTTTCTACCAGATGAAAAGTAGTGACGTTATTCGGGCTGAATTCGGATTTGCTCATACGTAAAAGTATTGACTTCCATCTCCTTATCCAAGACTTGCAAGAACCCACGAGCGTCCACTCCCAAACATTTTACCGATTCTCCCTCAGGGCTAGGAGCACCCAATCGAATCAGTTTTACCCACCTTCCATAACCCATAAGATGCGTGTTAACTTGGCGAGCAAGGCTTGCTGGATCGTGTTCCCATAGCTCATAAAACCGCTTAAAATGCAGTAAGAAATCCACTAATAACTGCGTTTTTGACCAAGTCTCTACTGCAGATGTGTGATGCTTATTTTTCAGGGTGTTTGGTAAGTCTCTAGCGGTTGGCTCATCGGGTAACTCTGAATGTTGATTCAAAAAACGACTTAGGTTTTGTCTGTTTAAGGACTGTTCTTGAAATCTTCCTTGAAGCGCTAAAGAAGTAGCCACTTCGCTGAGTTCCGTAGGGAAATGTAGCTCGTTAACATTCCAACCTATACCTAAGATAGTGGATTGAAGTCGGCTTCCTTGATAGATATTCTCTGTTAAAACACCGGCTAATTTCTTGTTGTTAATCAAAACGTCATTTGGCCATTTAATCGAAAGACCACTCAAACCTGTTTCTTGTAACACTGTAAGTACACTTAAGGTAGGGATGAAGGTGAGTAGATTTAGAGATTCTTCTCTGCTAGGCTGCAGATAAATACTTAGATGTAAATTATGCGAGCTCGTACTAAACCAATGTTTATGAGCTTGCCCCCTACCCTTTAGCTGCTCATGTGCGAGTACTATGCTTCCATGGTGGAGTTCATGGGCATGATTCTTAGCATAGCTGTTGGTGGAGTCAATCTTGTCTAATTCGACAAGATGACTCCCTAACCAATCTGTTTTATAAAATGCTTTTAATGCTTTTGTTTGAATCAAATGAATTTATTTTCCTATGATTACAACCGAATCCTCGGTGCCAAAATCATTAGGAATATACTCATCTGCTGCATAATCATTTTCCCAAACCTGATCGTCGATTAAATACTTAAATCGATAGGTACTCTCAGGTTTTAAGCGTAATTCAATCTCAAAGTTCTCTCCTTTTTTTTCGAGTTGGTAGTCGCTTGGATCCCAATCGTTGAAGTCTCCAGCTAAGCTTACTTTCTCTGTTACCACATCAGCTGGCATGGTGAAAGTTACTTTGCATATCGTACGTTTTGGTGTGTAATTCTTCGCTAGCATAATCCGTTTGATGAAAAATTTAGTTGGTTACATGTGTATGGATAAATTAGCAAATAAATTTATGTTTTTCGTTAATTTTGTATAAAATAATTAAAATTAAATTAGTAAATACTTAAATAATTATGAACTTAAGTGCATAAATGCATAATAAATTTAATTTGAAAACGGTTTCATTCCTAAACATTCAAAGATGTTTAGAGATGGCTCCTAATTAAATTTATTGCCTTTAAGCGGTATGGAAATGCTTCCTAAAAGCCTTGTAGACCTCATTTTGATCTCTGGCCGTACAGGCATCGTTGGCAAATGCTTCAAAGGTGCTCATTTCAAATTCACGTATCCAACCTTTTACCTTCAACAACGAAGATGGCTTCATACTCAGCTCTCGTAGACCTAAACCAATCAAGCCACTGGCTCCTAATAAGTCACTAGCTAGTTCACCACAGACCGAGACCTCAATATCATGGCTTTTTGCAGCCGTCACAATATCACGAATCAGTAACCAGATTGCTGGATGATCATGTTGAAACAACCCTCCTACCTGATCATTAGTCCGATCCACGGCTAAGGTATATTGGGTTAGGTCGTTGGTTCCAATACTAAAGAAATCAGCTTCTTTAGCAAAGGTATCTGCCATGATAGCAACGGCCGGTACTTCAACCATAATACCAATCGGTACATCTTGGTCTATTGGGTACCCTGCCCGGGCTAATTCATTTTGCACCTTCTCAACTTCTTCTTTTAAACGAGAAATTTCATCGACGTTGGTCACCATGGGTGCTAGAATTTTGATTCGAGATGGATAGTCACCAGCACACTTTAAAATTGACCTGAGTTGGCTGTGTAGCATATCATGCTCGTCTAACAACATTCGAATACCTCTCCAACCGAGAAAGGGGTTCGATTCATCTGGAGTAAGTACGTGCAATTTATCTCCACCTACATCAAACAAACGAATAACCACAGGACCCGTACTATCTTCTAACAATCTCCGATAATAGACATCTTGTTCTTTTTCACTTTTATGGGTTATGCCGCCGTATAATAGTGCCTCCGTGCGAACCAATCCGATCCCTTCGGCTCTAATCTTTGTAGCTAAATCCAATTCTTGAATAAATTCAATATTGGCATGAAGATTAACCCTTTTTCCGTCTTTGGTTTGTCCTGGGGAGGTCGAGGGCTTAATTCTCTGCCTTTCTTTTTTAGCTACTTCAATAATGTATTGGTAATGCTGTATCGTTGGTTCATCCGGATTGGTAATAAATATACCTTCTGCTCCATCTATAATTCCTACCCCATCTAAGGTATTATAATCCAAAAATCTACCTACTTGAACCAAACAAGGAATCTCTAAGGATTGCGCAACGATAGCCGCATGAGCCGTAAGCCCTCCCTTTTCAAGTATAATACCCTTAATGTTCGAATCTACTAAGGATACCACATCCGTAGGAGACAATTCCTTGGCTACTACAATTGAGCCTGTTGGAACTTGTTTTTGAGATGATTCTCCAATTACCCACTCTACTAAACGTTCTCTGATCGTAACCAAGTCAATAATGCGCTGCTTAAACATATTCGACGCACTATCTCTAAGTCGTTCAATGTATTTACTGTATGTGTGATGAACAGCAAGGGCGGCACTGTGCTGTTCTTTCTTAATTTGAGATACAATTTCTTCTTTTATCTGCTCGTCTTGAAGTATGAGCGCTTGTGCTTGAATTATTTCAGAGGCCGTCCCTTTTAATTTTTTTAGCAAGGTCTGCAATTCGAGCTCGTACTCCTGAGCAGCTCTAAGATAGCGCGCAACCTCATCATGAATCTGGTCATCAGATATGTTTGCTAGATCAAGATCATGGGAATGGCTATGGATGATATGAATGGGACCAACCGCTGAACCTTCTGAAGCTGTAAGTCCTTCATACTTATTCATCCTTCATTCCGAATTTATCCTCTATAAGTTGCTCAATGGCAGCTAGACATTCTTTTTCATCCGGACCATCTACTTCAAGCTCCATTTCCGCCCCGCATTCAGCCGCTAAGGTCATGACCCCTAAAATACTTTTCCCGTTCACCCTATATCCGTACATATGGATGAAGAAATCCGAGGAAAAGCTGCTTGCTAGTTTAACCAAGGCAGCTGAAGGACGAGCATGAAGTCCTGAAGAGTTTTTTATGATGACCTTTTTTCTAATCATTATCGGAATATAGCATAATAGAGCAAATAAACTACATGAAAGTATGGGACTCAATAATTTAGGCCCTCTATATAGGCAGCAGATTAAATAAAATTCAAGCTCAACCTTTTAGCTATTCTTTTGTACCTTAGAGGGGTCTATAAACATTTTTAAACCATTAACACGTGAGTTTTTAGCTCATATTAATGAGTTCATCACATTAACATTGTTACCTATGTCTGTAAGTAAAGAGGATGTTCATTACGTAGCGGGTCTAGCCAAACTTCATCTTAGTGAAGAAGAAGTAGAAATACTTTCAAGAGATATGAATAGCATCTTAAGCTATATGGAACTTCTCAATAAGTTAGACACCTCTGATGTTGAGCCACTTGAGCATGTTATCACCCTCGGGACGGAGTACCGAAAAGATGCTGCCCAAAAAGCACTCGATCATGAAAAAGCATTACAAAATGCTCCAGATGCCGACTCCGATTACTTCCGTGTACCAAAAGTTATTGAATAAAGAATGATGTCTTCTACCCGTAATCAGCACATAATTGCCCTAGCGCTTCTTTTTTTCATTCCACTAATACTTTTCTTTCCTTCAACCATTGGTGGCAAAGAGATGCAACGGCACGACATTACACAGTGGAGAGCGGGTGCCCAGTCCATCATTGACTATCGTGAGACCTTTGATGAGGAGCCTCTATGGTCCAAAAATATGTTTGGGGGCATGCCTTCCTTTGTTATTTCAACCGCCCGTCAGGTACCTCACCTAGATACTCTAGTAAAGCCCTTATTTAGCAAATGGTACCCAGCCTTCGAATATTGGGTCTTATTAGCTGGCATGTATGTGTTCTTGGTTCTAATGGGCTTTCGACCATGGATTGCGATAACAGGAAGTGTCATCTATGGGTTAACGACCTACTTCCCAATCATTATTATGGCAGGTCATACATCAAAATTCTTTGCGCTAGCCTTGGCTCCTTGGATGTTGGTAGGCTATTGGCTCATTACGCGGCGAGAAAGATTTTGGTTAGGACTTTTGGTTTTTTCTATCGCGGTAAGCCTTGAATTTCGAGCCGGTCATCCTCAGATAAGCTATTACTTTTTGTTTGTTTTGTTATTTGTCTGGTTGTTTGATCTCTATAAAGGATTAAAAGATGGACAATCAAAAAAATGGGGACTACTCACGACTGTTTTACTGATTGGTGGTCTGATTGGAATAGCTGGAAATGCCGAAAAATTATTACCTCTGCAGGAATATGCTCAATACAGTATCCGTGGGGGATCCGACATTAGTGAAACCTCAGGTCTGGACCAATCCTATGCATTTGCATGGTCACAAGGCATCAAAGAAAGTATAACCCTCATTCTACCCAATGCCTTCGGTGGAGCTTCTCCCGATTATTGGGGACCCAAGTCGGTCACCAGTGGACCACATTATCTAGGTTTTTTAGTACTTCCATTAATGATACTGGGGTTATTGAGAAGAAAATCAAATCTACCATTTGCCTTCTTATCGGTAGGGGTACTTGCCCTCTTATTTTCTTGGGGTGAGAATATGCTACTTATCAATGATCTGGCCTTCAAACTGATACCCTTTTTCGATAAATTCAGAGCACCTGAGACCTGGTTAGTCATTACCTCCTTCAGTGCAGCTGTGCTTGTGGCTTATGGTTTAGACAGCTTACCCGAATATAAACCAGAGAACTTTCATTGGACTTCTATCCGAACTCCTCTCCTGGTTATTGCGGGGGTATTTACCTTCAGTTTTGTGGTGTACTCCAGTCTTGAGTATTCCAATCCGCGTGAAACTACTCAAATCGCTAATCAAATTGCTGCTCAGAATCAGGTGAATCCTTCTAATCCTCAAGTTAGAAGCCAAGCCAACTCATTTATTCAACAACGATTGGTTCCCCAAAGAGAAGAATTAGCTCGGGACGAATTTATACGTTATGGATTACTCACCTTCCTATTGTTAGCAATCCTTTACCTTTATCTGAGTGGGAAAACATCCTATACCCTAGTACTACTGGCTTTATTCGCTCTTCAGAGTTATGACTTACTCCAAGTTGGTCAGCGTTTTATACCCGATTCTGGTTTTACCCGATTAAATCCCTATGATGGTGCTTTTCTAGAACGGCAGGCGAGGCCCCTTGACCTTTACATTCAAGAAAACATCTTTGATGAATCAGGAGTTTACGAACATCGAGTACTACCCTTATTGGATAATCCCTTTAGCAACGCCATACCTTCGTACTTTTATCCGAGTATTGGCGGGTACAGCGGTGCAAAACTAAGCCTTTTCCAGAATGTCTTTATGTCTGAAAATGCCGCGCTTTTCGACGGGCCTCTTGGAATAAATTTAGATCTATTGGCCCTATTCAATACCAAATATATTACCTATGGGGGACCACTGAATTTACCTGGAGTTAAATTAGCTTATTCATCGGAACAAGGTAACGTATATGAGCTCGAAAATGTATTACCAAAAGCATTTTTTGTGGATTCCATACGAGTGGTACCCGATGGCCCAAGTGCGTTTGAATATTTAAAAAATCCTGCAAGAATAGATTTTTCAACCACCGCTCTGGTAGAAGATTCTCATGGGGAAGCACTGGCTCAGCCACAGGCTGATTCCGCTTCTTCCTTAAGCATAACCCACTACACGGGAGCCGAATTAGAAGCCCAACTTCAAAGAAGCGAAGCAGGTTTTTTAGTCATCAATGAAATCTACTACCCAGCCGGTTGGAAAGCCTTCTTAAATGGTGAAGAAGTACCCATCCATAGAACCAATTATTTTCTTCGAGGAATTCAAATTCCTCCAGGAGAACATACCTTAACCCTCGATTTTCGTCCAGACTCTTTCACCAAAGGCATTCAACTTTCTTGGATGGCTCTAGCCATTCAAATACTCATTGGATTATGGGTGGGTATTAGTTGGTTTAGAACGAAATCCTAAGCAATGAAATCGAAACCAAAAGTATTGGTCATTACGTACTATTGGTATCCTTTCGCAGGTGTAGGTAGTTACCGGGTGTCAAGATTTGTGAAGTACTTGCAAAAAATGGGTTGGGAAGTGGTTATTCTAACCGCTCAAAAGGCTTCTTCTTCACAACTTAGCGAACCCGATCATCCGCTCTTGGATGCACTCAAGGTGTACAGAACACCCATCATTGAACCCACACAGTGGCTAAGCCCCAGAACGCATAAAGCAAAAAAGAGCCAAAGTATCACGCATAATCCAGGAATATTTTATTCTAAAAATAAAAACCTTATATCAAGGCTAGCGGTTTGGTTGAGGAGAAACTGGTTGATACCCGACGCTAAATTGAGTTGGAAATGGTTTGCCGTACCGGCAGGAAAAAAAATAATTAGGCGGGAAAAACCTGATGTCATTTTTTCCACCTCTCCACCCCCTACCACCCATCGAATTGCGGAATCACTTGCCACATGGAGCGGCTTAGCATGGCATGCCGATTTTAGAGATCCTTGGACGAATATCTATTATTATGACGATTTCCCTTTAGGGGCGAGGGCCGATCAAAAAAACCGTGCAATGGAATCCAAAGTGCTTGAAAAAGCACCCTCCATCTCGGTGGTTAATCATGGTTTTTTTAGTGAACTCAGCACCGATCAAACGGCTAAGATTAGGCGTATTACCAATGGATATGACCCCGATCATATTCAACCCGATAGAACACATCCCCCTAAAAATGAGAAGTTCACGATTAGATATTTTGGTAGCCTAAAAATCAATCAACGTCCTTCTTCTTTTATCGATGCTTTAAAGAAAATGGAGGCTGAACAGCCAGAAATTGCAGAACAGATGCGGTTTGAATTTTACGGTAGTCTAGACGCTACATTATCTCAGGAGTTTAGTTCCGGCTTAACTCGCATAGAGTTTAAACCCTTCGGATTCATTAAGCATGATGAAATGCACCAGTTATTACCAAAAAGCGACCTCCTGTTGATGTCTATAGGGCAATCCAAGAATAGTTTTTATGCTCTTTCAACCAAAGTGTTTGAGTATATGGTATCCGGATCAAAGGTTTTGGGTATTGGTCCTACAAAGGGCGCTGCTGCTGAGGTGGTTAGAGATACGGGAATTGGTTCTTTTTATGAACGTGAAGATACCGAGGGGGTATTTGCTTTCTTAATGAATCAATTTCAGGCCTTTAAAGAAGATAACAGTCAAAAAAATAGCTTAGGGGAAGCCGTTCAAACATACAGTTTTGAATCACTAACCGCTGACTTAGACCGTCAACTACGGGCACTAATTCCCTAGTGCATCACGCTTCTTTTTTCCAGATGAGGTAGTCGGAATAGAGGGTATTTCCTCGAAATAAGTCGGAATTTTGTACGGCTCTAAAAAGGCTCTTAAGAAATCAATCAGCTCCTCTTTATGTAAACTCCGATGAGGCTCCATTACCACATATGCTTTAATCTGTTCTCCTGAGAGCCTAGCAGATACAGAAATACATATGGAGTCTGAAATGTCGGGATGTTGAGTAATCACATCTTCAATCTCCTGAGGAAATACCTTTTTCCCTCCCACATTAATGATATCATCGTTTCTACCCTTGAGCTGAACATACCCTTCTGGTGTAATCACCGCCAAATCTCCTGTTCTAAACCAACCGTTAATCTTGGAATGCTTAGTGAGGTTATCATCCATCCAATAACCTGGAGTCTGCACACTACCTTTGACCACAATTTCACCTAATTCACCCTGAGATAACAACTTCCCCGATTCGCTCATGATCCCAATCTCCACATTAGGACTAGGACGCCCCAAGGTATGGAGGAAATCACGATCCTGATGAAACTCAATAAAGATATTAGCCGCGACTTCTGTGAGCCCATAATGCATACAAAGCTTGGTCGTAGGCAGTCTTTCGATAAGCTCAGCTTTGAGCTCTAAATCCATAGGCATACTGCCAAATTCGATGTACTTAAGCTTCGATAAGCTGGAATCATAGGTATTTTTGGTAAGCTTTTTTAAAACCTCTAATCCTGAGGGAACCATACAGATTCCAGTTGCCCCTAATGCTATGGCTTCTGCTATTTTTTTGGGAAACATAAACCCGTGAACCAAATGGACCGACGCACCTAGCATCACATTTGTACGCAATCTCCTGAGCCCGAAAGCGTGATGAAGCGGCAACGGAATAATCTCTGAGTCCTCTGAAGTATTTCCTATGAATGCATTCGAATTTGTGGCCCCCGCCCAAATATTCTCATGCGTGAGCAGGACTCCTTTTTTTTGACCGGTTGTTCCAGTAGTAAATAAAAGATCGGCAACTTCATGGGGATCTGGAAATTGAACTAGCTGATAAGGTGTATCGGACATAAAGGCCTCCCCCCACTCCTGAAAAGTAAATGGCCATTCCTTAGTGGCGGGAAATAAGGCTACACTGGGTGCTACCCGATCATAAACCTTAGCGATTTCATCGATGGGCATCTGCACATCCACAGGAACCGCAACTGCACCCAGGACATGACAGGCTAAGTAGGTGCGAATAAAATCAATCGATTTTTCCCCATAAAATAATACGCGGTCGCCTCTAGTTACCGACGAATTATCAAGCGATTGAGCCGTCCTTAGCACCTCATTGCGCAGATTTTCATAGGAAATAGTCTGTTCATCACAATAAACTGCAATCTTTTGGGGCGTTCTATCTGCCGCCTCAAAAAATCCTCTCACTATGGAATCTTCGCCTAGCTGCACACCTAAGGAGCATCTGCTCTAATGAGCACTTTAAAATCCGCTATACTTTGCAGCTCACCTATTTGTTCGGGGCTAATGTCCAGATCAAACTCTTCTTCAATCGCTGTAATAATGTTGATATGCCCCAATGAATCCCAGGCCGAAATATCGGCTGGGGTTGTCGTATCTGTGAGTTCCACATCAGGTGAGAGTGCCAAGACCTCTCGAATCAATTCTTCAATAGTAGTCATACGTTTTATGCTTTGGGAATTATTTTTCGTCCGATTGCCTGATGATGATCTGGAATGGACTGAGTCACCACCGCTCCAATAGCCACAAATGCATGGTCCCCAATTTTCACTTTATTTAAAATAGTCGCGCCAGGACTGATCCACACAAAATCACCAACAACCGTTGATCCCGCGATTGAAACTCCACCGGTAATCAGGCAGTGCTTTCCCACTTGAACGTTGTGAGATATATGAACCTGCTTCGATATTTTGGTTCCCTCGCCTATAATCGTGTCTTGAATAGCACCTCGATCTATAGTAGAACCCGCTCCAATTTGGACCCGATCATGAATGATCAATCCCCCGAGATGAGGAAACCGCTCCCATCCTCCTTCTTCTGTGTTGGCAAGTCCAAAACCCTCGGCACCGAGTACAACCGCTGCCTCTAAAACCACCTCGGAACCGATCTGAACACCGTCATAAATAAAGGTATTGCCGTGAATTTGACTCCCTTCCCCAATTTTACACTTCCCTATGCTGCAATGAGGTCCAATATAGACGCTCGGATGAATTTCAGCTTCTGGATGAATCGTACTCATGGGATGAATACCCGCTTGGTATTGCTGGGACATCATCTGACGTACAAGTCGACTAAATACGCGTTTGGGATCGTCTACTTTAATTAGGGTTTTCTCGGGTTGAACCGTCTCGTTCCATTCCACCTCGCCATCACAAACCACCACCTGCGCTCTAGTAGCGGCAATGATTTCGTTTTTATCTGCTCTTGCTGGGTGGCACCATACGATCGAGCTTATACTTGCATCTTCGATAGAACAGACCTGGTCAATACGATGGTCCTTTAATGAACCGACTCGTTCGTAGTCGTCAATGAGTCGTGCCAGTAAATCACTAAGTAAAGTGGGTTCTATCATGTACAATTATTAAAAATCCTTTGGATTCAAGCGGATCATCAGAGGTTCGGAATTATAACTTAAGTCGCTTCACTTCAAATGCTTCAGCAAAATCTTCACTTACTTGGACGCCACGTACACGGGCCAATCCCTCAATAAACTCTTTGGTGAAATAGGCCCGTTGTTTTTCGAACTGAGAATCATAGGCCTGCATCATCTTCCATTTCATATCGATATGACGCTGTTCCAGAGGAATGAAGGCTTGGGTATCAAAACTGATATGATTCCATGGTAATTCATATCCCCAGATACTTACTTGTTTGAAGGCTCGTAATCCTTCATTGTGAACGACTTGATGATCCTGATGTAAATCACTTCCCGAAGGAATTAATACCAAATCGGGCGCAATGGTTTGGCGTAGTTTAATGAGTTCTTCCAACACTTCTTGACGATGATAAGACAGCATTCGGACCTGATAATCGTACACAAACAATTGCTCCTTAGGAATACCCAAAATCTCCATCGATGCATGAAATTCATCTCTGAGTTGATCTGGATTTGCACCTTCGGGTAGAGATGCTCTAGCCGTTGAAAAAGCAGCGACATAGATTTGCTTCCCTTCCTCCAAGAAACGAGCCATGGTTCCCCCACAGCCAAGCTCGGCATCATCGGTGTGTGG
>JAYPDB010000069.1:0-3585 GCA_038125045.1 Bacteroidota bacterium
AAATCTAGTCGAGGGCTTAGAGATCAAGTAAACGGATGAGTTCATTGGCTCGTTCGTGAAAGTCGATGTCCCTTTGTAAATCTCTATGCGGGGTGTATACGGTGTAGCCAAAACGTTCAAGGGTTGCAATGGCATTCGATGCGGCATCACTTGAGATTTTCATGCTTAACTTTCCGTGGTATTCTTCGGATGAATAATGTTGTATACCTAGTGTATAAACCTGAGCACCTTCGGTTTCAACCAAGCGAATAATCTCACTTATGGGAGTGTTAGATTCGGGCAACATAACGTCCAAAATGGTGCCGCTTATATCCATATTCAATGTCGAACTAAGTAATTCTAGGGTTTCTGCTCTAGAAGTGATACCCAAGAGTTTATGTTGATGATCGACCAAGGGTAAAAACTGATACGTACTATGACTGAAGGTCTCCGCTAGTGTAAACAGATGATCACTTATACGAACAAAGGATTGCCGATCTAAATCTTCAGGAAATTCCTGAATGTAGTCACCTAAATGTGCGGTCTCGTCGTCAAGCTCGGAATGCTCGAACAGAAATTGAGGGTCTAAAACTCCAATGAGTCGTTCCTCTTGTATCAATATCACAACATCCAAGTCTGAGTCATGGTACCATTGCTTGGTATCTGCTAAACTTGTTGAGAGTTCTAAACCTACGATATGTTGTTCTACGAGGGTGCTCATACCTGAATTATCGGTTTTCAATACTATACTCTATAGTATCTAACATCTTAGATAATTGCTTGAAATCTTTTTGATCTATTTTGCATGAAATTAGCACATTATTTTCATTGTATTTCTCGGAATCTACATGTGCGTGTTCATGAATAAACGCAACCGCCTTATAGGCATGTAATGGAATTTCTAAGTCTATGGCAAGGTACTGAGACTCGATCCTTCGCTCAATAGCCAACTCTAGTTCACTCAACCCAATGCCTCGTACGGCTGAGATATAGTGGGCATCTGGGTATTCTTGGCGGAGCATCTCATGCTGTTCTTCATTCATACAATCCACTTTATTGAACACCAGAATCCGTTCCTGCTTGGTCGCTTTTAATTCTTTCAGGGTTTCTTGAACGACTTGAATGTACTCATGCACCATAGGTGAGCTTCCATCCACAACATGCAGTAGTAAGTCGGCTTCCCTTACCTCATCCAAGGTAGACTTGAAACTCTCCACTAAGTGATGTGGAAGTTTGCGAATGAAACCTACGGTATCCGATAGAAGAATTTCATGGTTGCTGAGTTGATGCCGGCGAACCGTTGAATCCAAGGTGGCAAAAAGTCTATTTTCGGCAAGCACTCCACTATGAGTGAGCGCATTCATCAAGGTTGATTTCCCTGCATTGGTATACCCCACCAAGGAAACACGAACCATACTGTCTCGGCTTTTGCGCTGAGTCGTCCGTTGGCGGTCTAATTTTTCAAGCTTAGATTTGAGTACCCCGATGCGTTGTCCAATGATTCGCCGGTCGGTTTCGATCTGAGTTTCCCCTGGACCTTTGGTTCCAATTCCACCACTTTGACGAGATAAATGCGTCCAATAGCGTGTCAAGCGAGGTAATAAATATTGTAACTGAGCAAGTTCAACCTGAGTCTTAGCAGCCGATGTTTGAGCGCGAGATGCAAAAATATCTAGGATTAAGGCGCTTCTGTCCAGCACTTTAGCTTCGGTGACCTTCTCGACATTTCGAATTTGAGTAGGGCTTAAATCGTCGTCGAAAATGATGGTTTTGGCCTCTAAGGCTTTCATCTGACCTTTGAGTTCCTGTAGTTTACCCTTACCTACATAACTACTCACATCGGGACGATTACGCTGTTGAAGAACCCTGCCAACCGTAATGCCACCTGCGGTGTCGGTGAGCATGGCCAGTTCCTCAAGATGCTCTTCGGCCTGAAATTTTGCAGAGCTTAATCCATACAAACCAACAAGAAGAACCTTCTCCTTATCTATGTCTGAATTTTTTACATCGTCTAGCAAATAATTCCTCTTGCGTGTAGTTTGTTAGGGTTGAAGTTTTTTCCAGTTTATTTCAGGAACCTCATCATCATTAAGCTTTAGCTGGAGCTTGAGTGCAATTATTTTTTTGAATGCCTGGGTCTGTGATTTTGGGACCTGTAGTCGTAACTGGTTAAAGGCCTCATGACCGATTCCCTTAGGATGAACATAACTGAACATATAATTACTGCCTTGCTCATTGCTGTGTTCTACATAGTCCATAATGAGATACCATGGGATTGTCTGAGCAGGATCATTGATGTTTTTTACGATTCCGTGATCTGTGATGTAATGCTTGGAGCTTAGATAACTGGATATAAACCACATACTGCCCATCCAAAGATATGCCATAAAAAAGGGCGTATGCGTTTGATCTTTGAAGACTAAAACCGCAAAAACCGATAACACCCCAATAAGTAATAAAAATAAACTCGCAAACAGGGGATACCCTTTGAGTTTACCTGCACGCCAATGCAAACGCACCCCTCGTAGTCGGTACTTATTAAGAACCGAATAGGTGGCCATTAAGGTGGATGCCATACAAAAAACAACCAATAGTCCGGTAAAAAAATGCATCAGCAATTGACTCATGTATACGGGTGCAAAATTGTTTTAGGATGTTAGGAGTTTAGGTGATCTCTTCTGAGCTTAGTAGTGTGTAGATACATTATGCGCCTTGAGTTCGGAACAGAGCACCAACGATACTTTCCAGAACCAATAACATCATGGCTGCTAATAAAAACCAAGGCCAAATTTCTCGTCCAAAACTAATCGCTTGAATTTCAGAAGTAAAGGTATCCTCGTTTAGCTCCGTCATGTTAAGATAGGGACTATCTTCAATTCTTGTCGTCCAATTTTCTTCCGATATTTGAGAAAATGATGATTCTTCGATGGGAACAATCAAAGCAATTTTTTTGGAATCTACTTCATCCTTTAATTCGATCCATCCAGATTCTAGCTCATAGTCTGAAGTCTGAAAACGTACACCCTCGGGACTTTGTTGCGCCTGAGCGGGCCAATCCTTTTCGCCTTGAACAAATCTTGAAGATTCGGGATTCATTTCGGCTAAAAGGTCAATTTTTTGACCCAATACATGAGATTCAAGCCCGCCTTCTTGTCCACTACTTATATAGAGAAAACTTCTGTACAGTAGGGCTGGAAAGATGGCTTTTAATTGGATGTCCGAAAAACCGGCGCTAAACCCCATGCTAGATACTAAGATTTGTCCTTTTCCAAAGGGTTTGTTGTAGAGAACCGGTTCATTAATATCATTTGATATGAGTTCAAAACCACCGTCTGCAGTGGATGTACGGTGGAGAAATTGATAATATATTGAAATAGGATCTACTCGGAGGTCTTCATCTTTAGAGCGATCAAAAAGTCCATCAAAAATAGGGTGCTTATCGATGATTGAGGTAGCATTTGTAATCGGGTTGAAGGAGCCCAATTCTCCTATTTGCCCCTGAAATTGCCCGACATTCAATGAAGATAATAACGGATTGTAACTGTTTATTTGACTATTTGGACCAGGTACAATCCATAGACCTAGTCCCTCTCGGATGTGTGGGAG
>JAYPDB010000069.1:3685-11221 GCA_038125045.1 Bacteroidota bacterium
TCTAATCGTAACATGCCTAGGTTGGAGCCTACTTTGGGGGCTCGTACATCAAAGCTAAGCAGGCGTGATTCACCGGCGTTTAAGCTTAGGGTGTATTGTCCAACCTGTTGCCCTTCTAACTCGAAACTCAAGAATTGATTGGCCATGGGGATGTCACTGGCGTTGGTTACTTCTACGAAAACTTCAAGTGGTGTATTTACCCCAACGAGATGGGTTGAGAGTTCGATGGAAGATATGTAGGTATTTTGAACGGGTATGGTTTCTAAGGCGATTAGCGTGGTTGGGATGGGGAATGCTAGTTTGGATTTATCGCTCTCAGTGTTTTCAGCTGCCTCATCGGTTTCAACCCTTTGTTCCTCTATAGTGTCCTCAACCTTATTAATGGCATTTCCTTCTTGGGGATTCTCATTGGATGATTCACTGAGATCGGTAAGTAAGGCGGTTAAACTGCTCTCTTGGGCATCTGAGATAAGATATATATTCTTTTGTGGATAGGGGGCATTTTCCATGGTTTCCACCAGTTCACCATAGCGCTCGGCAAGATAGCTTCCGGTATTTTTAGCCTCAATTTCCAGTAATCTATCCTTGGAGGCGGAAGCCTGTGAAATAGTTGTGAAAAAACCTGGACCATTGGTGGTTTGAATGATGAAGCGATCATTGGCTTGTCCATTGTCGATAAGCTGTGTGGCCAGCTGCTGCGCTTGTTCTAAGAGCGGCCCATTCTGGCCAATACGATTCATACTAGCCGAATTATCAATAAGAATAGCATGCAATGCTCTACCTTGTGGGCCTGAGATGCCCAAGGTATTTGGTGCTAAAAATGGTCGAGCCAACACCATGGCCAGACAGGCCAGAGCAAGCATTCGCAGAAGCAACAACAGCCAACGTTTAAGTTCTATTCGACGTAGCGTACTTTTTTGGAGAGCTTTAAAAAAGCTCAGAGTGGGGAAAGAAAGTTTTTGAGCTTTCCGCATTTTTAAGAAATGCAGAACCAGCGGTAGACCTACGGCTAGTAGAGCGACTAAAAAAAACGGGTTCAGAAAACTCATTTACAATAAAATACCTTATGTTTAGTGAGTGATTATGTTCAAGGCTTTGTGGTACTCTTTGTGTGTTGCGCTTAAGGTCTTGAGTATAGGCAGATCAACACACGGCTGTAGAATACTAATAATACAGAAAAGGATGGTCTAATATCACAAATTAACCCTTTTATATCATAGCATAACAAAATAAGACAGGTAAGATCTATGCGTTTTTGGATCGGTATACTTACGATCATGTTGGTGAGTTGTTCTGGTGGTGCCGATAACTCATGGACGACTTTTCTTCCCGAAGAGACTCGTTGGGTGGTCTCTGTAGAGGAAGGCCAATCACTGGCCGAGTTTTCTCAGGAGTCGTTCATCAGTAAAATGGATGATATTTCTGAACTTTCACTTCAATCTGTTAGTGACCTTCAGCGAGTCCTTGAGCGCCCATTAATGCTCAAAGCACTGGCCATATTACCTTCAACGTCAACCCAGAATAGTGCCCTTTGGATTTTAGAAGTAGACGAAGATATGAGGGAATGGGCCCCATTGTTCTATGAGCCACTCAGCCAGAATACCTATCAATTTAGAGGCTATGTAATTCACAGACTTCTCACACCATCAGGTACCTTATATGCGGTACAGATACGACAGAACCTGCTCCTGTCTACCTATTCGGTCATTGTGGAAAAGGCTATTATAACCCTTCAGGCTTCACAACCAGGATTAAAAACTTCAAAACCCATTGCTGCGGGCGAACAATGGTTGGCTCTTGAAAATCTAGACACATGGGTCGATCAATACCTTCAAATTCGATATCGGCCTAGTATGTTGGATAAGAGTAATGGTTTAACGGCGGTAAACCTTCGTGCATCGGTGGATCCAAGTACACGAATGATGAGTTTGGAAGGGCAAGTGAATGTAGTGGACACTGCAGCATCTTCACTTGTGAAAGCCTTAAGTTATCGCAATCAAAGTCTTGAGCTAGATCGATACATTGCATCTAATGCAGCGGCATTTGCTATCATGCATGCACCCGTTCGAAGTCTACCAGACACGGGTATGGCGAGTCGTTCTTCGATGGATTCTGCCTTAGTGTCCAATCCCGAACTTTATAGAAATCTAGCTCTTGCCACGGAAGAGGCTTTTGCAGTAGTCAGTTATGCTGAATCGGGTGTAGCTAGCAGTGGAGAGTTTTTGTTTATGCGCGCAGTATCGTCGCCCAGGGTGGTAGAAAATTTGCTTGAATCTTGGTCAGAACAGGGTTGGGTGCGTAAAGTAGATCAGAGTTACTACCTACAAAGTGTATTGATCAGAGAACTTTTAGGGGCTTCTCTGGCTCCATTTCAAGATTACTACCTAAGCATTTCAGGAGAGGTCATTGTAATGGCCACCCGAAGAGGTTTGGTGGAGAGTGTAGAAGCCGATCGACGTCGCAGACGGGTCATCTATTATGACGATACCTACCGTCAACTTTTAGATAATGGTTGGGATCAAAGAAGTGCTATTGCCTGGTTTTCGTCAAAAGATTTTCTTCAGTTTTTGCAACCTATGCTCATGCCTGATGCGCCTATTGCTCCTTTAGTACAGGGTTTTGATGGGGCAATGCTTCAAATGCAACGAATTCCTCAGTCTTCCAAACTTCGGTTTAGTTTTAAGAGCTTTACCAGAGAAGGTCAAATTCAACCCTACGAAGAATTGTGGGTATGGCCTTTGGACGCAGATTCATTAATTGCTACTCCAATAGCCGTAAATTTAGTCGGTAATTCTACCAAAGAAATTCTAGCGACCACCACCAAGGGTGCTGTCGTGGGGATTGCTTTTGACGGGACCGAAGTTTTCCGGGCTCAAACCGAAGATGATCTGCCCGTGGGAAGTCCGTTGGTCTATGATTGGTATGGGAATGGACAATCCATTGTGATGCAGGCAGCGGGAACAAAGATTTATGCATGGAACACCAACGGTGTATTGTTGCCACAATTCCCTCTTGAATTGGGCGAGGAAATAACAACGCCACTGTTGGTGACCGATGTTATGCGAAACGGAATACCTGAATTGGTTGTAGGTACGGCCGCTCGAAATGTTCATGTGTTGGATGGGCGTGGGCAAAACGACAGGGGATGGCCTCAGAAAGTAAACGCTCCCATTCGATCGCACATCTTGCATACGCAGTGGGAAGGGGAATGGATGTTGATTGCGCATGCCGAGAACAGTGTGCATGCTTGGAACCGAAACGGCGAGGTCAAAGCTGGGTATCCTATGTTTTTACCCGCACCCATTAGTTCAGATCCACTCATCGTAAAGGATGAATGGCGAGGAGTGGCTGCCGACGGGCAATGGTATGCAATTGCACAACAGCCTGTATGGAGCGATACGCTTAGTCTAACCCTCGAGTCAAGCGCCATTGATGAGCAAACGGATTCTCTGCAACTGCGTTCGGTTTCGGTGAGTAGCACACCATTGCTTTCCTTAGATCGGCGTTCTTCGGTCTTATTGCGTGATAGCTCGGGCTTTTATAGAACCGAGATAAATGCCATGGTTAGTGGAAACGGAACCTTGTTTATTTATGATGATCAACCAGCCTTTATCGCCAGCTATGCTATGGGGCAAGGGGCTAGTACCGAATCTTCGCTAAGTATGTTGGATATTGATGCCGATAGAAATCTCGATATTGGTATCTCGGGTTCCTTTGGCCGTTTGTTCGCCTGGACCTTAGTCAATGGCGAACGTTTGTTCGAACTTCCAACGGCGGCTATGAGGTATCCTATGTTTGCCGATCTCAACGAGGATGGAAGGCAAGAGCTCATTGCATTAACTCGGGATGGCCTTCGCTGTTGGACCATCAACCAGAGAGTGGAAGAATAAATACCAAGGGGTGCCTGAACGCTAAGGGCCTATGAAACTACTATGCTTTTAATGCCACTAAGGCACCTTACTACAAATTCCAACTCATCCTAAGTCCACCGTAGGCGTGTCGTTTGGGCGCAGGTTGATAGAAACGACCACCAAAGGCATTGGTATCGTAGCCTAAACTATAGTTCAAGTCGCTTAGGTTTTCCAAACTCACGTATGCTTTGGTCTCTAGGCGAGTACCCCAGCGATAGGTCCAAGAGAATTGTCCATTGAAGAGGTGGTGTGCTTGGGCAAATACGGAGTTTTCATCGTCCAAAGCTAAGCGTGATTGATACTGATGCGTAAAGCTAGCTCCCAAACCGGCGATTCCATTGAATCGAAGTTGCTGATAGAATTGGGTCTTGGGAACCCCGGTCAACGGGTTTCCATCAAAGATTCCATCCACCGAACGATAGTTTACAAATTCGAAGGGGTAATAATTACCAGCAGCCCCATAATTCACCCGCCAAACCCCTGAATTCGATGCCCATAACACGCCTTCTAATCGGACTTCGAAGCCAGGTTGAACCGTACTCCCTGCATTCTGAAAAACCAGTGTCCCACGCTCGGTTTGTTGCTGCACGATGGCCTCCTTCAACCAGAAATAAAAAAAACTGGCATCCACAAACCATTGTTGATCCCAAAGGTATCCTCGAAATCCCCACTCAATATTGGTGCCCAATTCGGCTTCAAGCCCCTTATTTACCGATCCCTCGTTGGTGCGAATTTCTTCCAGGGTAGGAGGAGAGAACCCACGTGCGAAGCTAAGATAGGTCGATGCATTCGGACTAAATTCATAATTTAGGCCTACGCGGGGTATCCATTGAAGGGAAAAATCCCGTGAAATACTACCGGTAGGCCCATAGCCATAGGCAGCGACAAGGCGAGTAATATCATAGGAAAGAGCATTAAAACTCTGTGAAATGTGTACTCTGGTTTTGGCGGAAAGTTGCCATTCAAGCGAGCTGAAAAATAAGCGCTGATGTATCTCGATCTGATCATCAAAATTCAAGGTATCGACCAGACCACCAAGGTTTCCATAATTTCGAGCAGCATAGGATGCTTGATGTAGCTCAAATCCTGAGCTCCAAGTGATATCTGGGCCTGAACTTTGATTCTCCCACGTCCATATTCCGCGCATCCCCCCGCTGATTCGCTGATCGATTTTATAGTCTAGATTAAAGGGATTTTCAAACTCGCTTGCCTGCCCAAAAATGGACACTTTTTGTCTCCAGTGGCTATCCATATCCCAATCCCAGTGAATTCCACCCAGTATGGCATCGTGTAAAATCCCGGCATTCGACTCCACACTTCCTTGCACAAAGCGGTTTCCAGGTCTTGCTTGACGTGGATTCTCTTGAAATTGGCTCAAATTCAACCCACCTGGAATTTCATAATCCAATTGGCTGTGCATCATATGCGTAGAAACTTGGTGTTTGGCCGAAGCGTCACGGAGCCTCACACTTAGTTCCATAATCGATCGATTCATCGCCGATTGTTCCCGGTAACCATCCAAGGAAGAGTTCGCCCAGTTTAGCCCAACCTGACTATCCTTGGATTCCATTAAGAAGCGTGAATGAGCAATTCGGCGCCCATAGGCACCTGCTTCTATTTGCTGCTTCCACTGGGTTTGGGTCCATTTTTTTTCGGGTTGAACCGAAGGACTCTCGCCTTCTATCTGAGCCAAACGTGGGAAACTGCGAAAGAGAATAACCCCACCATTGCCCGCGCCAAAAATACTGCCTGAGGGCCCTTTTAACACCTCTGCTTCTGAGAATTGAACGGGATCTAATAGGTTTAAGAAGGTCGTTCCTGTGGGTTCGGTGAGTGGAAAATCGTTCCAGTAGATTTTGATGTTCCGAATTCCAAAGGGTGAGCGTAAGGAGCTTCCTCGAACCGAAAGCCGATAGCTAGCCGGAGCTCGCTCTTGAAACCAAAGCCCGGACACTGCGTTTAAAACGTTCCGCAGCGAATGGCTATCGAAACGACCAAAGTCTACCGCATCAATACTTTGTAAAGCCGCCGGTATTTGGAGTAGATTTCGATCGTTAAGATAACCCACTACCTGTACTTCTTGGAGATCTACTATCAGCTCTGTGGTATCCACTGGGGTTGAAAGGCGAAGGGTACGGTGGGTACTACTGGCCTGTGTAGGCATGCTGAGACTGCCAAAAATAGTGCCGAGAAACACGCCAAAGCCTAACAAATGAAATCTGGTCATCATATCATTGAATATAGCGCAAATAAAATCATACATTCCCATACACCTGATATCAAAAAATCATTCAGCGTATAGTGAATAATCAACAGCGACCCATTGGAATTTTCGACTCTGGTATTGGCGGATTAACCGTAGCTAAAGCCGTGAAAGAGGCGCTCCCTCATGAAGATATTATCTACTTTGGAGATACTGCACGAGTTCCTTATGGCATAAAGTCAGAGGAGACGGTCCGTAATTATGCCTTAGAAATCACCCAATTCCTGTTAGATAAAGGGGTGAAGATGATTTTAATTGCATGTAACACGGTGTCTGCTTCAGCGAAAGAGGATGTGGTGCGTTTGGCAGGGGAAGTGCCGGTCCTAGACGTGATTAGCTCTGGGGTAGAAACAGTCAAAGAAGAGCTCAATACGTCCGAGCCTACGGTGGGGGTTATAGGAACCCTTGCAACCGTTCGATCCGAAGCCTATAAGACAGCTCTGGAATCCAGCTATTCTAACATTCATGTGGTTCAAGAGGCGTGCCCACTTTTGGTGCCATTGGCAGAGGAAGGGTGGATTGATCACGCGGTGGCGCGACTCACCTTGCAGCATTACCTCAAAGCATTTGAACACGAATCCTTGGATGCCATCATTCTAGGCTGTACGCATTATCCTTTATTTAAACCGCTTATAGCAGAGCTTCTACATTCTAAAGAAACACTCATTATCGACTCCGCCGTATCCATTGCTCGAACGGCTAAAGAATATTTAGAAGGTCAGGACGGATGCAATACCGAAGGAGGAAGCTTTAGTTGTTATGTGAGTGACCGTCCGCAGCGATTTCAGGAATTGGCCGAACGCTTTCTAGGCCATCAACTCACCCATATTGAGATAGTACGAGAATGGAGTTAGCTTTTGAAAGCTTTTACAGGTTCATACACCAGCTTTATTTATTTTAGAAATAGCAACGAAACGTAACATCTTATCGCGCAGCAGATCGCGCTCAGAATCACGAAAAAATCTTTTGATATGAAAAACTACACCTACTCCCACCTATTCTATCTCATCACCGGGTTACTCATGGTATGGACCATGGTTCTGTTGATGCCTACCCAAACGCATGCTCAAACCCAAGAAGTTTTGCGAGGGTATGAATTATACCAAGCCATGGGCACTCCAGGATTTGTGAGTTACGAGGGATCGGCTTCGATCCAATGGTTACCAGGTGATCTTGGGTATATGGAGCGGGAACAAGTAGATGGGGGGACCGAATATTATAAGGTAGACCCTGAAAGCCAAAAACGAAGTGCGCTGTTTTCAAACCGCCAAAAAAGAGCCTTGATTAAGGGATTGGAAGAGCTTCATGCGACCGAATTTAGCGCACTACCCTTTGGTAGCTTTGATTATGTGATGGATAATA
>JAYPDB010000070.1:0-10887 GCA_038125045.1 Bacteroidota bacterium
CAGACAAAGTCTTTGAACACTTTGAGGAAGAAGCTTTTGCCGCGGCATCCATCGGACAGGTTCACCGTGCACAGTTACGAGATGGGCGGAAAGTTGCCGTTAAAATTCAGTACCCAAATGTTCGCGAGACTATTGATTCGGATATGGCCGTCGCGAAATCCTTAGCAAAACGAATCATTAAAAATGGGCAGGATATCGATCCGTATTTTGAGGAAATTCGATCCACTTTATTGCTGGAAACCAACTACTTGCACGAAGGCAATCAGATTAAGGAGTTTGGGGAGCGATTTCGAAGCGACCTATTTGAAATCCCAGAGTGGATTGTAGAGTACTCCACAGAACGAGTCCTTTGCATGTCGTTCATCGAGGGTCGGCATCTTGGAGATTTCCTTAAGGAACAACCCTCCCAAGAGCAACGTAATCATTTTGGACAGCTGATCTGGGAATTTTTTCACGAGGAACTGAAAGTGGGTGGGTATGTTCATGCCGATACGCATCCTGGGAATTTTCTTTTTACCGAAGATGGGAAACTGGGCATCATTGATTTTGGCTGTGTGAAACTATTTCCAGATGAATTTTTCACCAACTACCTCAAGCTGTTACCTTGTCATCTTGCGAACGATCAAGAGGCCATTCGAGATCTTTATACCCGATTAGAAGTCATTAATCCCCATGCTAAAATTCAAAGCAAAGAGGATGAATACTATAACTTTGCAAGAAATTACGGAATCATGTTCTCTAAGCCCTATCGCTACGATTATTTTGATTTTAGTAACCCTTCCTTCGATCAGGAAATACGGCACTTCACCAAAGAAGCGCCGCTATCTAATGAAGTTCGAGGCTCTAAGCACTTTTTGTACACCAGTAGAGTTCATACAGGACTCTACAGTCTTCTAATTAAATTGGGTGCTGTTATCTCTACTCAAAACGCCAAGTATATCCTAAGTGAGTTATTGGATATATCGTTTGAGCCTTTTCGAGAAGCAGTTGAGATAGGTTGAAGATGCTAAGGGTGGTTTCAACCCGAAAAAAAACGCACCCAACAATAATGATGTAGGGTGCGTAAAATATCCGGCCTCTTAGGGTGACATTATACTCAGTTGAAACCAATCTGAGGTAATTCAAACCCCAGAGCTTATTGATCAATTGAGTTCAGGTATTTGTAAAACTCACTATCGGTAGAGATAATGAGAGAGGTCTCCTTGTCGATGGTACTCGCATAAGCCTCCATACTTTTTACAAAGTCGTATAATTCACGGGCAGAACCAGACCGATTGTAGGCGCCATTATATATAGCAGCTGCTTCGGCATCGGCCTTACCCCGAATGGTTTCAGCCTCTCGGAAGGCCTCGGATTGAATGCGAAGTAGTTCACGTTCTTTCTCCCCATTTATACGTGAAGACTCTCCCTGACCTTCGGATCGAAACTTGTCCGCAATACGGTTTCGCTCGGAAATCATACGATCATAAACCGTTCTACGAACTTCCTCTACATAGTTAATTCGCTTAAATCTGAAATCCAAGACCGCAATACCTAGATCGGCTGCACGCTGATTAGCCAACTCTTGGATTTGTTCTTGAATAAGATCTCGACCGGTCTGAATCGTCTCCAAAGAGTCGTTTACGATATCCGCTATAATTCCTTCGGAAATGGGTTCGCGATTTGTAGAGCGAATGAGCTCAACCAAATCATGAGCCGCAATAGCGTTACGCGTTTCCCCATCTAAGATATCATCCAAACGAGATTGAGCTCCGCGCTCATCCCCCAACCGCTGAAAGTACTGTAGAGGATCGGTAATCTGCCATCTTGCATAAGTGTCTACAAATATGAATTTTTTGTCCTTGGTAGGGACTTGATTACGGTCACCATCCCATTCTAGGTAACGTTTCTCAAAGTAATTTGCGGTTTGAATAAAAGGAATTTTAAAATTTAGACCAGGTTCGGTTACGGCCTCACCCACCGGATTACCAAACTGGGTAATGACCACTTGTTCGGTCTCATTTACGATAAAAAAGCCATCCATCACGACCAATACGGCAAAAAACGTGAGGACTGCCGTGCTTATTCTAGAGAAATTTTTCATATCAGCCTCTTAGTTATTGTTTGAATTGGTGGTGTTTTTGGCGGCATCCATTTGAAGTTGCAACAATGGAATTACCGAATTACCCTCATCATCGGTAATGATTTTCTGCCCCATTTTAGGAATGACATCCTGCATGGTTTCTAGGAAAATCCGTCGTTTGGTTACTTCAGGTGCTTTGATGTATTCCTGATACAAATCGTTGAATCGGGAGACTTCCCCTTGTGCGCGATTCACTCGATCTAAGGCATACCCTTCTGCTTTCTGAATGGTTTCTTCCGCTTCACCAGCCGCCCGCGGGATCACTCGGTTGTAGTCGGCTCGGGCTTGGTTGATAAGGGTTTCTCGTTGTTGTTGCGCCTCATTAACCCCGTTAAATGAAGGCTTAACGGGATCCGGTGGGTTGATATCCTGTAGCACGACTTGTTCTATGGTTAAACCAATTTCATATTCGTTACAGAGGGCTTGTATGATGGCTTCAGCTTGAGAAGCTACATCGGCACGACCTACTGTTAGAACCTCATTAACCGTTCGATCTCCCACAATCTGTCTCATGGCAGATTCTGAAATATCACGTAGGGTTTCATCGGCATTTCTAACTTTGAATAAGTAGCTATACGGATCGTTGATTCGATATTGAACTACCCATTCTACATCGGCTAAATTCAGGTCTCCGGTAAGCATCAATGATTCTCCATCATAACCGGCTTTTCGATAGGTCGTATTCACCCCTGCTTGGGTTGTTCTATACCCGAACTCCTGTTTTAGCTGTCGCTGTACAGGCACCAATAATAACTGCTCCATGAAGGGAATTTTAAAATTAAGCCCTGGATCAGCTTCTCTCTGATACTCTCCAAATCGGGTAATCACTCCTACCTCTTCCGGCTCAACCGTAAAGAAAGCAGAGAAAACTACCATGAGTCCAAAGAACCCAATGAGTATCCACTTAATGTTTTTGGTAATGGATTCAAACTGCGGAGGCAGGTTAAATTCCACATTATTATTTTCTTCTGTCATGTCTCTTTTAGATTATATTTTTAAACAGATTAAGGTTGTATCGTCAACTAATTGATAGTTACTGTACTTCTGTACATATCTCTTGAAGTGGAGTGCGATTTCTTTTGCACTCATGTTCTGCGTGTCTAATTCTTCCAGCATTTTTGGAATGGTGTCAAAGCCTAATCGTTCTCCCTTATCATTCACAGCTTCTGGAAGTCCATCAGAATATAATAAAAATACATCACCGGTTTGTACATCTACTCGTGTTGATTGATAATCAATTTGGCTTACCACACCTAAAGGGTATCGGGGTTCAGGGGTATCAATGAAACTAGCTTTCCCATTTTGTACCAAGATAGGCTTGCAATGTCCAGCATTGGCAATGATCAACTCTTTTTTGGAGAGATTATATCGTGTAATGGCACAGGTGATAAAGGTTCGCTTATCGGTGCGTTCAAAGATAGGTTGCGCCACATCACTTAAAATCTTTTCAGGAGCATCCTCGCGGATTCTTGACAACAAGAGTCCACTGGTAAAAATAGCAGGCATGGCCGCTCTCATTGCTTTCCCGGACACATCGACAATGGCCATCATCAACCATTCATCCGAACTATCTTGGTCATCGACCAGGAGGTAATCATAAAAATCTCCCCCGACTTCAAAGGAAGGCAAAAAGAACCCAAATACATCCAAACCCTCTTTTTGAGGGGGTTGAAGAGGCATGAGTTGATACTGGCTTTCCCGTGCAATTTCAATCTCTTTTTCGACTCTTAAATGCTGAGCGATACGTTCTTGGTATTCGGGAACATAGTCGGCAACCTGATCAATGGATTCCCCATTTCGATACATCACAAAACCCGCAATGGGAATACTCAAAATCATCGCCGCTTGGGCCCAAAAGGTAAGTAAGTAGCTTGCATTCGACGTTCCCAAATAAGGTAGTAACAGCAGAACTGCAGAGAATACCCACCAAGTGGTATTCACAGTAACCAAACCAAAGCTCCGATAAATGACCACCATAGAGGCCCCAATGCCTGCATACAACATCAGATCGGACTGCAAACCACCGGGGCTCCCGATCAGTCTACCTAAGACGGTAATGAGTAGGGTAACCAAAAGAATAGAAATCACTCCTGAAAACCATCGATTCTTAATAATGGACTGCACCAGAGAAATAATGAAGCCTATTTGCGCAAAACCAACCAACCATGTTGTGGTCCACAGTGAGATGTTCATACTTAGCCATTGAGGTCGATTCGTCGCTTCCGTAAAGCCAAAAGCACTGTCGAATTGATAGAGATATTGTCCTGTTAGTTTAGCCGAAAGTGCAAACAGACCAAGAATAAAAAAGCCGAGTAGAAACCCGTTCACCAAGGCCTGACCAATTTCCTTTACCCAAATATTCATTCTCCACATACCATCCAGTAGCTGGATTTCTCCCGACTTCTGAGATCGAGCAAGGACTTCCCAATTCACATACGCCAAGGACCCAAATAAACTCAAAACCAAAGACAACAAAAGGGTGTTGATGGATATGACAAAATAGCCTGTGGTGCTTAAAATATCTGAATAGTTACTTATGTAATAAAGCATTCGCCAACCATAAATCCCCAAGGTTAGGCTGATAAACATAACAAAGGCTCGGTTCCACTCGATATTTCCTTTAATAACGTTACGGACTCCAAAAATAAAAACAATCAGAGCTAGAATTACCGCCGAAGCATATAAGGCATAGTCAAAGTCGGTCAGGGTATCTTGAATGGGATTCGATAATTCTAAAGGCTCGTAAGGTCTAGTGGCAGTAAAATTAATCACCTGATATCCAAAGGAGGTTCGAACTCCAGATTCATCTACATATTCTTTCACCTCAGGCTTAAGCGTGAGCGCCAATCGGTACGGACCCGAATCAGAGGCATTCACTCTTTGCCAACGCAGCACAATTTCCTCCTGCCCCGTTACAGGAAGTTCTTCTAGATTAGACCCCAAAGCTTCTAGTTCATTGGCAACCTCTAAGGGTAGTTCGGGCCATTCGCCAATTACAGGCTCAAAAGCCTCTAAATCATAACCCAGCATATCTACCAAAAGACGTTCAGACAGGTCTTCTATGGAACCACCACTCAAAAAAGTTGGGTTTTCTTTTGTGGGATGTTGCTGAATTCTAATAATATTTCCCTGGTGATCCGCCCTCATGCGCAAGGAGCCCAAAGGATCAAATATCTCTGCAGAACTGATGGGATTTTGGTTGTAGGAATTTTTAGGTGCCAGAATAACATCCCAACTTTTCAACACCCTATCTTTTTCGTTCAGCGACTTAGGGCTGATATATTGCAGCGTATCCATCTGCATTTCAGCATATTTGGTGTGCTGCTGCAGGGTAGCTGCACTCGTCAAGGTATCCAGATTAACCCCTAAACCTAAGGCTACCAACTCGACTTTGGTCTGTATATCCTTACGATTCAGTTCAAGAGGAGCATCCGCATAGTAATCGATCTGAGGGCGTAAACTAAAAAATAGTACAGCACCCAAGAAACCCAGCAGGTAGACTATATATGATGGCTTAATGTTCAATTTGGTTAATCAATTGCAGTGCTATACGTATTTACCCTATAAAAGTTGCCCAACATCCCAATAATTTCGATAGGGGTAGGACCATAGATTCAACTACTTATAAGCAGCATTTCAAGATACACAATCCCAGGCTTAAGCTATAAGAAATCTTCATAACTGCAAAGATCTATGGTCATCTAGGCTCACCCTCTGGTGGAAGAACTCACCACAACTCTCTATATTATAGCTACTCTTTTGAGCATGTAACATCGTAAAACATTTATATATAAGGTATCTGATGCCCCTATCTATCCAAAGACTTATTATAGCGGTACTTCTCATTGTTGGCTTGATCCACCCACCTACACGACTATTCGCGCAGCATTCCGCCCCTGCAACATCCGTAGCATCCTCAAATGGGTCTGAGCCTAGCACCATCCAAGCTACCAATCGCCTATTATCCACCCCTCAAAACTCGGTACACACCTTCATCCATTGGCAACAAACAGGGCATCGCTATCCGGAACGTTTTGTTCAACCATTCAAGCTGTCTTCAGGTACTCAAGAAGAAAAAGAAAGCCTGGCCAAGCAACTCTTAAAAGTATTGGATGCTCGTGGTTTACTTGTAGTATATGATGAAATACCCGATGTCCCGAACCACATCGATTCTTTATCAGGGTTATCCCAATACATTCTCTTTGACTCACTACCCGAAATCTATCTCAGCCAAACAAATGGTGAATGGGTGTTTTCTGAGCAGAGTTTACAGCAAATACCCCAACTAAATCGAGCCACTTTTTCGAGCACGCTAGAAGCCTTAATTGACGCCCTACCCCCTCTAGCTGATAAAGACTTTTTCGGGTTGAAACTATGGCAAATCGTAGGCTTGTTTGTATGGTTGATCGTCGCCCTGAGTATTCGGAAAATTTTTGAAAGCCTGCTCCTACAATACCTCTCGAAATGGGCAAAAAAAACTCGGATCGAATGGGATGACCTCATTATTACGAGCATACAAAAACCTCTCGGATTGGTCATATTGATCGGATTTTTACTGGTGAGCTACACCAATCTACAATTTAGCGTCACCGTTACCCTCGTGCTTTCCAAGATATTGGAAATCGCTCTTTCTGTTGCCATCTTTTGGGTCATCTACAATCTCATAGATATCTTCGCCGAGTATTTGAAAACCATCACGGGTAAAACCGAAAACACGCTCGACGATCAACTCGTCCCCCTAATTCGAAAAACTCTACGCGTATTTGTGGTCGTTTTAGGCGTCATCCTCATTTTGCAAAACAATGGGTACAACGTAGCCTCACTCATAGCCGGATTGGGTATTGGTGGGCTTGCGGTGGCTCTTGCGGCAAAAGATACGCTCGCCAATTTTTTTGGCTCACTTACGATCTTTATCGATAGACCCTTTCATATGGGTGATTGGATTAAAACGAGTGGTGTTGAAGGAACGGTTGAAGAAGTTGGCTTCCGTTCAACCCGAATCCGAACCTTTTATAATTCGTTGGTATCCATTCCCAATTCGTCTCTAGCCAATTCAGAAATTGATAACTTAGGGATGAGAAAATATCGACGGTTGAAAACGATTCTGAACCTAACCTACTGTACCAGCCCCGAGCAAATGGAAGCTTTTGTAGAAGGCATCAAAGCGATTGTGAAAGCCAATGATAACTTCCGACAAGATTACTATGAAATCCATTTTCATTCTATTGGGGCTCATTCTCTCGATGTCTTGGTCTACGTCTTCTTTTCCGTTCCAGACTGGAGCACGGAACTACAACAACGACACAATTTCCTCCTGGAAATATTACGCCTTGCCAAAAGTTTAGAGGTTCAATTCGCCTTCCCAACCCAAACCTTACACATCGATTCTCACCAACAAGGGCAAGCCAAACCTGCCGTATTTCTTTCGGAACATGAGATGGTGAATCAGGTAAAATCCTACGGACCCAATGGTTCACTGGGCAAGCCTGAGGGACTCAGGCTGTTCGAAGATGGTAAAGAAATCGACTTTGGGCCTGCTAAGAAATCCTAACTTAGGATTCTTTTTCCGTGCTCGAGAAAGCCTCAAAAACCATCTTCAAATCGTTCGCTACGTCTTGACTGGTCCTACCTTCTATGCGATGTCTAGGAATCATGGCCTTAATTTCACCATCCACAAAATACGCGAATGAAGGTGAGGAAGGTGGGTATTCACTAAAGTAGGCGCGAGCGTGAGCAGTTGCCTCTTTGTCTTGGCCAGCAAACACGGTAACCATGTGATCGGGTTTTGCATCTGACTGTTGTAAAGCCAAACCTAGCCCGGGTCGCGCATTTCCTGCAGCGCATCCACAAACGGAGTTTATAGCTAATAACATGGTGCCTTTGTATTCCTGCATAGCACGATCAACATCGGCGGGTGTTGTTAGCTCTTCAACTCCAAATTGAGTTAGTTCCTCACGCATCCATGAGGTATCGGGTCCCATTCCAAATCCAAATTGCATAATACTTTGTATAAAGAAGCCTCCCCATTTGTGTCATGGGGAGGTATCGAGTTAACGAATAATTTAGTTTGCAGCGTCGAAATTCGCTTGAACTTGCTCCCAATTTACCACATTCCAAAAGGCTGAAATGTAGTCGGGTCTACGGTTTTGATAATGTAAATAGTAGGCATGTTCCCACACATCAAGACCTAAAATCGGGGTATGCCCTTCCATAATTGGGCTGTCCTGATTGGCCGTTGAGTGAACCACCAATGAACCTTCAGTAGATACCGATAGCCAAGCCCATCCAGATCCAAATCGAGTGGCGGCCGCTTTTGCGAAGGCGTCTTTGAACGCTTCAAAGCCACCCAAATCGGCATCGATAGCTGCCGCTAAACTGCCTGTTGGAGCGCCACCACCATTGGGTGATAAGATGGTCCAAAAAAGACTGTGATTAGCAAAACCACCACCATTATTAATAACCGCTTGCTGCTTGTCTTCGGGTAAAGAAGTAATATTAGTAAGTACTTCTTCAATTGAAGCGTCGGCCAGATCCGTCCCTTCTAAAGCCGCATTTACATTATTGGTATATCCTTGATGATGTTTACTATGATGTATTTCCATGGTACGAGCATCGAAGTGTGGCTCCAAAGCATCGTATGCATAAGGAAGTTCGGGTAGTGTGTACGCCATTTTCCTGTTGGTTATAATTAAAAATTGATTTCAGAATATCCGACGGTCGCTTTGATGTCTTTAGCAAAGGCTGCCGGATAATGGATGCTTAAAAATAAGCATTTGTAGTGAAAAAATCGTTCCTGATCCTAAGGATTTTACACATAGTGTATGGCCATGGGTAAGCCTTGTGCGTCCTTAGGCACTTCTTGTGGAAGAGTTCTCAAACCTCTCTCTACTGATTGATTAGCATAGTATGCGAGCACCATAGCATCTACAATATCATCTTCACCTACATCCACTCTTCGATATTCTTCCTTAATAACCCTGAAGAACTCTCCGGCCCACTCATTTTCTTGAATCAGGAGTTCAAGACGGTGGCGAATGCCTTTCTTTAAATTTTTCTTTTGAAAAATCATCCCACCATTCAAATTCTGAAAAAGCCATTCGGGATGACTCTCCAGTACTTTATCTCCCCAAGCTTCATGTTTCTGTAACAGCTCATCGAGCATTTTTATTTTTGGGGTGATGTTCCAAGACTGAAGGGTCAATTTCTTTTCAGTGTACTCAAAACTTGTCAAATTGGCCTCGGCATAAGTTGGAGCATATAAGGCAGGTCGGATAGGGGGACTGAATACACTTGATGAATATTCAGAGCCCAAAAGCTTACGTAACTCTAGATCACAGCTTCTTGTGTATTCATCTTCCTGAAGACCAATGGGCATATCTACAAAAACCCGGTCATAATCTCCCAGAACAGCTTCTAACTCCTCCTGATCGGTAAGAACTTCGTAATGCTCCTGACCTTCATCGAAACTAATGAGTATCCAACCCAATTTACATCCGTCGATTCCAGCCGTTCGCATGTCTTACCTATTCTTGAATACGTTTGAGTTTAATGTGTAATTCATCGAGTTGTTTCATCTCCACAGCAGCAGGCGCATCATCCATCATACTCTGAGCCCGTTGATTTTTAGGAAAGGCAATCACATCTCTTAAACTACGTGCCTTACTCAAGATCATAATTAATCGATCAAGACCCAAGGCAATACCACCATGAGGGGGAGCGCCGTATCGGAATGCTTGCAATAGAAACCCAAATTTCTCCTCGGCTTCCTCAGTATCTATGCCCAGTAGTTTGAACATAGCCTGCTGTACTTTTGAATTGTGAATTCGAATAGAACCCCCTCCAATTTCACTACCATTTAATACCAAATCATAGGCTCTAGCTCGTACAGCAGCAGGCTCATGATCCATTTTGTCCATATCCTCAGTCTTTGGGGAGGTAAATGGATGGTGCATTGCATGATATCTTTGGGTTTCGGCATCCCATTCCAATAATGGGAAGTCGGTTACCCATAATGGGGCATAGTGATCCTCATCAATGAAATTAAATTCTTGCCCCACCATCAATCGCAACTGACCCAGTTGTTCTAAGACCTGTGGTTTAGGTCCTGCTAGCATAAATACCAAATCCCCGGTTTGGGCACCCGAAGCGGTTACCATTTGCTGTACATTATCATCGGTCAAGAATTTGGCCACACTACAAAGCGGCCCATCTTCCTGCATTTTGATATAAATAAGCCCCCCCGCCCCTGTTTCTTTTTTGGCGCGTTCGGTCCAACGATCAATGGCACCACGGCCCATCTCACCCTGACCTGGAATGGTGAAGCCAACCACGCCACCTCCTTTTGCTACCGTGTCGGAAAAGACTTTGAACTCCGCTTTGGCCACGATCTCTGAAAAATCCACGAAGCTACAACCGAAACGTAAATCCGGTTTATCCGAGCCGTAGGAATTCATTGCCTCGTCATAACTCATTCTGGGGAAGGAGCTCGGTAAATCAACCCCTATGGTTTCTTTAAAAATAGCACGCAACAAATTCTCATGGATCCCATAAATGTCTTCTTCATTTACAAACGACATTTCCACGTCGATCTGCGTAAACTCCGGCTGACGATCGGCTCGTAAATCCTCATCTCGAAAACATTTGGTAATCTGAAAATAACGGTCAAAACCAGAGGTCATTAACAGCTGCTTGTAGGTTTGAGGACTCTGCGGAAGCGCAAAGAATTTACCCGGATTTACGCGACTGGGCACCAAGTAATCTCTGGC
>JAYPDB010000071.1:0-10878 GCA_038125045.1 Bacteroidota bacterium
AATGAAACTACCCAGGTTGCGGCTCCTGATAACACGGTTCTCGAATTTCATCGAGTGGTTATCGATGGGCAAAAAACCGATAAGATGCGCAATGTTCGCCAAATTCGTAGTCTTAGCCCCAATGTACCCTCACTTCGTAGCGCCATTGGACTAAGCAGCATTGCTAGTTTTGTAGCCCCGCCACAAAGGGATACCTATACCGATGATCGAAGTTTTTTGATCACCCAAGCCGATGCTTCCAAAGAAATCCCATTTCGGGTACTATGGATTAATGTGGTTGAAACCGTCGATGGGTTGGTCTATCAGCAAAATTCCCAATTACTGGCACAAGATACCACACAGGCCGATGGCTTTTTGTACGAAACCAACAAGTTCCTGAGTCCTCAAGACGTGGCCTTTGGAGGTGATGATGATGCCTTTATTTTTGTTGTAGACAGTGAAACTCATCGCTTGTATCAATTTCAGGCCAATGGGCAAGAAGGCGTTCCACCACCTGCTGGAGCTGCTGATCAAACCCGGCAGATTTTAGTTTCTTTCGGTGAATTGGGTGCTGGTCCAAAAGAATTTAATCAGCCCAGTGGGGTCGCATATTTTCGAAGAGTTGTGTACGTTGCCGACAAGGGCAACAACCGAATTGCTCGTTTCAAATTAACATCTGATTTCGAATAGCTATGAATTCTTTTAAGGTTTCATACAAAGCTTCCATTCAAAGAATGGTATCCGTATTAGTATTGCTGGTACTAGCGTGTAGTTCTCCTGTAGAGCAAAGTATTCAAGAACGAGAAAGTAAAGCGAGAAAGGTATTACTTATCTCATTTGACGGCTTTAGAGCCGATTACCTGAGTGTGGAACGTACGCCGTACCTCTACGATTTGGCAAAAAAAGGGGCTGTTTCAGACGGCTTAATTCCTGTGTTTCCCTCTAAGACCTTCCCCAATCACTATGCCATAGCTGTTGGTCTACATCCTGAAAATAATGGCCTCATTGGCAACTCGATGTACGATTCAACGCTATCCCAAATGTACCGAATTGGTGATAGGGAGCAGGTAGAGCGTGCCGATTGGTATGAAGGTGAACCCATTTGGAATACGGCTGAAAAGCAAGGAGTGCGAGCAGGAACCATGTTTTGGGTCGGATCAGAAGCCCCTGTTCAAGGAATTCGGCCCACCCATTGGAAACGTTACGATGGCAGTGTTCCTGACAGTGCCCGAATCGATACGGTGCTTCATTGGTTGGGAATGGGTACTGACTTAGAAGTGGATTTGGCTACCCTCTATTTTAGTTTCTTAGATAGTCAAGGACATCGATACGGAACCGATGCTCCAGAAACCGATGCTGCGCTTCTGAGAGTAGACGGACTTATGAAGTATTTAATGGAAGGATTAGAATCCTCAGGCCTCGATCAACATACCAACGTAGTATTGGTTTCGGATCATGGTATGCAGAATATCTCACGAGATCGTGTAATTACTCTTGACACCTATATGGATTTAGATCGTGTACTCATGATTGGAGGGTCTCCAGTAGCTACGATGAATATAGAACCCACTTATCGGGAAGACGTCTATAACCGGCTCAAAGAAGCACAGGAAGGAGGGGCTCCTTTTCAAGTGTATCTAAAGGACGATATACCTGAAAAATTCCACAATAATAAGCACCCTCGCACCCCTGATTTGACCATCATAGCCGATTTAGGGTACAGCCTAACCACTTCGCAGCAGCTTTCATCTAATCCCCACTATCCTTCCGGTGGAAATCATGGGTATGACCCCCAGCACTCAGAAATGCATGCCGTATTTGTAGCCGTTGGACCCGACTTCGCTCCCAATAGCCACTTAGAAGCTTTTGAGTCCATTCACATCTATGAGTTACTTGCCCATTTACTCGACCTTACACCCGCTCCCAATGATGGAAATCTTTCTGTTTTTGAGGGAATCTTATCGGAATAAAAAAGCTTATTAAATATAGGTAGTGTGTTTTCCCCCAATAATTTGGATTGCATCTAATCAAATTGGGATAGATATTTACACTCAAACATTATTTCTCACTCTATTTTATAAGCTATGCCATACGTAGTTACCGAACCTTGTATCCAATGTAAATACACCAACTGTGCAGCGGTATGTCCGGTTGACGCATTCCGAGAAGGCCCTAATTTCTTGGTTATTGATCCTAACGAATGTATCGATTGTGACGCTTGTGTTTCTGAATGTCCGGTTGAAGCTATTTATCCCGATGACGAAGTGCCTGCAAAATGGGAACATTTTATCGATTTAAATGAGCGTCTAGCGGAAGCTTGGGAAGATCATGTGATCAATGAAACCAAAGATGCACTTCCTTCTGCCGAAGAGTGGGCAAGCAAAGAAGGAAAAGAAGATCAGCTTCAAGAAGAGTGGTAAGATCGTCGTATGCTCAAAGGGCATAGAGACGAATAGCCTCAAATTTTCACGATCTTTAAACCTATGAGCGTATTGTCCTCATTTTTTGCTCGCGAATCCGTCGAGATTATGGGGATTTTAAACGCTACTCCTGATTCATTCAGTGATGGAGGTCAGTTTAACCGGGTTCATTCCGCTTTGCTCCGTATTGAGGAAATGATTGGGCAAGGGGCCACCATTATCGATATTGGCGGCGAATCTACACGACCCTATGCACCGGTTGTGTCCAAAGAGGAGGAATTATCGCGCGTGGTACCCATTCTAAAAGAAGCCATACCTCGTTTTGGTACCGATGTTTTGTTTTCCATTGACACGACCAAATATGAGGTTGCTTCACAGGCTCTAGATCAAGGGGTACATATTATCAATGACGTTAGTGGGCTTCAAAAAGCCCCAGAAATGGCTCGTTTGGCAGCTTCTTATCGTGCAGCTTATTTAGTTATGCATTCTCAAGGCAGTCCTCAGGATATGCAAGACAACCCCAGTTATGAGCATGCGGTCACAGACATTGTGGATTTTTTAGTCGAACAAACCAGCTATTTACAGCAGCAGGGAGTGGAACACATTATCGTCGATCCTGGTATTGGCTTTGGCAAAACACTGGACCACAATCTTCAGATTATAGCCCAGCTAGAACGAGTGGTAGATATTGGCTTTCCTGTATTGCTAGGAGCTTCTCGTAAATCGATGTTTGGGCACTTGCTCGATGATCGACCGGTCGAGGGTCGCCTAGCAGGAACCTTAGCGGCACATTATCATGCATTGTTAAAAGGAGTGCGTATATTGCGCGTACATGATGTGCAGGAGGCTACCGACACAGTGCGTGTATTTGAAGCGTTACAATCTGCTGGTACGAGATAAACCTATTGGCCAGCGCGTAATTCTTCCTATATTCCGATAGCCTTTTGGCTAATGATGAATTAATGGATTTGAGTGTGAACCCTATTGGTTTTTTAGATTTTGGTCTGCTGGACTTTATTGAGACCCTCATAATTGCGGGGGTTTTAATAGCTATTTATCGGTGGATACGAGGAACCTATGCAATTAGAGCAGGTGTGGGGATTCTCTTTTTACTGCTGATCAATTTTATCATTCGGCTTTTTGGTTTCACTACCATAGATTTTATTCTAAGTGCTATTCTGGATGTGGGGATATTAGCCGTCTTTATCATCTTTCAACCTGAAATTCGTGGACTTTTATATCAGATCGGTCAAAATCCGTCTTTGCGATTGTTTGGTGGGAAATCTAGTACCGAACAGGTGATTGATGAAGTAATCGAAGCGGTAAAAGTGATGGCGAAGGATTATGTGGGAGCTCTCATTGTATTTGCGCCTTCTTCGAGTTTAAGTGATACCATCGAGTCGGGGGTGGGCCTGGATGCCAGCATCAAAAGTGAACTGCTAATAAGTATTTTCAAAAAAGAGACTCCTCTTCATGATGGGGCGGTTATTATTCGGAATAACCGTATTGCAGCTGCCAGTTGCCTATTGCCAATGGCTCAGAACCCCAACCTATCAAACGCCCTAGGTACTCGCCACCGTGCCGCCATAGGGGTATCTGAAACCAATAATGTATTTGTGATTGTTATTTCCGAAGAGACGGGTCGCATATCGGTCGCACAAAATGGCAATTTGACCAGTGGGTTAACCACGCAACGTTTGCGTAAAGTAATGATAGAAAGTTTTTCGCTGACCAAATTTCAAGATGATGTTGCTTTTTCCGGCGCGCAAACCGAAATGAATTTGAAGTAGGATACGGATTTCGTGCACCAAGCCCTAGATGGTGGTTTCGATGATGGGGCTTTTTCAACCGGAATTTCGTTCTAGAAAGTGGGTGTTTCCTTCAACCCGATACAGACTTCTTGCGCTTTGTATGGTACCTTTTCCATATCGGTTATTGATATGATCAATCGCTTTGTAGCGCTCGGTTTGTTCCTGTTCATCCCGAAAAAAAAGGTTCATTTGACTCGTCTTATCCATGTCTTGAGTTCCTAGTATTAGGTTTCGCACTGCCATTCCCTGAGAGCAAAAAGCGTCAATTTTGGCCCCTAATTCATGGATAAAGGCATCATATACATATTTGGTTATGTGGGTATAGCTGGGTGTTACAAATCGAAACCCGATGTTGGGATAGTGGTCGTGATCAAAGCCAATCATTCCGCCAAAGCTACTGGCTCGAATGCCGTAGGCGCGCATCCGATAGCATATCATTTCAATACCAATGGCAAATTCTCCTTTGATTGCTTCGGCGTCGGTACTTCCCTCCGAAAACGTATGTCCGTAACTCACCCCCCATTTTGGAGAGTATTCATCATTTTCTTCTAAAATGCGACCCTGATCTTGGCCGGTGATGGTTTGAAACAACATACGGCCAAAGTGAGGTCCAAAAAGCCGTATAAAGGTGTCGACTTGGTTGTGTGTAACGACGTCACGTATGGTCGCATATCCTTCGGCCAGAAGATGCTCATACCGTCTTCGTCCCACTCCCCAAACCTCATTGAGAGGCAAAGGGTGAATATACATTCGTTCATCCTCATCGCTGAGAATCAGAGAAATGCCTCGAGGCTTATTGAGCCCGCTCGCTAATTTTGCATAGGTTTTAGATCGAGCAATACCTATAGATCCATACAAACCCGTCGCCTCGCATATCTCCTGTTGTAGCTGCTCTCCAAATCGACGTATTTGGGGTTCTTCTTTGCCCAGTAAAAAGCTGCCATCCATGAAGTATTCATCCATGGAATAGCGTTCAATTCTATGCGAATAGTGGTTTAAAATATGGTGAACCTGTTTTGAGATGGCCGTATAGCTTGCATAGTCTACTTGTAGCATACATACATAGGGACAGTGTTTATAGGCCTCGTAAGCACTCATGCCTGTTTTAATTCCCATCGCGCGGGCCTCATAAGAAGAGGTAGCAACGATTCCCTTAACCGTACCATTTTCTTTGCGCCAACCGCCGACAATTAATGGGATACCGTAGAGATTTTTGCGCAGTTGTTCCACTTGAGCGTAAAAGCATGCAAAGTCGAAATGAATGTATAAGCGATCTTTTCGAGCTCGGTGTTGGTGCTCGGGATATACGGTATTGTACAGGGTAATCCGATGTACATCTTGTTCCGCTTGATACGAATAGTCTTTTTTTGAGGGCATATTACATTCACTATTGATATGTACAATATATGTGTGTAATTTAAAATGACCAAACAAAAATTGGTCATGAATACCTATCCACTCATAGAAATGTTGGCTTTTTTCCCGCGCTATTCCGGCACGCATAGCTTGGATTGGAGGGCGGAATATATGCGCAATGTGCGTCAGATTCGCTCTTGTCACACCAAAACAGTAGGGGGTATTTTGTACTCTTTTTACAGCATTCAGACGCAGCAAGGAGAGTTGATGGATCTGCGTTTTAACCATGAGGAACTGCTCTGGGATGTGCTCGCTGTTCAGGGCTCCGAGCTTCCGCTTAGCAGTGAGGATGGCAGCCATTATGTTATTGATAGAATGCTTATTCATCATCAGCGTCATAAGCATCAACCCTCGCCCGCTCATCGTATGCGTCCGATCCGATTCGAATGGCTTCCACTTCGTGAATGCCATCGTCAAAGTCCACTCGAGCATGCGAAAATCGATCGCATGCATCCCTATCGTTTTTTAAAGGCAAAGAATTTTTCTGTACAAGTGGCTCGAATCGAGACTCGTCATTTGGAAGACGTTATGGTTACGCGGCATCTGCACTATGTGCTAGAAGACAGTGAAAGGAGATTTTTTCATGTGGTATATATCATGGATCAGGGTGATTGGCGTTTTATTCAAGAGGTCGACGAGCAATTTCTATTTCATCGTATTCGTCCCTAAATAGGATAACAATGAGCAGGCGTACACATGGTGATAGGCACGAAACGATCGGTTCAACCCGAAAAAGAAATCTTAGCTAGGACGTATGAGTTCGGGAGAATTATTGCGCACGTTTCCGACCGAAGTACCTACGATATATTCGCTGATCGCATCATCGGGAAAGGGGTCCATAAGATATCGAAGGTCGTTCAGAGGGAGCTTTCTATCTAGCCAGTTATCCCATTCTGTGGCATGTAGAAATACAGGCATTCGATGGTGTATGGGCTCCATAACGCTGTTGGGTCGGGTGGTAAGAATAGAGAAGGATGCGTAGCCAGGGATCGGGCTAAGGGGAGAGTATAGACCCGCCGCTACAAGCAAGTCATCGGTGGTTGAGTGAATATAATGAGGGGTCTTGTGCCCTTTGGTACCTGCCCATTCATAGAATCCATTCATGGGAACCAAGCATCGTTGGGTGGAAGCTTTTCGCCACATGGGTTTGTCTAAAAGCTGTTCGGACCGGGTATTAATGGGGAGAAAGGGACGCTCATTTGCTTTTGGTTTCCAACCCATAAAGCCCCAGTGCATGGCGGTTCGAATGCGAGATTGGGTACTGGTTTCTGGAGCGGCGAGTATAATCGGTACTACATGCGTTGGCGAAATATTGTAGGATGGCAGCGGATGTAGAATGGGGGGAGCTCCAAATAAATCGTCGTTTTGACTCGGAGGTAACTCAGTAGGTTCTTCTAGCTCAAAGAATGTATCAATGGCTTTTGGTTCACTAAACAGGGTATAACGTCCGCACATGGCAGGAAAGATAAGAATTCGCCGGTGAGCGAAATCGGTTTAGTAGTAGATACGAATTAAAATGCGTCGATTGGCCGCGCGATTTTCTACAATATCTCGTCCAAATTCGTCGACATGAGGGAGTACGGGTTTGGTATCGGCATAACCAGAGGCTTTTAGCCGGTCACCACCGATCCCTTCTCGTATAAAAAACTTAACCACTTCAGAGGCTCGAGCTACCGAAAGTTCCCAGTTAGAGGGAAATCGAGCGGTGCTAATAGGCACATTGTCGGTATGACCTTCCACATCGACCCGAAATTGATAATAATTCAGGAGGTTTAGTGCTTGGGTTACCTTATTAATGATGCGCTCTCCAGAGGGCAGTAGGATGGCATCTCCAGAGTTATATAGTGAGCTACTGTTAAAGGATAATTTAATACCGTCTTTATCCAAAACGACGCCTACGAGTCCTTGGTCACGTTCTTCAACCAGTAACGAATCCAAGTCTAGTTTAATCTCGGCTAGAGGAGTTTCCACTTTTTCTTTACCAGCAACATCGGAGCGCATACCTTGCTTCATCTGTTCCCAAAGTGCAATATCGGTTTGGGAAGCAGCAATAAGCATAGCGAAAAAGGCCAACAAGAGCGTGATCATGTCACTATAGGTCAGTAGCCACTCCTGATCCTCTTCGGCCTCGTCTAATCCACTGTTTTGTTGTCGTCGTTTCATGATTACATATATTCAGAAAGGCGGTTAGTAGGGTTCGCTTATTCTGCTTTTTGTTTCTTGAAATCTCGTTGTAGATAAGTGCTCAATTTATCCTGAATATAAAAGGATGATTTTTTGTCGTTGATGAGCACAATACCTTCCAATATAAAGTACTCGCGGAATTTATTCATCTGGGCCGCATTTTTGATTTTTTCAGCCAAGGGATAGAATACAAAGCGCGCAAAAATAATACCGTATAGAGTGGTCATAAGTGCCGCAGCAAGACCAGGTCCCATGTTAGAGGGGTCATCCAGTTCTCCAAGCATCACAATAAGACCGAATAGGGTACCAAACATCCCAAATGATGGAGCTGCTCCACCCATGGCACGTAGTACGTCTACAATGACCATTTGGCGGAAGTAATTTTCTTCAATGTGATTTGACCCAAAGGTTTCAATGTCTTCGCTGGAATAATTGGTACTAAGAAGGGAGAAGAGGTATCCAGAAATTTCACCGCCGTATTCGCTCTCTAATTTATTTAGGGCGCCTACGCGATCTTTTTTGATATCATCACTCCACTCTACGATGGTTTCAAAATCTTTCTGTAGTGTTTTCTTTGAAGTTCTGGCTTGACTAAATAAGTAAATGATACCCATGAGAGCCTTACCTACATAACGGGGTTGATAGGTAATCAAAGACGCTTGTAATACCCCACCTAATACAATGAATAAACTGGGGATGTTTAAGAAGGGATTACCTGAGAGTGCAGGGATAGCTTCTACGAAGGTGGTTACACCAATGGTCTCGGTAACTCCGAACACAAGTAGGCCTAAACAGAATAAGACCCCAATGACACTTCCGAATGAAATTTTCATGCTTTATTGACCTCCGCGGATCTCTTGAATTAAGGTTTCTAATTCAGGTATACTTGGAATTGGAATATTGGGATCCATTTGTACCGCACGATTCCAATTGGCGCGAGCTGCTGTTATATTTTCCAACATAAAGAATACCGTACCCTTTAGTGCATAGGCATCCGCCGTTTCCTGTATTTCCAGGGTTTTATCGATAAATTCCAAGGACTGCTTGTATTCTCCTAGATAAAATAAATCCTGCGCTTTCCGATAGTTAGATAGCAGACTTTGGATATCTCGAGCACGGGTTTGAATCAAAGAAGAATCCACGACTACGATAGAGTCTTTATCGGCAGGTCGCATACCACGTAGATCCAAATAGAATTGTTCTTTGGACGGATCTAATTTTATCTGAATGTTTGAACTTTCATTTAAATAATTCACCGTTATAACCTCTTTAGCAGGAGAGTCATTTACTATACTTGTTGTAGTTCGTGGATTGGTATTAACAGTACGTGCATTACTTTGGTTATTTTGACTACTGCTAGAAGTATTCTGAACCGATTCTGGCGTCGCACAAGCTAAACTTATCGCGATAGCTGCAAAGAATCCGTACTGTAGTATATGATTAGAACCTGATAACCGCATGGAATCCAAATCCTGATTTATTATAGGTTAAGCGATCTTTGTTAGAAAGTTTTATGGTATCTCCGGCCAGCATTAAATTGCCAAACACAGAAAGCCCAATATTTTTACTCAGATGAAACTGAAGACCTGGCTCAAGCATAAATATATCACCCTTTTTATTACCAACTGGGAATTGAAGATTGGCACGGGAGTAAAATACCACTCGGTATTCGTCGATATCTGGCACTTTTTCAGAAATTGCTTGATAGTACACCAAACCAATATCGAAAAGTGACATATTGAAAAGGGTAACTTCATTATTAGTGGAGCGTAGTATATGAAAACCTCCAGAGAAACCAATGTAAGCACTGTTATTAGCATCTAGTGGCTGACGATAAGAGAAAGTTACACTTAAATCATTTAACGCTTGCCTTATTAAAGTATCGGCTTGGTTTACAAAATTATTTCCAATACCTGTAGTATCAGTAATAGCATATTTATTGCGATACCAACTATCTGTTCCTCTAGAGGTAACCCCGAAAGTTAATAAATACTGAGAACCTTGATTTAAGGTAGGTAATACGACTGGAGGATTTGAAATAAAGGATTTACTCCATACCACTTCTCTCGACTGTGGATTCATGACTCGTATTCCAATGACCAGCCCTTCGGGTTCTCTCCGTTGCAGGCTTAGTTCTACGAGTCCCTGAACGCCATATTTATAGGCAATTTCTTCGAGCATTTCAGGTGAAACGTCGGCAAGTGAACGTCCTTGCATATTTAATATCTGCAAGGTAGAATCATTACCCACTATTTTGAGCTTATCATTGGGCTCTAACTCGGGTGGTGAAAGTACCGTAAGCCCTGCAAATTGACGCAAGGAGTACTCCATTTCGGCACGTATGTACTCTATTTCTTCGTTAGTGAACCGAAGAGCAGAATAATTAATTTTGTAGATGGCTACCCGACGAACAGACACTGGAAAATCACTTAATTCAGGATTCAGTTGTTCCTGAATTTTCTCGACCATGTAGGGATCTCCTTGATCATGGGTAAAGAGTTGTGCAGTGGCATGATTCGATAAACCCCATCCACCTAGCAAGTAAAGAAGTAAAAAAGTGAGCGAACGTTTCATTTCCTAGGCTTCGGTTTTCATTTTACGTCGAACGGCATACAAGACAGCTTTTTGTGCATCTTCAATATCCGCTTTGGTCGCATCCGAAGGATTGTCTACTTCAGAAAGGATAAGCTGCTGCTCACGTTTAGGACGTACCTTCAATATTTTTTCCCTTACGGCAGCAGGTGCTGTTCGAAGCGCTAAAATGAGCGTCTCGGTTGGAATTTCGTCGAGGGCCGATTGTACAAACTCATTTTTAACTTTTGGTAGATCATCAAAACCAATGAAGAATCGGCGAATTTTCTTAGCCAGCTCAAGATCTTTCTCGGCAATAGATTGAACGTAAGCATCCTGATCGGAAAGAGGCATTGTTTCAATTGTGTTCAGAATAGATTCGATTCCATCAGCTGCTACATACTTCATATCTGACACGGCAAGGGCCTTATTCGAAAAATGGGAAGCCACTTTTTTGTACACAGAAATGGGGATACTATTAATCTTACCCATTTTAA
>JAYPDB010000072.1:0-1954 GCA_038125045.1 Bacteroidota bacterium
CGTAAGGCATTGAAACTGAGCGCATCAATTTCTTCAAGACTAACTTTTACAACACTAAAGTTCAGAGCCCAGATAATTGCGATGAGAATGAGCAACATATCGGGTACATATTTTTTGAGCATAGATAGTGTACTAGAGATTCACCTTAGGTGATTTTGATGAATGAAACCACGAATCAGAAAGTTCTCTCTAATACTCATCACTTCAAAATGAGTAAGAAAAAAAACTAAATATATGTTTGAAGGGCGTAAAAAAGTCCGTAATTTATGAATCTAAGTCAATAAATGACTATGGGTCATTTATTGTACCTTACCTATAGTATTCACCATATCATCATAATATCCTGATCCTGTACGCAATGGGCGTAATTGAAAGAAGAGAACGAGAAAAAGAGCGTAAACGTAATACCATGCTTGATGCCGCGGAGTCCATTCTTATGGATAGGGGCTTAGAACATTTAAGTATGGATGATGTGGCAGAAAAAGCAGAGGTGAGCAAAGGCTCGCTATATCTGTATTTTCAAAATAAGAATGATCTTGTGTTGGGTATTTGCTATAGGGCGACACATTTGTTAAACGAATCCTTTCGTTCGGTTCTTAATTCGAATGGTTCCGGATTATCCTTGGTACGTGAATTAGGCAAAACCTATCTGCATTACGTGAAAAATCATCCACAGTACTATAGCTCCATGAAATTTTTGGATAACCTCCATTCTACTCGAGAAGGAACCGAGAGCGAGTACTTACAGTTATGTACTCAAAATAGACAAGAGGGGTTTAGACTAATGGTAGAAGCCATACAAAGAGGAATGGATGATGGATCGATTAAACAAGAGCTTCCTGCCGAACAACTGGCTCTATTGTTTTGGTCTACCTCTCACGGAGTGGTAACCATAAGTTATATGCATCAGAATTATGAGCATTTCAAATTATTAGATCGTATTGGCATGAAAGAAGAAGATATGTTCGATGCCTACATGCACATTTTAAGTCATGGATTTGCACAAGAACCCAAAGAATCATAAACCACAACTACCTCATTTTAAATCACTTTCCAGCACTATGTCATTTATGCAACCTAAAATAAAAGCTTGTACCGAATCGATGAATGAACACCTATCTGTAGACTATAAGACTCTTTTTTCTCGTGTAATTGCGGCAAGCATCCTAGGGCTAGGACTTGTTGTAGGTATCTTTAGTACATCAACACAAGCTCAATCTGCAGAAGCAATTAGTGAATTTGGGGATACTGTTGGGGTATACAAAGAATTACAAGACCTACAGTGGGATTTGGAAGAGGTTATTACGATTGCGATGGCCAACAACCCAGAACTAAAAAGAGCAATGCTTTCGGTAGAGGATGCTGAAAAATTAGTATTTATCGCCTATTCAAACCTGGTGCCGGATATCTCTTCTAACATGAATTACACTCGAAATGTTGAGATACCAGTAAACTTCATTCCTGAGTCTGTATTTGACCCTAAAGGTGATCCGAATAAATTAGTCCCTATTGCCTTTGGTACCGATAACAATTGGCAAGGTGGTTTTACTGTGGAACAGAATTTATTTCAAGGACCTGCTTTGGTGGGAGTAAGTACCGCGACCATCTTTCGGGCCGTTCAAACCGAAAATTATCGAGCAACGACTCAACAAGTGATCACTCAAGTACGTCAAGCATACTATAGAATATTGATTGCTCAAGAAATTGAAAGGCTTCAACAAGCTCAAATCGAGCGATTGGAAGAAAATCTGTCGCAAAACAAAAAACGTTTAGAGGCTGGACTTTTGGATGAATACGACGTTTTGAGATTGGAGGTTCAGCTGAGTAATCAACGTCCCTCCATTATTCAAGCGGCTTATGATGTTGCGGAAGCCAAAAGAATGTTGGCGCTCATCATGGGCATACCGGTAGAACTATCTTTTGATATAGAAGGTATGCTCAGTCAATTTGATAT
>JAYPDB010000072.1:2054-10730 GCA_038125045.1 Bacteroidota bacterium
CTTCAGCGGGTAACGATTTCGAAAAAAGATCTGTTAGAACAACAGCGACAAGCCGAAGAAAACGCAGAACATGAAGTTCAAACCGCTATCGAACAGTTGGATGAATCTTTAGAGATTGCACAAGCGCGAAAAGAAGCCATAGATCAGGCCAAAATAGGCTACGAACGAGCGCAATTACGGTTAACTAATGGTTTGGGTTCTACTTTAGAACTCACCGAAGCCCTACTTCAAGTTCGTGAAGCTGAACGCAACTATGCTCAAACCGTTTTTAACTATTTAGTAGCCAAAGCCAATTATGACCTAGCGACTGGAAAGGTGCCTTTTGTTGAATAATGACATACATCAGATACTTTGCTTGTTTACCTCTAGTTATCCCATACAAACTATACACTCACTTTTTAACTCCTCCGAATTTTAACGTAACGCGAATATGATCTCTTCAAACTTTCTATCTAAGAATACAATCAAAACACTCATGATACATTTCTCAAAGAACCACCTTACACGCGTATTTTTGCTCATGATACTGAGTATTGGTTTAGCCAATTGTTCGAGCAACGAAACAGAGAATTCGGAGCCAGAAGAGCTGATCAAGATGGTGAATGTGGAAACAGAACAAGTCGTGTTACAACCCTTTAGTAGTTTTCTACGCTTAGTAGGTTCGGTAGAAACCTCGGATGATGTACTGCTTTCAGCTGAAGTGAATGGAAAAGTACTCAAGCATGTGGTGACGGAAGGGCAGAAGGTGAGAAAAGGGCAGACCATTTTACGATTAGACGATTCTAAGCTTCGTCAGGAAGTGGCACGCTTGGAGGCTGTTACCGCCCAATCTAAAACAACCTGGGAGCGTATTCAAAACCTGTACGAAAATGAAAACATAGGCTCGGAACTAGACTATTTAAATGCGAAATATGCGTATGAACAAAGTGCTTCTGCCCTGAACTCATTACGTATAGATTTAGAGAATACCGAAGTAGTAGCCCCATTTGATGGGGTAGTAGAAACCATTTTTGCTGAAGAGGGTGAGATGCTTGCACCTGGAATGGCGGCCATACGACTCATTGGTTCCGAGCAATACGTGATCACAGCCGGTGTTCCTGCTCGTTATGCCAATGTGGTTGATTTAGGTGATCAAGTAGAGGTTTGGTTCGATACCCAGCTTCAAGATACACTTTCTGGCCAAGTGGTCTATGTAGCCAACAGTATCGATCCTTCGAACCGAACCTTCAAAATTGACATTCAACTCCCAGAAGGCAACTCCTACTATAAAGTTGATATGATTGCCAATCTGCGATTGAATACCCTGAGTATGGAAGAGGCTATCGTTGTGAGTGAGGAGTTTGTGTATTCCAAAGATGATCGTTATATGATGTATGTGAGAGGGACGAATGAGGAAGGCAAAGATATCGCACTCGAACGAGAAGTAGTTTTAGGACCTTCTTTCAAAACAGAAGTGGTCATTACCAATGGTCTCACCATAGGTGATGAGATTATTACCATTGGTTCGGCATTTCTAAACAATGGAGTTCGCATAAATGTGGTGGATGCGAATACCAACATATTAGCTCTCGATTAAACGCAATTTATTCTACTCTATGACGACTTCAGACAACAACATTACTAGAAAAGAATTTTGGTTATCGACCTTTGCAATCAATAACCGAATAAGTGTTTTGGTCATGGTGGCTCTAATTGCCATCATGGGCGCGGTGTCTTACTTGACCATTCCCAAAGAATCATTTCCGAACATTACCGTGCCTAATATCTTTGTGACCACCATTTACCCTGGCGTTTCACCAGAGGATATGGAGAGTTTGGTAACTCGAAAACTAGAAGATGAATTGGGAAATATTTCTGAAATAAAAGAAATGACTTCCACCTCATCGGAGGGGTATTCGAGTGTGATACTAGAATTTGACACGGGCATAGATATAGAGGAAGCCCTTCAAAAAGTAAGAGAAAAAGTTGATTTAGCGAAGGCGGAGTTACCTGAAGATGCCGAAGAACCCTTGGTTCAGGAAGTGAACCTGAGTGAATTTCCAATCATGCAAATCAACCTATCGGGGGATTATGATTTAGAAATACTCAAAGACATCGCTGAGGATTTACAGGACAAAATTGAAGCGGTTCCCACCGTGTTAGGGGTCGATTTAACGGGTGGTTTAGAGCGTGAAGTCCAGGTTGATGTGGATTTGGCAAAACTCAAGTACTACAACCTAAGTTTTGGAGATATCATCGGTGCGATAAGTTCTGAGAATGTGACCATTCCAGGTGGTGATATATCGGTAGGAACCAAGAGCTTTTTGTTACGAGTCCCAGGGCAGTATCAAGAAACACAGCCCATCGCAGATGTGGTATTAAAGGTAAATCAGGGACAACCTATCTACCTCAGAGATATTGCCTCGGTAACTTTTGGTTTTAAAGAGCGTGAGACCTACTCCACCTTAGATGACTCTCCGGTGATTACTTTAGGAGTGAAAAAGCGTACCGGAGAAAACATTCTTGAAACCTATGATCAGGTGAGTGCCATACTTGAGAATGCCTTACCGACATTGCCGCCAACTACCACCTACAAGATAACAAATGATCAAAGTAAGGATGTAAACAACATGGTGAATAGCCTTGAGAATAACATTATCTCAGGACTAATATTGGTGATTGGTGTACTCTTGTTTTTCTTGGGTGTTCGAAATGCTTCTTTTGTTGGTATATCCATTCCACTGTCTATGTTCCTTTCTTTTATCATATTAAGTGCTCTTGGAATCACCATGAATATGATTGTTTTATTTTCCTTAATTCTGGCACTCGGGATGTTGGTGGATAATGCCATTGTAGTAGTAGAAAATATTTACCGCTATTTAGAAGAGGGATTCGATAATTTTGAGGCGGCTAAAAAGGGAACGGGTGAAGTAGCAGGGCCAATTATCGCCGGTACGGCAACCACTCTTGCGGCATTTGCACCGATGATATTTTGGCCGGGTACCGTGGGTGAATTTATGGGCTACTTACCCAAAACACTCATCATCACCTTAAGCAGTTCTCTATTTGTTGGTCTCATCATAAACCCAGTGATTTGTGCCCTCTTTATGACCATCGATAATGATGAACAAAAGGCCGAATTGACCAAGCGAGGAAAACAAATCTTATACGGGTTTTTGGCATTTGTCTTACTTCTACTTCTGGCTGCGAGCTTTGTGACCTGGACGATGCTCATTATACTGGGAATATTACTGTGGTTATTAAATGCCTATGTGTTGGAACCGGTCGGAAAATGGTGGCAGGGAGAAGGATTGAATGTCTTTATCCATTGGTATGAAAATACATTGGTATGGGCGTTGAACAACCGTGGCAAAACCGTGGGTATAGCGATTTTTGTATTAATCATGAGCTTTGTAACCTTGGGGGTATTCAATCCTGGAACGGAATTTTTCCCGGAGAATATTCCACCAAGAGATGTGTATGTGCAGATAGAAACCCCTGTGGGATCCGATGTGGAATTTACCCGTTCAGTGGTTGAAAAGGTGGCGGAACGTGTTAAAAACATACCCCAAGCCAATGACATTAATACCATATTGGCCGTTTCGGGCGCAGCCATATCCAGCGATCCAAGTGGAGGGGGAGGTAATTCCACCCATAAAGGTACGGTAGCTATTAATTTTGTGGACTATGAGCTGCGTCAAGGGGATATCTTTGAGGCTATGGAATACATGCGTAATGATCTAAATGGAATCATTGCTGGTGCTAAAATTACCGTGGAAAAACCTCAAGATGGTCCTCCAACAGGTCCACCCATTAATCTGGAAATATCAGGTCCGGATATGGATGAGCTAACCCGTATATCCAACACGGTGTTGAGCATCTTGGAGGCGGATTCTATTTTTGCTAAAATGGATGGTCTAGAAACAGATTTACCCGATTCAAGACCCGAAATCCGAGTAGAAGTCGATCGTGAAAAAGCAGGTCTTTATGAGCTCAATACCAACATGATTGGAATGACGGTGCGACAGGCCATTAATGGGGTGGAGGCTTCAAAGTTTAGAGATGGAAAAGAAGAGTATGAAATTGTGGTTCGTTTGGCGGAAGAATACCGCGATGATTTGAGTACGCTTTCCGATTTAACGGTCTTTCATGAAGGGGTTCAAATACCACTTTCAGAAGTTGCTAATTGGGAAATTAGTGATGGATTTGGTGGTATTCGGCACAAAGAATCTGAACGTGTGATTACAGTAAGTGCCGATGTGCGTTCTGGATATCAATCCAATGCGGTCCTAGCGGAAGCCCAAGGTGTATTAAGCCAATATCTTGAAGCCCTACCACCAGGATATACGTACGAATGGACGGGGCAGCAACAAGAGCAGGATGAATCTTTTGCTTTCTTGGGACGAGCATTCCTCATTGCCATTTTCTTAATTGCTTTCATTTTGGTTTCGCAGTTCAATTCGATTGTGAAACCAGTAATTATTTTGAGTTCAGTGGTAATGTCTACGGCAGGGGTATTCTACGGTTTGGTTACCTTCCAAATGGCCTTTGGTCTGATGGCCTTTTTGGGGCTCATATCCTTAGCAGGAGTCGTGGTAAATAATGCCATCGTACTCATCGACTACGTGGATATCTTGAGAACCAGAGACGGCATGGACCTACGCTCCGCATTGGTACAAGCAGGAAAGGTGCGTTTTCGTCCGGTAATACTTACGGCAGTTACTACCACCTTAGGCTTGGTGCCATTAGCCATCGGATTTAATTTCGACTTCATTACATTGGTAAATAACCCACTCTTATTTTTTACGCATATCGGTGAGTATATTTATTGGGGTGGTGAGCAGGCTGCTTGGTGGGGTCCCATGGCTATAGCCGTAATTGTTGGGCTTAGTTTTGCGACCTTTTTGACCCTCATTTTGGTTCCTGTATTGTACAGTGTAATTGAACGTGGCAAAATGAGTTTAAATCGGATTTTCTATGGAACAAATGCTACTTTGGACGCGAATCAAAAGTAAAATGATTCTTTGCTGAATCTATTCAATTAAGGAAAGTTACGATGTTACAACGGATTCAAACACTCTATCTAGCTGCGGCCATTTTACTCACAGGGGCCATGTTTTTTACTCCACTTTTCCAACGTACACTGGAAAGTCCAGAAGGTTGGCTCTGGGTTGCGATGATGATTTGTGCAGGAATTTCATCTGCCTTAAGTCTATGGGCTATCATGTTATTTAGCCAACGCAAAAAACAAATTCAAGTGATTCAGATAGCGATGATATTTCAGACTTTATTGTTTGGGTCCAGCATAGGAATTGTATTCTCTTTAGGAGGTATTGGGCGTTATTTGTGGGACGAATCCTTAGGTGCGGCACTCGTTCTGTTGGCCTTGGTTGCTATGCTACGCGCTATTAATGGCATTAAAAAAGATGAAGAGTTGGTGCGATCTATGGATCGTATTCGATAATGAGGGGAACGCATACTAAGTATCTTCTCCCATGAGTAGCACCGATCAACAAATAGAAACCTGGCGTGTATTTGTAATTATGGGGATCGGCCTATCGGCTATTGGCTTTTCGCCTGTTTTGGTCCGATTCGCTACCGACAGTTCTCCTTTTTTACTAGCGGCTATCCGCACCTTTACGGCCTATCTTATTCTGCTCCCTTTCTATTATTGGAATCGCACTAAGCCTTCCAGAACGAGGGTTAGTAGGCGTGAATTTTGGTGGATGGCGGTTGCAGGAAGTAGTTTAGGTCTGCATCTCATCGCATGGATCAGCTCCATATACTATACCTCTATTGCATCGGCTTCGGTGCTGGTGACCATTCATCCAATTCTATTGATACTGGTTGAAAGAAGCCTGTTCAAATATCGCTTTCCTTTAACCGTTTGGGTGGGTGTTTTGGTTGCTTTTTCAGGTTCAGTTATGCTAGGCATTAGTGATCAATCGGCCCAAAACTTGTATCCAAATCCAATGCTTGGGAATGGACTGGCTGCACTGGCCGCGATTATATTTGCCGTTTATTTTTTAGTGGGTAACCGAATTCGACAGGAAAAAAATTGGATAGAATATGTGGTACCTGTGTATGGTTGGGCCGCTGCAACCGCTATCTTTGTACTTCTGATACTGCTGGTGTTATACAGCTTTGGGTTCATCAATGACTCCTCCTCTATATTTGTTAAGGGAATGGTAGAAGTTGAAACGGGTGCTTGGCTGTCGATGGCCAAAGTGATGACCCCTAGTCTGTTAATGGTTGGAATTGGTCTAGCCATTGGTCCTCAAATTATTGGGCATGGGAGTTTGAATTATTCCGTCAAGTTTGTTTCCCCCACCTTATTATCGACACTCATTTTATTTGAGCCGGTCATGTCTTCGGTGGTTGCTTATTTTTTATTTGGAGAGATACCCTTGTTTTGGTCAATGGTAGGAATGGGTGTGATTTTTTTAGGTATTCTTTTAACCTGGTATCGTAAAGACCGATAAGTAGAGCTAAAACAACAGTTAAATAAATTTCGTATATTTATCAATGCCTTAGAACTAAACGAAGTAAAAAATCGTATCTGGGCACGAACAAATGTCATCTATCTACCCCATATCGAGGTTTTTTAAACAGACCCTTTTGCTAGGATTTGCTGTGTCTGTCTTTCTAGCGTGTGAGTCCTATCACCAAGCAGATAATCAGGAAGCACTTGTAGAAAATCTCTATTCCACCCCTATAGAACGTGATTGGGAAGACATTAAACGGGATGGAGTTATTCGCATGATTACCCGTTATAGTTCGGGAAGCTATTTTTTGGATCATGGCATTCAAGCAGGGTTTGAATATGAAATGGTTCAAGACTTTGCTCGTGAACACAATTTAGGGGTTGAAGTGGTAATTCCTGCTCCAAATCAAACGGCTATAGAATTGCTACAGCAAGGTAAAGGGGACCTTATCGCAGATAATTATACCATAAATGATGAGCGAATGAAGTGGGTTCAATTTTCGAGACCTTATAACATCGCTGATCAGGTTTTGGTCGTGTCTTCCGAGTTGGGATTTGTTCCAAAACAAATCAATGAGATTGTGGGTATTCCCATTACCATCCAAGAAAACAGTTCCTATTACCCTGTACTAAAACGATTACAAGCCATGGGTTGGGATTTGGTCATTGATGTGGTTGAGGAAGAGCAATCTACCGAAAGTATTTTGATGGATGTAGCGAATGGTTATGTCTTGGCAACGGTGGCGGATGACCATATTATACAGGCTTCTCAGCGATATATGAATGGATTGGTACAAGGCCCGGTTTTAACCAGAGATGATCCAATTGCATGGGCTGTTCGCAAAAATGCCCCTGAATTAGAAGCCCAAATCAATACGTATTTAGCCCGTCATATGTGGACCGATGAACAGGGTAATCCTAAGCGTAGTGAGTTTTTAAATGTGTTACGAAAAAAATATTTCCAAGGAAGTCGTCCCATTGCCGATTATTTTAAACCCTTGAACAATCAAGTTAACTTAGGTGCCCTTTCGCCTTATGACAGTCTCATGCAGCAGGTTGGTGCCGAATTTGGTTTAGATTGGGTGATGCTGACGGCCATTGCTGCTCAGGAATCCAAATTCGATCCGCAAGTGGTTAGTTGGGCGGGTGCTGTGGGTATTATGCAGGTGATCCCAAGGTATTCTAAGCATTCTTCGGATTCCCTGTTAATTCCAGAAGTAAATATACGTGAAGGTGCTAGAATTCTATCGGAACATAGGGAACATTATGCCTACATGGATTCACTAGAAAGCTGGTCCTTTGCATTGGCGACCTATAATGCAGGCATGGGCCATGTTGCGGATGCTAGACGAATTGCCATGGACCGTAATACCAATCCAAATAATTGGTTAGATGTGTCTCAGGCTTTTCTTAAGCTTATGGAGCCTGCGTTTTATGAACATGCGAGATATGGATATGCTCGAGGCATTGAAACGGTTCAATACGTTCAAAACATTATGAATAGATATAATACCTATCAAGCCATTTTAGCATTAAGCCAACAAAATAGCGACCAGCCACGGGGTATCTTAGGTTTTAATACACTCGGTAGAGGCCGTTAGTGATTATTCACTTTTACGTGTTGTTTTTAACGATCTATAACCTTAGTGTTTTTTAATTACAATAAGGGTTAAGTCATCGAAACGGATTCCTGTTGAAAATCGATTCACTTCAGAAATAATTGCTTCTTTTATCACTTCAGCCGATTGATTTTGATGATCTTGCACCAATTCAATTACACGTTCCAGTCCAAATTCTTCATTGGTTTCGGGATTCAAAGCTTCTGTAACGCCATCGGTATAAAACACTAAAATATCATCGGTTTCCAATTCAATTTCCGAGATATTGTAGGGTTGAAGAGTGGGAATGGCACCAAGCAACAATCCTCCATCTGTTAATTCCTTAGGTTTTGCTCGAAGCTCATTCAAATGAGATTCTGATGCGCGGAACCATAAGGGATAATCGTGACCAGCATTTACATAACGTAGTGTACGACCATTGACTAATAGCTTAGCCCAGAAGAAGGTGATAAATTTATCCGAGGGGGTATGATTGTAGATAAAGTCATTTATGGTGCCAGTGGCCTCTTCAAGGGTGGTATCTTGAAGTGCTAAAGCATGAATCATGGCTTGTAAATTTGCCATGAGAAGAGCGGCAGGTACACCTTTTCCTGT
>JAYPDB010000073.1:0-6471 GCA_038125045.1 Bacteroidota bacterium
GTGATGGCATGCAACAAGACATCGGCATCTGAATGACCCAGCAAACCCTGATGATGGGGAATCCTAATTCCACCCAAGACCAATGGACGGTCACTGGCCCATTGATGTACGTCATATCCAAAGCCTACTCTCATATCCATGATTATTGAGGAACGTCGAAAGTACCCTCTTCCAATATCATTTCAGCCACCCTTAGATCAATAGGAAAAGTTATTTTCAGATTTCTACGATCACCTGCTATGACGCGAACCTTACCTCCAATGCGTTCCACCAAAGACGCATCATCGGTGCCGAAGTAATCCTCAGCTATAGCCTTTTTATAGGCTTTTTCTAAGAGTGGACGTTGAAAAATTTGAGGAGTTTGAGCCTGCCAAATGGTACTTCGTTTTGGGGTTTCTTGAATGAATCCCTTGGTATCCACCCTTTTTATAGTGTCCTTGGCTGGAACAGCAACAATAGCTCCGCCATGATCGCGGGCTTCAGTACAACACAATTCAACCAAAGAGGTGGTTATAAAAGGCCGAACCGCGTCATGCACAGCTACCATATTTACATCGTCATTTAACGATTGAAGTGCATGATGAATGGAAAATTGTCGCTCTGAACCACCTTCAACCACATCCACATCGAGGTTCTCACTCTTATACCTGGCTGCAATACCCTGTGCTTGAGACTTCCAGTTATTTGAGGTAGCTATAACGATTTGAACGAGACCTTCAACCCGTAAAAAATTACGAATGGTATGCTCGAGAATGGTAGCCCCTTTGAGCCTTAAAAATGGCTTAGGAGTTTCGCTACGCATACGGCTACCTGTACCGGCAGCCGGTAATATGACCGCTAATTTTATCATTATAGTATGATCATAGCATCACCAAACGAAAAATGACGATAGTCTTTTTCTTTGGCTTCATCGTAGGCTTTCATGAGCAAATCGTAACCCGCGAAAGCGGCACCTAACATAAGTAGTGTGGACTCAGGTCGGTGGAAATTGGTGATGAGTGATTCGGTAATCTTGAACTGATAAGGAGGATAAATAAATTTATCTGTCCATCCCGTACCTTGCTTACTCATACCGCTGGCCATCACACTGGTTTCAATGGCCCGCACCACCGACGTACCAATTGCGACCACCTTGTTCTTTTTCTTTTTAAGCGCTTCGTTGATCAGATCCGAGGTATCCTGCGAGATGAAATAATTCTCCGAATCCATCCGGTGCTTGGTAAGATCTTCTACCTCAACATTCCGAAAAGTTCCCCATCCAATGTGCAGGGTGATGGGCAAGAACGTAACCCCTTTGGCTTTGATCTTCTCAATGAGCTCTTCCGTAAAGTGCATGCCAGCCGTTGGAGCAGCCACGGCTCCTCGTTCCGTAGCAAACACCGTCTGATAACGCTCCTTATCTTCATCTACCGCCTCACGTTCGATGTAAGGTGGCAAAGGCATCTTTCCTAGACTGTCTAAACGCTCGTACAATTCATGGTTAGGACCGTCGAACAAAAACCGAATGGTTCGACCTCTGGAGGTAGTATTATCGACTACTTCCGCCATTAACTCATCATCATCGTCGCCAAAATAGAGTTTGTTGCCAATACGTATTTTTCGTGCCGGCTCTACCAGCACGTCCCAAAGCATGTTTTCAGGTTGCAATTCACGTAATAAAAATACTTCTATATCGGCTTCTGTCTTTTCTTTTTTACCATTCAGACGCGCAGGGAAGACCTTGGTGTTGTTGTATACTATAACATCACCTTCATTGAGGTATTCGTGTATATCTGAAAATTTACGGTGCTCGATGGTCTGCTCGGCTCGATTTAACACCATTAGTTTCGCACTGTCACGTTTTTTTAATGGTGCGTCTGGAATATTTAAACCTTCTATTTCGTATCTAAAATCGGTAAGTTTCATTACTTCTTGAGCCTTATATTATTTGCGGTATTTTCCTAACAGGATGCTGAAAATGGAAAATAAACGGGTATTTATTTCGTATTTAAAAAGAGAGAAAATATACCATAAATGAGGTGCAGAAGCAATTTCATTTAGAGAGAGATTGGGTTTATTATTTGATTAGTAATCATTATAATATTGTATAGCTTTTATCGTTTTGAACATTCCTTTGCAAAACATCTTAGGTTCACTCAAAACACGCAGACACGTATGAAACAAGGTATACATTACATTCTAACACTACTCATACTACTAGGAATCAGTAGCTATTCTTCTGATGCCCAGGCACAACTGCGCAAAAACCTTCCCAGTCCATACGACTACACAGGACCCATCATCAACCGGACAACCCCAACGGTTCAGCATAGCTTGAATCAATTTTTTCAAAAGATAAACGTGCAAATGTCGCACTCTTACGAAATGAGTTTTTCGGCATTTGGCGGTGGGGTTCAAAATATAAACGCCTACACCAACACCTTACAATTTGCGTTCAGCCCTCGACTACAGGGTCGTGTTGATGTATCCTTTCTCCACTCACCTTTCGGAGGTAATATAGGTGGAGGAACTCCAAATACGATTGGATACCAGCAGGGCTTCAAGCCTCAAGTTATGATCCGAAATGCTGAGTTAAATTATCAGATTTCAGACAATGCATTTTTGAGAGTACAGTACCAGCAGTTACCCAATTCCTTCGGTTATTCTCCCTTTTCTCGATATAATCCGTACCGATCATATGGAATATGGTACTAGAACATCGGCATGAGCACATCGCCACAAGAATCCTCATCTAACAATCTCTATCTGCACGCGGCTATCGGCTTTTTAAGCTTATTGCTGTTGCTGTTACTACTAGCGGTGGTAACTCGAGTTATTTTTCCCCGCATACAAAATGAACGAGCCGAATCAAATGCTCAGCTCATTAGCGATATCATTCAACTAGAAGTACTCAATGGGTGTGGGGTTCCAGGAATAGCCAATGCCTATACCAGTGTACTTCGAAAAAATGGTTTTGATGTGGTTGAAACAGGTAACTTTGATCACTTTGATGTACCCAATACCATGGTGATTTCCCGAAGCGGTGTTATGGCCAATGCCCGCAGAGTTGCCGATGCACTAGGGGTCGACCAGGTGCATGTGATTCGAGAAGAATCCCCTGATTTTTTCCTAGATGTAACCGTTGTCATTGGAAACGATTACGAAACCTTGAATACCGACTAAATGACGAACATAGACAAGCCAGCCAACGATCAATTTATTGAAGCAAAGCCCGATTCTAACACGCTAGTTGCACACATCATCGAAGGCATGGAAAGCAAGAAAGCTCGAGACATTGCGGTACTCGATATTTCGGCACAAACCACTTTAGCTGATTTTTTTGTCATCTGTACTGGGAACTCAGACACGCAAATCAAAGCAATTGCCGACGCTGTAGAGCAAGAAGTGCAGGAGAATACAGGGGATAAAGCTTGGAAAAAAGAAGGCCTTCAAGCGCGTTCTTGGATAATATTAGACTTTATACATACCGTTGTTCACATAATGACCGAAGAAAAACGCAACTTCTACAATCTCGAATTAATGTGGAACGACGCCAAAGCTACCTACATCGAATCTAAAGAGTCCACGGATGGAGTATAACATACTGGTCACAGAGCCCATTCCCGAATCCAACCTAGAACGCTTAAGGGAACTTGGTGATGTGACCGTTGGGAAACAAGGTGAGTTTCTCTCTGAAGAGGCTTTGGTCAACATCATCCCCGATTACGACGCCTTATTATGTATGCTTTCAACCCCCGTCAGCCGAAAGGTACTAGAAGCCGCGAAGCAGCTAAAGATCGTTGCAAACTTTGCGGTTGGTTACAACAATATTGAGGTTTCTGCGGCACGCGAGCTAGGAATTCATGTGGCCAACACACCGGATGTACTTACCGAATCCTGCGCCGATTTCACCATGGGTTTATTACTGGCCACTACTCGGAAATTCAACCAAGCTGAACAGTACCTAAGGGATGGACATTTCAAACAGTGGGAACCATTGGGGTTTCTGGGAATGGAATTATCGGGAAAAACACTAGGCATTGTTGGTATGGGGCGCATTGGTCAAGCCTTTGCCCGACGAGCAAAAGCATTTGGCATGTCCATTATCTACCACAACCGAAGCCCTCTTGACCCTTTGTTGATCACAGAAATTGATGCCGCCTATGTATCCACCCTCGAAGAACTTGCTAGCCGTTCGGATGTTTTAAGTCTTCACTGCCCCTTGCACCCTAGTACACATCATCTGATCGATGAAAAAATATTGAAGCTCATACCCAAGCATGCCATCCTCTTGAATATCTCCCGAGGACCGGTGGTGGATGAAGAAGCTCTCGCCGAAGCCCTTCATAACCAAACCATAGGTGGTGCCGGCATTGATGTATATGAGTTTGAACCCAAAGTTCATCCACGTCTACTTACCGCACCCAATGCTACCCTGCTTCCACATATTGCAAGTGCTACCCATGAAACCCGAGAAGCCATTGGCGCACTAGCCGTCGATGCTATAGAAGGTATACTAACCCATAGACCTCTTGCTCAAATCTCAAATCTGCTCACCAAAGATTTAGCACCTAAATCACCCTCTAACCATCCTGGTGAATAATCTCATGACACCCTCCATTCCTGCTATACAAAAAGAAGTCGGGGCACTGACCAAGGTAGGGGGACCTATCGTGGGCACACAGCTCCTTGGGATGGGGCTTAATGTCACCGATACCATCATGGCTGGTCAGTTAAGTGCACAGGATTTAGCAGGTGTTGCCGTGGGAAACGCCCTTTATCTGCCGGTTTTAATGTTTGGCATTGGCACCCTTGTAGCCATTAATCCAATCGTCTCACATCATCTAGGCGCCAAACGTTTCGATGAAATTGGTAAAAGCGCTCGCCAGATGTTATGGCTCATCATGTTTATTGCTATTCCCTCTTTTTTCCTGGTGCGTTGGCTGCCGGAAATCATGCATTGGGTTGGCGTAGATCCTAACATTATCCCGGAAGCAACCGAGTATATGAAAGCCGCTTCTTGGGGAATTCCAGCCTACTTTTTGTTTTCGGGCTTTCGTTACTTTAGTGAGGGATTAGCCTACACTCGTCCTGCCATGCTCATGGCATTGGGCATGTTGGTACTCAATATTCCAGCCGACTATATATTTATGTATGGAGCTTTTGGGCTCCCAGGCCTTGGTGCAGAAGGCACCGGTTATGCTACTTCTATCGTTCAAACGGCAGGGGGCATGGGAATGCTGCTCTTTATTATCCGCTTTAAGACCTTCAAACGATTTCACATTTTTGCTAAAACCAAAGGACCCGATTGGGTTCGCATTGGAGAACTACTTAAAATTGGGGTCCCCAATGCGCTCAGCACTACTATGGAAGTACTTCTATTTGCCGCCGTGAGTGTACTTATGGGAACCTTAAGTGTTCAGGCCTCTGCCGCGCATCAAGTTGCCATCAACATTGCAGCTACCGTGTTTATGATTCCCCTAGGATTGTCGATGGCCATATCCCAAAGAGTGGGAGTTTCCATGGGTAAAGGCTCTTTAGAAGAAGCGCGTTTTCGCGGATTCACGGGCACCGGACTTTGCACGGGTATCATGAGTGTAACGGCCTTTATTCTCTTTAGTTTCCCCTCTGCTATTGTAGGTGTATACACCCAGGATGCTGAGGTTATAGATCTGGCCATTCAATTGGTGTTTTTTGCCGGTGTGTTCCAACTTTCTGATGGTCTTCAAGTCGGCGCCTTTGGAGCCCTAAGAGGACTCAAGGATACACGAATGCCCATGGTATTTAACTTTATTTCATATTGGCTCGTTGGCTTTTCGGTGGGGTATTATTTAAGCTTTACCCTAGAGTTAGGCCCTAAAGGATTATGGATGGGATTAATTGCCGGTTTAAGCATGGCTGCTGTATTGCATAATACGCGTTTTTATCGCCTAACTCGTTCACCTCAGACATAATTCGTAACAGGCGCGGTACGATTACCCGACACCAGCTGATCAAGAGTGAACCAAAGACTTCAATAATTTGTACTGCATATATGCCTGTCTATTTACACCATATCGAAACAACCGTTCCTACCATACAGGGAAATCAACCTGCGCTCCTGGATCGATTGAAAAAAATCCATCAACAGGACCGAAAAACTCAAGCCATTCTTCATCGAATTTATCAGCAGTCGGGAATTGAAACCCGACATACCGTAATCGAGGACTACCTATCCGAGGACCCAAACAGTTTTTTCTACCGGTGCTTTCATCCAGAGACCAACCCTAAAACGGGGGAACGTAATCAGCGATATGAGCAGGCGGCAAAAGAGCTGTTTCTAAAAACAGCCCAGCAGCTTCTCGATCAGCAACAAGCGCATGATTTAGGAGAAATCACCCATGTGATAACCGTATCCTGTACGGGCTTTTTTGCCCCGGGCCCCGATTACGAAATCGTAAAAAGCCTAGGGCTACCATCCACTACCCAACGCTTTCACGTGGGATTTATGGG
>JAYPDB010000073.1:6571-10525 GCA_038125045.1 Bacteroidota bacterium
TCGTCCTATGTACCAGACATCATAAAACAGAACCTAAGCAGCATCACCAATCGTTTATTCTCTACTTTTAATCTTGAACAAGCAGATATCCAAGACTGGGCCATACATCCAGGTGGTCGGGCTATTTTAGACAAGGTTGAACAAAATCTATCATTGGAAAGCTCTCAACTTCAGGCCTCCAGAACCGTTCTACAACACTATGGAAATATGAGTAGTGCTACTATATTATTTGTATTGAAAGAACTTCTAGATGCCGATTGGGACCTGAAGCAAGCTCAGGAACCATCCCCCTTGGCTTTAGCCATGGCTTTTGGCCCCGGTTTAAGCATCGAAAGCGCCTTACTTGCCAAAGTAATCTAATAGAATGAGCTACCTCAGACATAGACCAAAACCCAATCATTCATCCCCTAGTACTTTCAGCTAATCACTCATGTTGAACCTAGCCGGACTTGGTAATAGAGCTTCCCATCTTCATGAACGTATGGATGATGAGCGCGCCCCTTTGGTCTATCTCCACAATACCTACCGGGACTTTTACTATCTAAATCGGTGGATTTCTCAATGGCGATGGATATATAGACATGAACTGGCACCTCTTTTTAACGAACAAGCACATAAAACTTTTACGCTGCTGGATGTGGGCTGTGGCGGCGGCGACATTGCGTACTATCTATTAAAATGGAGCCGTCAAGATGGGTTTAAGGTGCACATTACCGCCATTGATCTGGACGAACGAGCCATCCACTGGGCAACCAAGCGCTACGAACACATCGCATTCAGGCATACTTCAACCCTAACATTAGTAGAAGAAAATAGGCACTTCGATGTGGTCATTAACAACCATGTACTCCATCACCTAAGCGATGCAGAGATCCCTGTGTTTCTTGAAGAATGCCAGCAATTAGGAACAAAAGTTATTTGTAACGACTTGGAAAGACACCCCATTTCATACCTTATATGTAGCGCTTGTTTCCCCCTACGGTTTCGAAAGTCCTTTATTTATGAGGATGGACGGATGAGTATTCAGAAGAGTTTTACCAAACAGGAGCTTAAAACCATAAGTCCAACAGGCTGGCGCGTCCGGCGACTCTTCCCCTTTCGACTGGTAGCCCTATACCACCCATTACCGATAATCGACGAGTCGTCAAGAACCCCTACACAGGAGGTTTCGGGTTGAAGCAGTCAACGACCAATGCCGTAACAACCTCTGAGGGGCTGCAACCAAAAGCATCGTCCCAAAAACAGCCGATAGTGATTGCTGGCGCCGGACCCGCAGGATTATTTATGGGGCTGTGTTTGGTTCATCAGGGTTTTCAGGTTCAGATTTTTGAGCAAAGGAGTGAAGTCATTTCGGATACTCGCTCCTTAGGGATTCATCCCCCCAGTCTTTGCCTGCTAGAAAAACTGGGCTTATTGAATGAATTTTTAAAAAAAGGCATCCAGGTACACACCGGCTTAGCTCATGATGGACGGCAAGGGTTGGGGCGTATCGAGTTTTCCGAGATTGACCTAAAGCCCTCCTATCTACTCATTCATCCTCAGAACCAAACCGAGGCCATTTTAAAACAAGCCTTTATGGAGCGCATGCCCAATGGGCTACACTATGGTGATAGCATTGAATCCTTTTTGGATCGTGGGTCAGACATCGAGGTGCTGATTCGCAGTCATGATGACCAGCTTCAGAGCTACCATACACCTATTCTGATTGCTTGTGATGGAAAGAACAGTAGGCTCCGCGAATATGCCCAGATTTCATTTGATGGTCATGCCTATCCAGATACCTATACAATGGGGGATTTCCCAGCACATTCTACCCAAGCAAAAGAGCCTACCGTGTACATTACTCAAGGAGGGCTCATAGAATCATTTCCCTTACCCGATGGAAAACGACGATGGGTGGCAAAAACAGACCGCTACCTCAAAAATCCTCAACCGAGGCAACTTAGTGAACTCATAAAGAAACGCATTGATGTCGAGCTTGATCTTTCCAACTGCACGATGATGAGCAGCTTTGGTGTACAGCATATGCAGGCAAACAAACGCCAACAGAATCGATTTTTTGTGGTGGGTGATGCTGCTCATGTGGTAAGCCCAATAGGTGGTCAGGGTATGAATCTAGGCTGGCTTGGAGCTTGGCAACTGAGTCTAGACTTAACCGAAACCAACATAGAAGCTCCTGGCATGCTAACACCCACTACGTATGAAAGGCAATTTCATACAACGATTCGGGAAGTGGCCAAACGAGCCGAATGGAATATGAAAATGGGCCGAAAAAGCTCGCTATACCGCTTAAAAATACAGGGCATTCGCCTACTCCTAGGCCTTCCATGGACCGCAAGGTTTTTAGCCGGACGTTTTAGCATGTCCGGCTTAGGCCTCCCAAAAATACCCTAGGATTTAGGCTTTACTCTTCTGTACGTAATCGAGAAGTACCGTGTGAAGAATACCTCCGTTGCGGTAGTAATCGACCTCTACAGGGGTATCAATTCGACAATCGGTTGTAAACTCAAGCACGCTGCCATCGGCTTTGGTGGCGGTTACCTGGATTTCTTGGCGGGCTTGCACCTGATCATCCACCGCGATATCGAAGTGCTCGGTACCATCTAAACCTAGACTATCGGCGGTAACTCCTGGTTTGTACTGAAGAGGAAGCACACCCATTTGCACCAAATTAGAACGGTGGATTCGTTCGTAGGATTCGGCAATAACCGCCTTCACCCCGAGTAAATTGGTTCCTTTTGCCGCCCAGTCTCGGGATGAACCCGTTCCGTACTGCTTACCTGCCAATGCCACCAATGGGGTGTTGGATGCTTTGTATTTTAAGGAAGCCTCAAAAATACTGGTTACTTCATTTTCTGGGAAATAGGTCGTAAATCCACCTTCGGTTCCTGGGGCAAGTTGGTTTTTGAAACGAACGTTCGCAAAGGTTCCACGCGTCATAATACGATCATTACCTCGGCGAGAACCATAGGAATTATAATCGGCACGCGCTACTCCATGAGTCTTCAAAAAGACTCCAGCTGGGGCATCTTCCTTGATGTTTCCTGCAGGGGAAATGTGGTCGGTGGTAATGGAATCGCCCACTTTCACCAAAGCTCGAGCACCTTTAATGGGTTGAATAGCTCGGTACTCTTCCGACATGTTCATGAAGAAAGGAGGCTCTTGTATGTAGGTAGAGGCTTCATCCCATCCGAAGAGCTCACCACCAGTTACCGGTATGGCTTCCCAGGTCGGGGATTCAAATACGTCATCATACATCTTATTAAATAGATCGGGGCGTATGGCGTTATCCAACTCAGCCGCCACTTCTTCGGTGGTTGGCCAAATTTCTTTCAAATACACATCCTTTCCATCCTTGTCTTTTCCAATAGGTTCGGTGGCCAAATCGATGTCTACCGTACCTGCTAAAGCATAGGCCACAACCAAGGGTGGAGAGGCTAGGAAATTCGCTTTTACATAAGGATGAATACGACCCTCGAAGTTTCGGTTTCCACTGAGTACACCAGCCACAATTAAATCCCCTTCTTTTACCGCATTCTCTACCGGCTCGGGTAGGGGGCCCGAGTTTCCAATACAAGTGGTACAACCATAGCCTACCAAGTTGAATCCAAGGGCGTCTAAGTATTCCGTAAGACCCGCCTCATTCAGATACTCTGTAACAACTCGAGAGCCTGGTGCCAAGGATGTTTTTACATACGCAGGTACTTTTAAGCCTCGCTCAACGGCTTTTTTGGCAACGATACCCGCCCCTAGCATCACGCTTGGGTTTGAGGTATTGGTACAGCTTGTAATCGCAGCAATTACCACATCACCATGCGTCATTGCAATGTCCTGACCATTTCGATACATGGCTTTGTTCGCAAGTTGAGATTCATCTAAATCGAATCCCATCGTTGGATTGTCCGAGGTCAAAGCCGCACCAAAGGTTTTCTTCATATTACCTAAAGTAATGCG
>JAYPDB010000074.1:0-10403 GCA_038125045.1 Bacteroidota bacterium
TGTGCTTGCAACATTTACATTCTTTATAACCCAGTTTAGTGGCACAAAAGATCACTGGCAGCATATATTTTGGTTTCCTGGAGTACCTTTAGGTGTCAAGTTTCTTATGATTCCTGTAGAGTTAATTGGGTTATTTACGAAGCCTTTCGCTTTAGCGATTCGATTATTTGCTAACATGATGTCCGGAAAAATTATGATTATCGCTATACTAGGCCTGATTTTTATTTTTAATGAAATGTATGGAAGTATTGCAGCATACGGAGTAAGTATATTTTCAGTAGTAGTAACCTCAATACTATATATTTTAAAACTATTAGTGGCTATTCTGCAGGCTTACATTTTTTCATTATTGTCTGCAATTTTCATTGGAATGGCTGCTGAAGAGCATGAACATGATCATGACCATGATGAACATATTCATGCTGATTTATCAGTATAATCTTAGAATAAAAATCAAAACTAATAAATAGATAAAACTATGGGACTATTAGGAGCTGGTATTGGAGCTGGAATCGTGGCAGTTGGTGCCGGAATAGGTATAGGATTAATTGGTAAAGGTGCTGTTGAGAGCATAGCACGTCAACCTGAAGCTTCTGGAGACATTCGTGGAGCAATGATTTTGACGGCTGCCTTCATTGAAGGGGTTGCTCTATTCGGTGCTATCATTTGTATCATCCTTGCATTAGGTTAATTCTTAACAAAGATCACTATGCTTTACCTTTTAGCTAGCGGAGGTTTACTCTCTTTTAATACAGGGTTTGCAATTTGGATTGCAATCTCACTGGTTGTATTTCTTCTCATCATGATGAAATTTGCCATGCCACCCATCATGGAGGCATTAGAAGGGAGAGAGACCAAAATTCGTGAGTCACTCGAAGCGGCTGAGGTTGCTTTAGCCAAAGCTGAGGCTATTTCAAAAGACAATGAGAAATCCTTACGTGAAGCGGAATCCAAAGCGCATCAGATTCGAAAAGAAGCTATGGAAGACGCTGAACGGATTCGTAACGAACGGGTTGCCAAAGCTAAAGACGAGGCAGAGCAGATTATTGAACACGCAAAAGCAGACATTGAGCAAGAAAAGCAATCCGCTTTAGAAGCACTTCGAAAAGAAGTAGCCAATTTAGCCATTCAATCTGCTTCAATGATCATTGATGCTGAATTAGACGCCGAAAAAAATCAAAAGTTAGTTGATAATTATATTAACGACCTTACTAAGAATTAAGTAAATGACGAGTTCTAAAGCAGCAAAAAGATACGCTACAGCACTGTTAGAATTAGCGCAGGAACAAAATAATCTCGAGGCTACTCTTAAAGACATTGTATGCATTAAGGACACCATCTCAGGTTCCAGAGATCTGCAATTACTTTTAAAAAGTCCGATTATAAAACCTTCGGAAAAAACTACAGCACTACAAGCAATCTTTTCTAAGCATGTTGGATCCCTGACCTTACAGTTTGTATTACTGGTTTCTAACAAAGAAAGAACAAATTTACTTCCACATATTACCCATTCATTTATAAAGTTATATCAAGAAACTTCAGGTATCATTGAAGTAACCTTGACCACAGCTTTTCCAATTGAAGATGAAAAATTAGGCCTTATTAAAAAGGCATTGGAATCATCCACTAAAAAGAAGGTAGAACTACAGTTAGTAGAAGATTCAGCCCTCAAAGGTGGACTCACTATTCAACTGGATGATATGGTTATAGATGGTAGTGTTCGTCATAAACTTGAGCAATTAGAACAAACCTTTTTATCATAAATCGGTTTTACCGAAATAACAGATCTATATTAAAATAAACAGACATGAGTCAAGTAAGACCCGACGAAGTATCCGCGATATTAAGAAAACAACTTTCTGGATTCGATAATGAGTCAGATGTATACGATGTTGGTACCGTCCTCGAAGTAGGAGACGGTATTGCACGTGTATATGGTTTATCACAGGTGCAAGCCGGTGAGTTAGTTACCATTCCTGATGCCAAGAATGAACAAGGCGAAGCAGTAACTGGTATGGTATTGAATCTGGAAGAAGACAATGTGGGTATTGTACTATTTGGTTCCTCTAGCGTCGTTGAAGAAGGGCAAACTGTAAAAAGAACCAAAGATATTGCCTCTATATCCGTTGGCGACGGTTTACTTGGTCGTGTTATAGATCCTTTAGGTAATCCATTAGATGGTAAAGGCGCTATTTCAGGTAAAACTATTCGAGTTCCACTGGAAAGAAAGGCTCCTGGTGTTATTTATCGAGAGCCCGTTGCTCAACCACTTCAAACGGGTATTAAAGCTATTGATGCGCTAATTCCCATTGGTAGAGGCCAGCGTGAATTAATTATCGGTGATCGACAGACTGGAAAAACTTCTGTAGCCATTGACACGATTATTAATCAAAAAGAAACACAAAATACAGATACTCCCGTATTTTGTATCTATGTTGCTGTTGGTCAGAAAGCCTCCACGGTTGCGGGTATAAAACAAGCGCTAGAAGAAAATGGGGCGATGGATTACTCGGTTATTATCAATGCCCCTGCAAGTTCTGCGGCACCTATGCAGTATATCGCGCCATTTGCTGGAGCAGCTGTTGGAGAGTTTTTTAGAGACACGGGTCGTCATGCTCTAGTTATTTATGATGATTTATCGAAACAGGCAGTAGCCTATCGAGAACTTTCACTACTTTTGAAAAGACCTCCCGGACGAGAAGCCTATCCAGGGGATGTGTTCTATTTGCATAGCCGTCTTTTAGAAAGAGCTGCCAAAATCATCAACGATGATGGTGTAGCCCAATCAATGAATAATATTCCTGAAGAATTGAAACCTATGGTAAAAGGGGGAGGTTCTCTAACCTCTCTTCCTGTAATTGAGACACAAGCTGGTGATGTTTCCGCTTACATACCAACGAATGTTATCTCAATTACTGATGGTCAAATATTTTTGGATACAGACTTGTTTAACTCTGGTATTCGACCAGCCATTGATGTGGGTATATCAGTATCTAGGGTAGGAGGTTCTGCTCAGGTTAAATCAATGAAAAAACTCTCAGGAACTCTAAAGCTAGATCTTGCTCAATATCGTGAATTAGAAGCTTTTGCTAAATTTGGTTCCGATTTAGACCCTGCTACTCAAGCTCAGTTGAGACGAGGGGAACGTACGGCTGAACTCCTTAAACAGAACGTTTACGAACCACTACCCGTTGAACATCAAATTGTTCTACTGAAAGTAAATGATGAAGGATTACTGGATAAGATCGCAGTAGAAGCTATACAACAATTCCAAGATGAATTCATTGATGTAGTAACTTCTAAATACGAAAAAGAGATGGATAGTTTATCAAATTCTGGGATTTTATCTGATGAGTTTGGTGCTCAAATCATAGAAGTGGCTCAACAAATCATAGATCAAATCAACGCTTCGTAATCATATATGGCGAATCTTCGAGACATACGAAATCGAATTACTTCGGTAAATAATACTCAGCAAATTACGAAAGCCATGAAAATGGTTGCTGCGGCAAAGCTTCGTAAAGCTCAAGATCGTATGATTCAAACAAGACCCTATGCCAATACACTTTCCAAAGTAATAGGGCGTTTGATACAAGGTGAACACATTAATCATCCTCTTCTCAGAAAGGTGGATGAGCCTAATAAGTCTATACTCATTGTTGTGGGTTCTGACAGAGGTCTCTGCGGTGGCTTTAACAATAACCTGTTCAAAGAAGTTGAATCTTTCATCCACTCTAATTTTGCTTCTAGTCATAACGATGTACTGGAATTAGTTACCATTGGGAAAAAAGCGACGGCACATTTCTCAAAAAGGGGTTATCAGATTTCGGAATCTTTTCCTGGATTCTTTGATAATCTTAATTATGATGACACGGCAAAGGTCATTAATTCCTCTATGAACGCTTTTATATCTGGTGCGGTAGATTCGGTATATTTAGCCTATAATGAGTTTAAATCGGTGATTGCACAAACTCGAAAAGTGGATCGTCTACTCCCATTGATGGCAGAAGATTTAATTTCAAATGATCATGTAAATAGTGTTCAAAGTGATTATATTTATGAGCCTGATCAGGTGTCTATCGTGAGCGATTTACTTCCTAAACATATTCGTATGCAATTGTGGAAGGCTGTACTTGAATCCAATGCTTCTGAACAGGGAGCAAGGATGACGGCGATGGATAGTGCAACTGAGAATGCAAAGGATTTAGAAAGGAGCCTACGATTAAAATATAATCAAGCTCGACAGAGTGCCATAACTACAGAAATTTCTGAAATCGTTTCTGGAGCTCAGGCACTAAGTGATTCTTAAAATGTATTGATAATGGAGAGTTGGCAGAGTGGTCGAATGCGGCGGTCTTGAAAACCGTTGAGGCGCAAGTCTCCGGGGGTTCGAATCCCTCACTCTCCGCTGAAAAGCCCCTTTAAGGGGCTTTTTCTTTGTTTACTATGTGAGAATACTAATGGAATACTTAACCCGTTATTCTGGTTTATATAATACGTATCTTAAATAATGAATAACTTCATAAACATTTTGAAGAAACATAGTATACATATCTTATCTATTTTTACTTTCATTGCTGTATATGTGTTAGGTAGTTCTAATTCTATTCACGTTATGGGGCAGTACTCCAAGAGTACTATTTCAGTGGACACGGTTTATCTTAGTTACTCTGAATTTGTTGAGCGCGCGCTAGGAGAAGTAGGACAACTTAAAGGAGCAGAAACTAATGTTGAACTTGCTCAAAATCAGCTACGTCAGGTAAAAGATTTAAAGTTCATCCCCTCACTTCAGATGACGACAGAACATGGCATTCTACCCCGTGTTGTTTCTCCTAAAGGTTTTCCTGATAACGAAATATATTTAGATCCCGATGCGACTTATGATTGGGAAAATTGGGGTTTTGCCAATCGATTCCGTATCTCAGGTGTACAACCACTTTTTATATGGGGAGCGGTAGATAAAGCAATTGAGGCAGCACAATTTGGTGTACAGGCGGTCACTCAACAAAAAAATGCTACTCGAGAAGAAATAGAATTGCAACTTCATCAATTGTATTACGGGTATCAACTAGCTATGGAGATAGAGCGACTTCTGGATTTAGCTATTGAAACTATGAATACCGTTGAACGATCCATTAATCAACAACGTAAAGAGAGCCCAGAACTCATCAACGAGTCTGAGATATACAAATTCAAAGTGTTTCAAGCACAATTTAAAGCTCGTGAGGATGAAGTAAAGCAAAATCTGTTATTTGTACGAGAGTCTTGGAAGTATATACTTAATGCCGATGAAAGCACCTATTTACCCGCAAGTATGTATTTAGAAGCACCAGATCAACAGGTTTTAACCATTGATTATTATCAAACGGCAGCTCTGATGAACAGGTCCGAAATTAAAGCGCTATCGTATGCCGAACAAGGAGCTCGTATGTATATGGAGGCTAAAAAAGCCGAAAATAAGCCGGGTTTTTATATGGGTTTTACTGGAACCTTTGCCCATGCTCCATCTCGTCCACGTCAGGATAATCCATATATTTCTTCAGATGGAAATACTCTGAATATGTCATTTGGGTTTTCAATCCGACAAAACCTCAATTTCACCCAGATGAGAACTACGATGAATCGAGCTTCCTTAGAAGTTGATAAGATCGTACACCAACAAAAAGCAGTTAGAGATTTGGTCATGCTCGATGTTCATGAAAAGTATCGAGATGCATCCATCGCGGAAAGTAAATATGAGAGTTCATCTGAGGCCTTGAGAATCACAAAAGAGTGGTTACGTATGGAACAACTTGACTATGACTTTGGACTAGGAGAGGTACGAGACGTTGTAGACGCACTCAAACAAGAATTAGAACTTCGATTAGAAGAAAAACAAACCATTTTTGATTATAAAATACATATGGCCAGTCTACATAAGGCCTCTGGTCTTTCCATTGAATAAACTTACTTACTACTGATGGAGACGAATAAATACCTTTATTTAACACTATTGTTACTCATTAATGTGAGTAGTGCACTAATAGCTCAAACGAACTCGGTTCAGTCAGAGGTACAAACGTTGCTAGAAGTTCGTGATCAACAGATTAAAAAACTTTTAGGGCCGGAAGGCTCTGATTATTCTGATCAACAAAGATCTCAACTTAAAGATATAGTAAATGGAATCATAGATTTCGACGCTATGGCCAAAACCGCATTAGAAATCACCTATGATACCATTTCTGTAGCTATTCGAGATGAATTTGTACAATTATTTTCTAGCATCATTCGTGACCAATCACTAGCTAATTTAGATATTTATCGAGCGGTTATCGACTATGAATCCATTAATGGGACGTATGATTCAACCTATGTACAAACGATTGCAGAATGGGATAATATTAGAACTCCTGTAAACTATATTATGACAAAACAATCGGGTGACTGGAAAATTACAGATATGAGTATAGACGATGTGTTTACTGCCGAATCGTACAACAGGCAGTTTCAGAGAATTATTGCAAGCCGTGGGTTTGGGTATTTAATGGAAACCTTACGCAGAAGAGCTGAGAGAAATTCTTAGTATCTTTTGAGAATCCTTATTTTACTTCTATATTCAAAAAAAACTACGTGCTACAGTCCATACCTACCTCAAAAAAAGAATACGAAGGCTATGTCTATGTCAGTTACGGACATCCTAAGTATCTAAAGCACACCGTAGCATCGGTAAGCACCTTACGTAGGTACGACCGTGAACGCCCCATTGCTTTAGCTTGTAGCAGTAAACACAAACAAATTTTGGATGAAAAAAATCTAAGCTATTTGTTTGATGTTATTCACGTAATGCCTGAAGAGCACACATCTATTGTAGGTTTTAAGCACAATGTACATCACTACATGTTTTTTCAAAGAAACCTCTATTTGGATAGTGATATTGTTTGGTGTAAAGACCCATCATCGTTGTGGTCTTCACTAGGGATTTTTGAATTTACCATCACAGGTACACTGGTTTCTGACGTTTATTTTGGGGCATCTAAGGGTGCTGGTGTGCTTAAGGATATTATCCTCCGTAGACGAAATCGTACGTTAAAACGATTTGGACTGAGTTATTTGTCAAGAGTTCAATCAGGAATGATCTATGCTCAGGACTATGAAACAACCAAACAGGTCTGTGTTCTCGCTTCTGAAATGCTCAATCGCAAACAAGAAACCCATTTTCGATCTCGAAAGATGGAACAAGGTCGAACCATGGAGTCGTGTGAATGGAGTTTGGCTATGGCCATGTCAAAACTCAATATACCTGTCTATCCATGGTTACAAGGACATAATAGTCCACAACTAGACTACATAGAAGATTTGACCGAACACGATGAAGAATTTATGTACGTAAATTGCACGTACTATAATGATGACTTTACCTACTCCATCCGTGGGTTAAAATCGGTTAGGACCCGGAAAAATTTGCTAAGATTCTTATCCTTATTCCCAGGAAAGACTGACTTTTTGTTAACCACACCTTACTGTTTACATTTTGGTTGGTACCATCAAAAAAAACCATTTTATACCTTCTCAGAATCCGTTTGGCAACGACTGATCACCAACCAGAGTTCAAATAAACTACTGGAGTCATTGACTCGATTGCCGCTGAGTAGTTAGTAGTTTCCATCAATGGAAATTCACAAAGATGAGTGATGTAAAAGGAAATCCACATTTGCTAGTCATAAGCCCTTATTTCGTGCCTAGAAAAAGGGTGGGAGCCCTACGTAGTTATAAATTCGTTAAATACTTAAATAAACTAGATTGGAGTTTAGATGTGGTTTATTTAGATACTAATAAACTTCACTTAAGTGACGATGAGTCTAATCATTTGTCAGGTGTTCGTTTGCATGCCTTGAACGTTCCATTTGACCGTACTACCAAGCAATCGGGTAGCGACTTAAGCCAAGCCAGGGATACCAACGTATCTCCTGAAAAGCGTCTAAAACCTCCCAAAAAGAGCACTAGCGTACAGACAATGATCGACTATTTGGAGCGATTTCTACCTCTGGATACCTGGTTCCCAATCTTGCGTTATCATTATTCAAAAGTTGAACAAGTTATTCGAAAACACAAGCCACAGGCTATTTGGGTAACAGCCGATCCATGGTCTGGTTTGGTGCTAGCTAGCCGAATGGCTAAACGATCTGATCTGCCTTTGATTCTGGATTTACGAGATCCTTTTACCTTATGTCCCGTTCGATCAAAGAAAAAAGCCAAATGGGTTCGATACATCGAACATATGTTGGAAAAAAGAATATTTGAGCTAGCAGTATATATTGTATTTACTGCTCGAGAGACGTTGGAAATGTATCAAAAGCATTATCCAGCCTTAAAAGATAAGATGAGAGTTATTCACAACGCCTATGACGCTACTCAACCTAGAATATCTGATGTAACTAGTAACATAACCTCCGGTACCGAGAATTCAGGAGATTACAGAGATAACCCCTTAAGTAAAGATTATTTCAAAATGGTCTTCTTAGGTAAATTCAGATCTTCATCCCCAATAGACCCTATCATTAACTTGTTTGAACGAATTAGAGAGCGGCACCCTGACGTTTTTTCTGATGTACGACTCTATCATATTGGTGAGCTGGAGGGTGATATACTAGATAGGTTATTGCATACTAAGATGGACCAACATTTTATACCCATGAATGCCCTTCATTACCATGAGGTACCTAAGATGTTGGCTGATTTTGAGGGATTGGTATCCATTCTTAATCCAAACCGAGATATGGTGATTCCTTCTAAGTTTTGGGATTATCTCCCTGCACAAGCTCCCATTATTTCGATAGGCGGTAATTCTGAGATGGCGGATATTTTAACGAAAACGGGTAGGGGTCAACAATTCAAGTCCAATGAGTTGGATCTTTTAACAATGCATATCTATCATTTATGGAAAGAATGGACCACCAAAAAGGACCAAAAAGATGTAGAGGTACTTGCTTCACACCACACAAATCCGAATCAGGTGAATGATGTATTTAACGATCCCAATCATCCCTTGTATCTTTATCATGCCCTTTCAAAGACCAATGAACTTTCGTCTCTACTCGTAGAAGCCATAGAAGAGCATAATAGGATACCAATACCCAGTAAGCGTTAAGGAAACGAATGTCTTCAACCCGAAAAAAATCAGAATCTTCACTCAAGGAAAAAACGGGAGTCATTGTTTTTGCAAGGGTCATGACCACCCTTATTGATCTGGCATTGGCGATTTCCGTCGTTAGGATTCTTTCAAAAACTGATTTTGCCATTATGGGTTATGTGTTAATGGTTCATGAAATTGCGCGCAATATTGCTGTATTAGGGTTTCCTGATAGCATTTTTTATTACTTCGAACGAGTTGCGAAGGGAGCCAGGCGGGGATTGGTAGGTCAAACGGTTGGAATACTTTTCATCACCTCTCTTGTTGCTGCCTCACTAATTTTGCTCTTAAACACGGCTTTACCGACCCTTCTCACGCAATGGCCACAACGTTCCATTGTGGTATTACAAGAATTTCTCCCCCTGTTAGCGCTGGTAAGTATTTTGGAGATTCCTACGTGGCCTACTACCAATATTTTACTAGCTTCTGATCGTCAAAAACTGGCAGCATGGTATGAAATGGGGACGTCTATCATGGCATTTATGGCCCTGGTAATTCCTCTTCTAATAGGCTTTGGCTTGTCGGTTGCTATTTGGTCACTGGTTGGATATGCCCTGATCAGATTTGTAGGGTCATTTGTGCTGTTATGGAATATTCTGCCTCCTAAAGGGTTCTTAGAGGAAGATGGTACAGGTGAGGGCCAAGCTGAACTCTTAGATCACATTACCCTACGTGATCAGTCACGGTTTTCTATTCCATTGGGTCTATCGGCATTGGTTGGGCGATTCAATAAATACATTGATAAATTTATTGTCTCTATTTTTTTAGCCAATACCGCCTACGCCGAGTATAATGTTGCTGCAAATGAAGTGCCTATCATTAAAGTCATACCTCTGGCAGTAGGTTCGGTACTCATTTCACGCTATGTTCAATATCAACTGCAGGAGAAGAAGGAGGAGTTGTTATCTTTATGGTATAAAGGAGTGGAGAAAGTAAGTTTACTGGTTATACCATTAACCATTTTGTTCACACTCTTAGCACCGGATTTGATTCGCTTATTGTTTGAAACGGATCAAACGTCTTACACTAATTCGGTACTTCCTTTTCAACTCTATAATTTAATTGTACTAATTCGGGTGACTCATTACGGCAGTATTCTCCAAGCATTTGGGGATACCAAGGGCGTATTTTATTTTAGTATCAACTTACTCGTTGCAAATCTACTTTTGAGTATTCCGCTCACCATCTATTTCGGTATTGTAGGTACGGCTGCCGGAACTCTAATTGCCAATCT
>JAYPDB010000075.1:0-4627 GCA_038125045.1 Bacteroidota bacterium
CCTACAGAAAAACTGGTTTTACCATAGGGGTATTCAAGTAAATTGGGATAAACACTAGCAGGAACATAGGGATCGTCATCAGGGTGCAGTACCAACTCACTATATGGATCGGCTACGCGTAAAGCTCCATCGACTAAATACTGAAATCCATATTCTTTACCTGGGAACAATCCTTCAATATCAATCCAAAACCACGTACTATCCATGTTATAAGTATCTTTGTTCATCAGATACTCATTAGTTGGTGTCCAGTCATTAAAATTTCCTAAGACATATACATAGTCTTTTTGAGGTGCAAATAAGGAGAGTCTAACACTTGTATCACTCGTATAGTTGATTCCATCTGGGGTATTCTCAGGTCTAGGTTGTTGAGGAAGCTCGTTGGGCCGAATGACTACTGTAGTTGAAGCGGTATCGGACACTCCCTGACCATCTGAAGCAATCAGTTGAAACTGAACAAGTTCACTATCCGAGTCTGGAATGAAGGTGTAGACAATAGAATCTCGCTCGGTCTGGCTTATGAGAGTCTCATTTTGGTAAAGAGATAGATTTAAATTACCTGTAGTACTTGAGCCTATGCCTAAAATCATGAGGGAATCAGCTTGCTGAATAAGATTCAAAGGAGCTATGGGCAATACAAACCTAGCCTCTACCCCTCCGGAACTGAGTGTTACAAAAATATCGTTATCACCCACATCTCGCCCAACCGCTACAGGTGCTCCGCTTAAACTTCGAGTACCCTTGAATAACATAGCCACTTCAATTACTTCCTCGCTGGTATTGGATATACCAAAAAATTCTCGAATGTTAGGACCAAAAGTGAATTTCCAAAGATTCTGTCTCACTTGTTTGGCTTCTAAGTTCGAAGGATACGACTCCCAACCAGCTGGTACATATTTCCAATCACTACCTGAATTACTCTGAGAGGTAATTACACCGGTATGTAAAAATACTCTTCCCGTAAAACCTTCTAAGGCTCCATTACCTTCGGTGGCATCAAAATAAACCGTTAATGAATCATACTGAGTAGCAAAGCTAGGTTCAAAAGTCACTACCTGACCCATTACATAGGGATTGGTTATCTGACTGAGGAACAAAAAAGTACATAGTAGTGCGAATGAAGAGCGAATATAGCTAAGCATGAAAGTGATTGGTGAATAGAGTGCTAATGTTTAAGAATACCATTAGTAGACTTTCTTAGTATCAACTGTGGAGAGTAGAGCGTTTGAGAAATTGCTTTTTTATCGTTGTTCATTCGCTCTAATAGTGTTTGAGTGGCTATAGCACCCATATCTCTCATTGGCTGACGAATCGTAGAAAGGCCGATGTATTCAGAAATTTCTATGTCATCATATCCAATCAATGGAATAGAAAATTCTAAATCATCCATAGCTTTCAGAGCTCCCACAGCTTGTATATCTGAGGCACAAAAACATGCATCCACTTCAGGGTGTTCTTTAATCATCTGCTTCATAGCCTCATACCCGCCTTTTTCGGTAAAGCCATCTCTATACTCGGTATCTCCACTAACCACAAGACTAGGATCAAAAACAAGTTCACTATCTTCAAATGCTAACTCATAACCCTTAATACGATCTTGAATAGGTTTTGATGACGCTAATGCCGAGATCATACCTATTTTCTTATAACCAGTATCTATGAACGCTTTTGTGGCTTTATATGCGCCTTGAACATTATCAACACTTACCGAATCAAAACCCTCATAAAACTCATCAATCAAGGTAATAGGTACAGGATATTTTTGAAGTCGATCCCACTGATCTGCACTAAGATGGATAGAAATAAAGAGATATCCTTCAGCCGCTCTTCTACGAATCACATGTTCAACCTGCTGAAAAAAGTGCTCTCCCGTTCCAGTTACATTATAAATGGTTAGTTCATAACCCAACTTGGTCAATTTATCCTGAATTCCTCCTAAAATTTCCATGAAAAAATAGTTGGACATGACAGGAACCACGGCCATAATGGTGTTGGATTTTTTACTTGCCAATCCCTGCGCATAGGCTTGTGGATGATAGCCCACAGACTCAGCAATCTTAAGCACCTTTTCACGGGTCTTCTGTGAAACATTACTGCTTTGGCTGAAAACTCGAGAAACGGTTGCAATACTTACGCCCGCTTTTTCCGCTATGTCATAAATGGTCGATGCCATAAAAAATTACGTTTTTAAGTACACAGTGGTCGGTCAAAACCACTGTGAAATAAGACTTTCAAATAAACGAGAAGGGCTTGTGGAAATCATTAGAAGACTCCCACTTAACCCTATAAAACAAGCTTATTTAATGAGTGTCATTCTCTTGTTGCTTACAAAACTACCTGCTTCAAGACGGTAGATGTATACCCCAGAAGATAGAGACGCTGCATTAAAGGCCACATTATGTGTACCTGCATTCATCAATTTTCCACTAATTAGGGTGGTTACTTCCTGACCCAATAGGTTATACACCGTCAGTTTAACCGGAGCCGCATCGGCTAAGCTAAAACTGATATTGGTTGTAGGGTTGAATGGGTTTGGATAGTTTTGATTTAAAGCAAACTCACGTACAACTTCTGTCTCGTCTTCTGCAGAAGTATTTGGAGTATTGTAGTCGGGAGCAGCTTCCCAATCCAAGTCATCAATCTTCCATGTCAAGGTTGGCATGGTGTATGAACTTGGCCAGGTTACCGCACCATTTTCAGCAACAATAGGCTGTACGTACTGGTAATGACGACGTCCAGCCGAGAATCCTGATCCATGTACGAATAGTGAACCATCTTCAGAAGTTGGCTCTCCATAAGCTACACGGAAACCAATGTGGTTTAGAGTTGGCAATTGTAATTCAAGAGCCAAGGTGTAGATCATATCTCCATCCTCATCGGTAAATCGAACAGACTCACGCTCTTCGTCAGAAATGGTTAACCAGTTTCCGCCTCCATCACCTGGTACCGTAATACCATTGGTTAAGGCAAAGAACGGAGTATCTACGAATAGATATACTGAATCATTTGAGGCATCAAATGGTTGGGCCGCATTTTGTACCGCTGGAGACATATCAATGGCAAAATTCACCGTAATCGCCCCACCTTCAACATTGGCAGGAGTCATCAGTGCTTTAGGTTCTACACCATTGAAGAATTCCGAACGTTTAGGCTGATTTTCAGCATCAACCATAGCAAAAATACGGTCACCACCACCGGTAACACCAGGCTCTTCCCATCCTGATTGGTCATGAATAATGCCAGATAGATAATTGACACTACCTTCATCATCACGAGATTTATCCCATTTCACGTAATACTTGTAGGCTACTTTAGCACCAACTGTGGTTTTGAATGGAATATTAGATACTTCATACGTACCTGAGAATGAGTTAAAGGCCATTTCAGTAGCTCCCCAACCATTGAAAGTACCTCGGGAGTACACGGTATCAATAGAGGAGTTGAAATAACCTAAGCCTTCTAGAATACCCACGTTCACTTCAAAGTTTAGTGTGGTATTAAGAACAGGTGAATCAGAAGGACGTTTTCCTGAGAAGTAATCCCACTTAAAGGTGGTATCGGCAAGTGCGCCTAAGGTTACAAACTTATCTGCGCCTTGTTCGTATCCACCATCACCCGTGCCGTTGTTCATAAAGAACTTGTACTTAACGGTTTGTGCAGGACGGTTGTCGGGTGCCGAAGAAGCTACATCATCAGCATCAAAATAAATAACACCTGAATAGAAATGGTTGTTTCCATTCGCACCCTCGTAGTTAAGGGTAGGTGCCGAATCATCCCATGCTAATGGAGCAGGGGTACCTCGTACAGCCATAGTATGAACTGCAGGGTCAAAGTTTTCTAATTGAACTTCAGCGCCCACGTTCACACGGAACCAAATACCTACAGAATCGGTCTTGGATTCGAAAGGTTTCATACGAGTTTCATACCACTGTACGGGAAGTACGGTGTCACCCGCTGCATTGGCTGGTAAAGCAAATACATTGTTGTCTCCACTCTCCCATCCTTGCTCGGTACCATTAATCAATGGAGTTTCAGGATCAACACCAGCCCAGAACTTATAGTTAAGAACATCTCCGGGAGACATGTCGAAACTTGCTTGCCAGTAATCCCCACCAATATTGGTCATTTCTAAAGACCCGGTATCCCAGGTAATGATGCTGCCTAAACCAGTATTCGCGCCATCAGCACCCACTGGGGCACCTTTGATTTGTACCGTATGGTACTCTTGAAGGGTATCCAACAAGGTTGCCATATTAACCGTGAAGGTCACTTTCACAGGATCGGTATTCGCATTGGATGGAGGGAAGCCCATTCGATTGAAGTAATCCCAGTGAATAGTGGTATCAGCCGCAGGCATCGTGAAGGTACGGTTAGGATCAGATTCCCATCCAATAGCACCGTTAGAAATGGTGATAAACTTGTAATTCACATCTGTGATAGGTCCCGCTTCTGCTAGTGAAAGCTGCTTGGTTCCTTCAAAGAAGAAGTTATCACCTTGATTAGCACCAGCTTCTAAGATAATACCATCTGTCCAACCATCGAAACTACCTCGAACGCCTACGCTATCGAATTGAGGATCAAAGTTACCCGCTTTAATGGCAGGTCCCATGTTTACTCTAAAGAATAG
>JAYPDB010000075.1:4727-10352 GCA_038125045.1 Bacteroidota bacterium
CCTTCATTGTACATATGTCGAGACATTGAGTCCCAAGTGATCATACCAGAAGATGCCGCATCTGCTACATCAGGACCACTGAACCCTCCACGAATTTGCATGAAGTGATTTTCACGTAGGGTATCAGGCATGGTAGAGGTGTTCACACGGAAGGTAACGATAACCGGTAAAACTTTAGTTGTATAGAACATATAATTATCTATGTATACAGTAGCATTACCTGTTGGTTGTGCAGAGAAAATATGTTGTGCGATATTTTGTCTAGTGGTGAGTCCAGTAAATTCTGACATTGGAATATCAACGGTCACCCACTTTTTAAATTCTGGGTTTTCTACTACTACTTCATGCTCAACATCATCACCACCACCGTATGCACCATCTGCTCCAAAGTCTACAAGTTTTAATCTAATCAATGTAGCATCAGGTGTCCATACATCAAACCTAACATTAGTAGCTAAGGTCATATCCAATTGTTCTGCTGCGGTTTCTATACCAACAAAATCTAAATTAGAATATTTTTTCACCTTGTTACCAGCCAGAGTGACTTCTTCATAATTAGCCGCACTCCAACTTGTTCTCCAAGTGTCAACGGTACCCCTTTCTGCAAAATCTTCACTAAAAAGTGCAAACACTTTACTAGTGTCTAATTCAGCAGGATCAGGTGCGATTCCTGGTTCATTTGGTGTAGTAAATCCAATATTGTCAAAATAATCTTCATCTTTGACAATCCATTCAGAATTTGAAGGAGTAGAACCAAAGGATGCTAATGCGGTAGAATTACCTTTATTAACAAAAGCTCTACGCATTAAAGTATGATTTGCCGTCGCATTTTCAATGCCTGCAACATCCCAACCACTACCTGGATCTTCATCCCATGAGCCAATCCAATCTATGATTTCAAAACTTGATCCAGCTGCACTATCACCTTTTACCAAAGCAAATCCGTCATCACCATTGCTTAAATAGGTAAATGTGTAATCTGCTTGCTCAAGTATTGTAGCATCTGCACTTGGATGAGCTATTACATAAATAGCGCCTGGTGCAATATATGCGGTGTCAGGGAAATCATTCCAGTATTCATATTCACCAGGAGTTGTAGGTGCATTAGATACATTAGGAAATGCCCAACCACTTAAGAATACCGTATCAGCCGTCGGGTTATAAATTTCTAATGCCTTATTGTTGCTTGAACCTTCAATATATTCTGAAAAGAACAAGCTCTCTTGCGCTTGCGCATCTGTACTCATGAACAAACCAATGCTCATGATTACAAAGACACTAAGCATGCCTCGTATACTCCACTGGAGTATATTGTTGTAAATATGGGTCATTTTGACTCCTTATTTTTGTTTTTGTTTAGGTTAAAAGAAAATCTGTACGCTTAATTTGTTCACGTCTCCCAAATAGTCATATCCGTGATAGCTGTAGTTAAAACCAAGCCCTAAGCCATTGGATGTTCGATACCGAACTCCAATTCCCGAGCTGAAGGTTTCGATTTTATCCTCTTGTCCGATATAAGGCAGACCTGCTCGTAGCAATACTTGTTCATTGGCCAAAGCAAGTTCTCCCCCAATGCTAACGCTCTGTGTGTTGTTGGTTGGATTGTTACCATCTACGGAAAGAGTGAGACGCATGTTCTCTTGTTCAACCGCATCCCAACTCAGACCAACCTTTAACATCAATGGTAAATCAAACTTTTGTGTGGCTAAGAGGGCATCCGGTTCATAATTACCAGATTGGGATTCATCAGGATCCGAGCTGATAATTAGATCATTCCCATTCATCTGTAATTTCGATCCAAAATTGGTCACACTCACTCCAAATCGTATATCATCAAAAGGGGTTTGATAGACCGTTCCAATATCAAAGGCTATGGCAGAAGCCGAACTCTTTGCAATTTGTTCATGTACCACTTTCGCCGTACCCCCAATACTAAATTGTGGTAATAACTGTCGGGCATAACTCACCCCAAAGGATACCGAGTAAGCGCTAAACGTTCGACCCGTTAGACCTTGGGCTTCTGCGGTGGTCTCCTCAAATTCTCCATAGTTCAAAGATAATACATGCACTCCTACAACTCCTTTGTTGGTAGGCATGGCCGCACCAAAGAAGCTGTGCGTCATATCCAAATACCAAGGAGTAATCTCTACCAAAACCTCAGAATTACCCAGAGAAGTTAAACCTGAAGGATTGAGAATCATTGAAGAAGCGTCATTCATGTTAGCGGTATAAGCAGCCATGGACGAGGCACGAGCACCTACTGGGATTCGTAAAAATTCGGCGGCAGATGTTCCAACCTTAGATAATTGTGCATGGGTCAAAACAGGAGCCATGAGAATGATCATCATCCCCAACCCTTGTTTCAAAATTGTATGTCGTATCATGTTTTTCATTATTTAATCACCGCAAATTTACCCACTTTCTCGCCTACACCTGGCGCTTCCACATGGTACAAGTAAATGCCATACGAGATTTCTAAATTATCCTTAGTAAGCATATTCCAGACATAAGAACCCCCATAAGCACTCGTAAGATCGGCTTCGGTTATGGTGATTTCTCGAAGCAATACACCTGAAACCGTAAAAATTCTCAAGGTTGAAGGCGCGGGCATTCCCGTAAAATGCAATTCCCGGTTATGCTGAAAATTGGTATTGGTCACACTTGGTTCATAAATATTGGCCACTTTATAGGGATTGGGAATAACCAAGATATCATCCAGTGCCGAAGTGGCAGAATCCGCATCAATACGGGGTATGTTCTCACTATCGAAACGGAAACGAAACACATCATTGGCTGAAAAAGGCTTCGTGGTAAATAGTTTCAAGGTGTCACCAGCTGCTGGATTTCGAGTCTCTAAATTACCGTCGATAAGTAGTGGAGCCATCTCAATTTTATAGGTTAGAGTATCTTCCACCTCTCTAAACTCTTCGATAAGAAATAGTACATCCGAACATCGGCCGCTAAAGCCTGCAACCGCCGATAACTCACCTGGATTGGGAGGGGTATAATTACCGGGAACAATAATGGTTGGATTACATCGCTGTTGAAAAGAGGTGTTCACATTTAAATCTGCAAAGGCATACTTCGCTTCCTCTCCCGTATACGTATTTATAATTTTGAAATTGGTCGGTATGGAAGGGATGACTTGAAAAATATTCGTGGCCACCTCAATTTCTTTCTCCGTGGATTGCCCAAAGCCCACTGCATCCCCGACAATGAGTTCGTAGTCTGCAACCTTGGGAGCAGCTTGCGTTACAAACGAATACCCATGGATATTCATCGCTTCTGGATCTCCGGAGAACCATCCAGACCGAGCTTCATTCAACCCGAATGATTCAATATTGGTTACGCGTACGGTAAATCCTTCGGTCACAGGATTTCCCTCACCGTTAAAACTGGTGAATCGGGAAAGCAAGGTGTCCGGGCTTCCTGTGGTAATGTTTCGGAGGGTAAAGTTCTTGGTTTTGAGGGTATCAGGATTGGCGCCACCACTAATGAGCGTATCCTCGAATACCACTTCATAGAGATTATCTGGCTTTAAGGTTGTGGGATCAATGATTTCAACCTGAACCGTACCTCCAGGAGCACCTTGGTAGATAGCAGCTGCAGGGCTACTTGGGCTAATGTATCCCGCCTGCTCACGAGAGGCACGAACTTCGAGCACGTTCTGTCCAAAATCCACGGTCCCATCGGGATTGAGTGACATTTGAACCGGAGATTCCGAAGGACTAATTCCCGCCGCTTCAAAACCACGGTCAAAGGCGGTTACCGCGTAATAATACTTTCGGCCATTAATCACGGTCGTATCTTCATAGATGCGACGGATACCCGTATCATTCCCCATATCGAACTGAAGTCCGTTTTCAGCAACCGGGTGAAAGCCTGACACGCCATTTTGAATATCGTATATAGCAACCGGCTGTAAGAAGGTTTTACCTCCTTTTCCATCGGTAATACTACGGATTTGTTCAAAAGAAACATCGGTGGTACGATATACTTTGTAGCCCTCGAAATCATAACCGTTTCCGGTCTGCAGATTCATGTAGCGATCAAAAGAATTCTCGGAGTTGGTATCCCAATACAAAGTAACCTTACCATTACCCGGTACGGAGGTAATGATGGGTGGATCAGGAGCTACTGCAAATTGATAATCGGCTTCATAGGCTTTGGTCGCATCGGCAAGACGTTGATTCACTCGCTGGCGATCAAAAAGTGCATTTTGCTGATTTTCCTGCGCCGCTGTAATAGCGACGGCAAATCGTTCAGAGGTACCTTTCGCCAAAGGAAATAATCCAGAAGAAACGAAGATATCAGAGTCCGTGCCCTGAGTTTCCACAAACTCACCTGGTATCAAGTAACGCAGCCAAATGTCCGCATCCTGAGTTACTTGTAGGGCTCCAGCATCGAAAATTCGTACTCGAGATACCCCAATAAGATCCGTTTCGCTCACATCTGTTTTATCAATACCCGATTCACCTGGAAATACGGTTCCCGCTCCTGAGGTAGGAAATCCATCCCCTTGACCTAAACTCATAGAATTAGGGTCACCCTGAATACCCACATCATCAATCAAGATATTCCAGTCATCATCGTTATCAAAATAGTCCTCTCTACCCTCATCCATCATAGGAGCACTGGTATGAAAATTCTGAAAACGCCCTTGGTAATCATTGGTTACTAAGCTAGCAAAGGCGGCGTCGTTCGCGATACGCTCTCGAATGAGCTGATTGGGAACAATCAACCCACGTTGCAGCGTATCTCCCGCTTCAAATGCCAAATAATTAATAAAGCGAACGGGCCGTGTTTGGAACTGATCCAACGAAGGCACATAGGTACTTTTGGTAAGGTGATTCGGCTGGTTCTCATCGATCAATCCGTCAAAATCATTATCCAAACCATCGATGTGAATACCAAAATCTTCATCGGTCTCCGGGAGTAAATCTTCCTGAACTAGGAAGGCAGCTCCGCCAAAATCATAGGTTTTACCTTGTGAAACAAAGGGTGAACCATCATAGGTATGAACCACTCGGCTATGGTCCTCCTGTATCAATACAATAGGGTCTCCTATTCTTACCAATCGCTCGGTGAAATCACCCGCATTAAACACGCGAATCAAGGTGTCTCGTACGGTACTTAGATTCGAGTAAAATCCTCGGTTAGCCGTGATAAGTCGGCTATATAAATCCACATTATCCGGATCATAAATATCGCTGGCCACATTATAGGCATCGCTATCCCCGTCGTTATCAATACCATCTAAAGCATTACCGGGCGTTTCAATAAATTTCAAACCCATTTCACCAATAAGCCCCCCATCAAAGACGTTCCCTCCACTTAAACGGTCGGTGTCGGTGAGGTAGGCAATCGCACGGATGTTATCAAATAAAGGAGTATCGGTAGGACCTCCACCAGCAACGAAATCAGCAATCCATAATCCAAAAGCCATCCGCGGGTAATCATAGCTCGCGTCATTCTTTAACTCAAATAAATTAAAGTGCGTCGCGTTCACCAAGGTCTGAGACCACGCTAAGATTCGAGTTTCTAATATAAGCCCTAACCCACCGCGCGTCGGATCGGTTTCATCGGGTTGAAAACGAGAGCTGGTATACCGCGTGTACGTATCAT
>JAYPDB010000076.1:0-1295 GCA_038125045.1 Bacteroidota bacterium
CAGTTGAACTTGTTTTCAGCCATTATCTTTAGCGTCCTGATGGGCATGAATCTGGATTATTTGCTGCATATGTATGCGTTGATTCGCCGGGGTGAGCCGCTTAGTTGGGGGCAAACGGCGCCTATTCGCTACAGCGCTTTAACCACCACCTTGGCGATTGCAAGTTTGATGTTTGCGGAGCTGGATGGATTTGTTCAACTCGGAATGATTGTCGCGATCAATGTTCCGATTCACTTGGGGAGTTGTTATCTGTGGTTGCCCCTTTCGGCTGCCGCTCGGAAGGGAGCGAGTGGTTTTGAACTTGATTCGAATGCTAATGCGGGTGGAAGCTTAGGCCGAGATGCCGGCGCTCGTCTTGATAGCTGGGTTGCTATGATCGGAAACCGATTAGGGAAAGCTTCCAAGGTAATGAATCTGACCTACGGCGGCGTACTTCTGACTGTGGTGCTGTTGGCAGGAGCTTATGCCGGGCTGGAGCATGTGGAATTTAACACGGACTTTACTTCTTTAGAGCCCGTTACCCGCACCCCGGATTATCGAGAAGCTGCTCGGAAAATTCCCGAGCCCAATCGACTGCACTTGCCTTCTTTTTTACTGGCCCCTTCTCCGGAATCAGCGAAGCATTTTTTCCAGGAGCTTCACGAGCGATTACACGCCTCGGATCGGGGGAATGATCTGGCCTACGTGGATCAGGTCGAGTCGTTGATCGGTCGCATGCCTTCTGGAGGCGCCGAAGAGACGCTTAAAAAGGAGAACGTAGAGAAACTTCAAGCATTGATTCGGAATAACGAAGCGTATCTGGGTGGGTTGGATGACGAATTACAGCGCTATGCGGGATGGGCGGTCGAGGCGGAAATCCCAAAAGAAGATGATTTGCCCGATTATTTAAGGAACCGCTTTAGTTTGCGTTCGGGGGAACTGGCACCACTTATTTTAATCTACCCGAACCGAAGTTTATCGAGCGGCACGCGCTCGATGGAATATCTGCAACATTCGGGGATCCTATACTCCGATGAGGGTACACCCTATGTGCTGGCCAGTACCCAGTTGATTGCTGCAAGCGTTCTTGAGCGACTCATGGCCGACACACGCTGGGTGACCATAGCTCCGTTTTTGGCCTTATTTTTGGTGATTTTTGGCATTTACCGCCGCTTTTCTTGGTCGGTTTTGGCCCTGGCTCCACTGGTGGGAACCTTCTTAGTATTGCTGAGCTGGAATCTGCTATTTACTGTTCCTTTGCACATCTATAATGTGGCGGTATTACCTATAATTATAGGCGTATCGGTTGACAACGG
>JAYPDB010000076.1:1395-3922 GCA_038125045.1 Bacteroidota bacterium
ACCCGCTGGTTCTAAGGCTGTTTGAAGCCCACCACATGGCTTAACTCCCAATCCTCTATTCGATTCAGTATGCGCGTATCCACGCGTTGTTGCATCTTACCTACCCCCAAAAACAGGAAGTACGACAGGATATTTGCGAATACGTAGAGATCAATTCGCCCAAAAAGGCTCGAAATAATCAGCCCATTTCGCATCACATTCGACCCGCATACCCATGCCCATAGGGCGAGCAGTTTTCGGGATTCTTCAATGTAAATGTCTTTGAATTCTTCCGGGTTGAAGGCGCGCGCTTTTTCAAACCGTTCGGTAATCGAATCGTCGCGAAATTTGTTTTTGTTTTGACGCTTCACATAGTCCACCAAAATCGGATAGGTGACGCTTCTTAGAAAACCCGTGCGGTCAAAGTTTTCTTTAATGTATTCGACGCTGTAATTTCTGTTTTTTGAATCGGTAAGGGAGAAGTGCAAAAACTCGCCTTTGTAGTACTCGTAAATGTTGGATTTTAGCGAGTGCACATAGCCCGAAAGTCCACCAAATACCCAAAACCCTGCAACGGTGTACACATCAATGAAGTACCAAAAAGCCGTGTAACAGGCGATAAAGACCAGCATATCGTTAAACATATCCAAATACCGGCCCATCTCGGTGTGGGTATTGTAGAGTCGGGCGGCCTGTCCATCGGAGCTGTCCAAAATTCCAGCAAAGGTGACCAGCAGTCCTCCAATGGCCGTGTAGAATAACACGTCCTGATGATGCATCAACACTCCTCCGGTAACCCCAATCACCATTCCTAAGGCCGAGATGTTCGTAGGGTTTAAGCCTAGGGCGGATAACCATTTGGCAAACACGAATCCCAAGGGCCGGCTGAAATAGATATCATAGCCTTCTTCCACAATTCGATTTTTAATCGAGCGGTCGTAATCAGCAAAAAAGGAGGCAAACATGGGTCGTGTATGTGGTTTAAATGCGTTTGGGCCCTATATATAAGGTATGGTTGCTGGGCTTTTGGTTCAGATTTTGGTTAGGGTCTGAGTGCGTCCAAAACCTCAGCCGCCATTTCGGCATTGCGCCTAACAATAACCAATTCTTTCTCAAAAAGGTAGCTTATCAGGTCGAAATTACTAGAGCCATACACCAGGGTTTCCTCCTCGAGTATCATCACCTTAGCGTGTAACATGTTCTCTGGGGTGCCGGGTACGGTTTGAATATTCAGCTTTCTATATCGAGGCAGTTTTAACAGCCCTGTCATTGCGGCTTTGTTGTTGGTTTCAGGCACCCAGATGGTATGATCGGTCACTTTAGCGACCGAGTCTAACATGGGATAGCTGAGGTAGGGTGAAAACACTTCGACTTTTTTGGCTTGTTCGACTCGCTCTTGCAGATCGCGGTAGGCGGCTTTGGTGCTAAGGCCGTTGAGTAGGTATAATTCGGTGTCGGAGTCTATGGATTGATGGGGTGGAGGGGTTTTAGTGGTGGTGGGTGCTTGAATGCTGGTAGGTGCTTGAGTGCTGGTGTTGAGTGAGTACTCACCTTCCTTGCGCGCTTGGTTCGCCTTATGAGCGCTCAGTTTTTTAGGCAAAAAGCCCGCCTGCCAGTCCGAATCAAAGCTTTGCTGCAATGCCTGAGCTAATACGGTGTGCTGATCTCGAATCATGAGATCATTCCACCCGAAATTGTGATCGGTGATGTTGATACCGCCCACATAGGAAATTACCTGGTCGATCAGAACGCATTTTTTATGATTTCTCAGGGGGTATTTTAGACAAAATGGTCCCAATGGATTGGTGAACCGGATTTCTATACTCTGGTCTTGGGCGGCTTTAAGCAGTGGCCATAATGCTTTGCGCTCTTGACGAGCAGCCCGCAAACGAGGGGAACTTCCGGGTCTTTGGGTCCAGGTGTCATTCACCACGGTGGTTGAGTAGGCGTCAATGAGTAATCGCCGCTGGAGCTCAGGGTAGTTGCTCAGTACATCAATGATGCGCTGCCCAGCCTGATCGGCCTCAAAGGACATCACCTGGATGGCAATGGAGTGGCTCGCTTTTTTTAGATCCTTCTCGAGATCGTCCAAAAAACCGGCACCACCCCGGAGGAGGGTGGGGGCTGCTTGCTTATATGTAAACTCCTTAGACTTCACCGTCTCAAACAATACTTAAGTTTTCATTCAGATGCTTTGTATCTTTTAGGTTCAGTTAATGGCCATATAATTAAATAGAGTTTTTGAGTGAAAGGGGTTCATATAATCCGTTAAGCGAAAGGAACTCTTCAAACGCATCAACGAGCGTTTGGAACAAAGCTTTCTAGTCATTGAACGAAGCGACTCGGACAAACGGCGAAAAATAATTGTGTTTAAGTGGGATATTCTGATTTAATGCCGAGTTTGTAGTACCTTTAGGACTACTTAATTTCATCAAGATGACGGCAATTTGGTTCTTAGTAAAATCCCTCGGAGTACTCGTCCTATTTGGATGTGTATGGTATGTGTTAAGTCCGGTTTTTGGGGCTCGCCTTAGTACAAAAGCACTTA
>JAYPDB010000076.1:4022-10257 GCA_038125045.1 Bacteroidota bacterium
TCGTTTATTGGGGGCAAACGTTTCAACCAGGAATTACCCTTTCACATAGAGCAATTAGATTCGGTTGATTTCGTGCTGATTACCCATGATCATTATGATCATTTGGATTTCCCGTCCATAAAAGTACTGGCTCCGAAAGTTGGGCAATTTTTAGTGCCACTAGGCATTGGGGAGCATCTGAAAACCTGGGGGGTGCCTGCTGAGAAAATTCGAGAACTGGATTGGTGGGAGCATGTAACGATGGATGCTCTATCGTTTCATTTAACCCCGGCGCAGCATTTTTCTGGCAGGGCCATTGCCGATCGTTTTCATACGCTATGGGGCTCTTGGGTTATTAAATCCGCAACGGAGGCCTTATTTTTTAGCGGGGATAGTGGCTACGCACCACACTTTAAAGAAATTGGGGAGCGGCTAGGACCTTTCGATATGGCATTTGTTGAGGCTGGGCAATACAACAAGCGTTGGCCTGATGTTCATATGTATCCCGAAGAAAGTTATCAGGCCGCAATGGATGTGAAGGCAAAAGCCGTTATGCCCATTCATTGGGGTGCATTTTCCTTGGCGATGCATCCTTGGAATGAACCTGCGCAAAAAATGTACGAACGGGCTCTGACTGGAGAGGCAACCATTGTGATTCCTAAAATTGGAGAAAAGGTTTCGCTGCAAGACCTGCCCGATATCCAAGCTTGGTGGTAATCCCGAGTGAGTAAGCAAGAACTGCTAGCTGGGGACTATGCAAGAGATGGCATTGTATAAGTGCCCAGAAAAAAGCTATTTTTTACACCATCTAATTGAGATCAAAACCCAAATGAACGCCTTATGAACATACATTTTGAACAAATTAACGACGCTGTACATTTAGTGGCTTCCAATGAACAAGGGCATCAGGTACACCTAGACGGTTCAGAGGCAATTGGTGGAGAGAATAAAGGTTTTCGACCTATGCAGATGCTTCTGGTGGGATTAGGCGCCTGTACTTCTATGGATGTGATTAGTGTACTTAATAAGCAGAAACAACCCATAGAGTCGTATCATGTAGATGTGCAAGGCGTGCGAACTTCTCAGGGAATCCCTTCGGTTTTTGAGCATATTCATGTACTATTTAAGGTGAAGGGGGAGGTGCTGGATGCCAAATTGCACCGAGCTATCTATCTCTCCATGACCAAGTACTGCTCGGTGACCCGGATGTTGGAATCCAAGGCCAAAATAACCAGCGCTTACGTACTCAACGATGGGGAAGAAATTCCCGTTGCGGTGGTGGGTCCAGAATCACAAGAATCTACCATAGACTAAGCTAATTTACTGTTTCTGGATCGATACGAGTGGGGGTATCCGCTCCGGAGATGATGCCTTTGGCTGCCCGTGCAATCGCCTTAATAGTGTTGTTGAGATGCTCTAAATCGATGGTTTCGAGTTCATCGCTCACCTGGTGATAATCAGGATCCACATCAATGGGAGTTGTAGATATCGAGTGAGCGGGTATGCCTAGTCGTGCTAGGGTTGCGTTGTCGGAGCGATAGAATAGATTTTGTTGTGGATAGGGATCAGGGTAGAATTCATATACCGAATCAGGTGCGCTATCCGAGAGAATCTGCCCAAAGGTAGAACGGTCGTATCCGGTGATCCAGGCCGAATTTGGTCCTGAAACCGCGGGTTTTCCAATCATCTCCATATTGAACATCGCCACAATCTGATCGGGATCTAACTGCTCTGAAAAATATCGGGAACCGTAGCCACCCATTTCTTCGGCGGTAAAGGTGACAAAGTAAATGCTTCGTTCTGGTTTGGGAAGCGAGTTGAAATAGTGAGCCAATTGAATCACCGAAGTCACCCCAGATCCATTATCGTTGGCACCATTGGCAATGGAATCTCCATCCACCACCGAGCGTATGCCGATGTGATCATGATGAGCCGAAAAGAGTACGATCTCCTCCTTGCGATGGCCTTCAATGGTTCCAGCGACATTGGATAAACTGAATTCGGTCTTATTGGTACGTATGTGAACATTAAAATCCTCACCCTCTGAATAGGCCTTAGAGCCCAGAATATAGACCACGCTTGGGCTTTGGGAGTGCATACTACGACTAGGTCGAGAGTAATACTGCTGATAGCGATTAAAGATGTCGGCATGCTCGGGATCCACAAACACCAAGGTAGATTGCTCGCTACGATTTAGTTCTCCAAAGCGAGCCCGGAAGGCTTCGTCCCGAGAAATCCTTTGTACCGTAAACTCACTCAGATCTCTTGAATTCCAGTGTAGGCTATCATGAAATACTCGGCCAAAAATGGCATTTTGAGGAAGATTTCTGCCGTTTACAGAGGCTTGAGCCGAAATTATGGCATGTTCGGTTATACTAAAGTGTTGGCGATAGCCACTTAGCCCAGTCATGGGTTTAAGTCCGGCACGCTGAAATTGAGAAGCGATGTACTCTTCGGCCATAGCAATTTCAGGGGATAAGGCGTTTCGGCCTTTTAATTCATCAGAACTCAAGAATCGTAGATGCTCCGTAGTTTCTTGAACCCTGATAGGATGCTCTTGCTGGCACGATATATTTTGAACGCCGCTTACAATCACAGCAATCAGTACCCAGGAAGTAAAGCCACCTTTCCTAGCTATATGAATGGCATTCATACAAAATCCGATAAAGTTAGTGTCGATATGAACGTGCGTTATTGGGATGGCGTTTTTTCGCCACTCGCACATATTCCGTTAGTGATCTTAAGAGTATAGTAAATTTGAACGCTTAAGAAAACTGTTACTTATAGTACAAAAGTTATGACTTGCGAGAGGTAAAAAATTGAAACAAAATCGATCTTAGGCCGCCGCTAGAGGACTCTCACCATCCCATTGAAAGCTAGGATCACCAAATTTCTTGAGCGTCCGGTAATGAGATGCGACCGCTTCCCTAAAGGTTTCATGGCAGTTATACGGAATGCCGAATTCCTTGGCAGTTTGTTCCACAATGGGGCTAATAGCCGGGTAGTGAATACTACATACTTTTGGGAATAAGTGATGTTCAATCTGAAAATTAAGCCCACCCACATACCAGCAGAGCGCCTTGTTCGAGCGTGCAAAATTGTTGGTGGTAAGCATTTCATGAATCACCCAATGGTTTTCAATCATGTTATCTTCATTGGGAATCGGGTGCGTAGTCGATTCTACCACGTGCGCAAGCTGAAAAATAATCCCCAATATCAAACCAGCCACCAGGTGTAGGGTGCTAAACCCAATAAGTAGTTGCCACCAGGTGATGTCCAAAAACATCAAGGGTAAGACAATCATGTAGAGGTAATAAAAAGCTTTGGTCACAAATAACTTTACCCATTCCGAAGCAGGGTGTTTTTTGTCTTCGTAGGGCCCTAAAGGATTCTTGATGAAATACCAGTAATCCTTCACAAATACCCAAAAGAAGGTTGCAAAACTGTAGGCCGGAAAGGCGAGTACATGTTGCAAGCGGTGAATAGGTTTGTGCTCGGTATGAGGGGAGAGTCGAATAAATTCAGCCACCTCCAGGTCTTCGTCATGCCCATGAATATTGGTGTAGGTGTGATGGATGATGTTATGGGTGATCTTCCAGATGTACCCGTTGGCCCCCACCAAGTCAAAAAATAACCCTACAAAATTGTTTACACGGGTTGAAGAGGAGTAAGCCCCATGCAAGGCATCATGCGTGATCGAAAACCCAATGCCGGCCATTCCAATACCCATGACCGCAGTAAGAGCCCACATCGCATTCAACCCGAGTCCACCTAGCATAATGGCGGCATAAGCCCCCCAATACACTCCTAAGATGATAATGGTTTTGATGACCATCGCAGCATTGGCATGCTTGGAGAGATTGCGCTCTTCGAAATAGGCATTCACTCGCTTTTTCACTTCCTGACTGAATTCGCGATTCACTTTATTGTTAAAGGTGACCATTGAAGGCATAGGTACAATAATTTAACTGCGGGTTATAGCTAAACGTATAATCGCAGAAAAATAAGAAAAATTCCCTTTTATGTACCTATTTGATAACCTTTTTCCTCTAATCGTAGCTTCAAATGATCCCCAAAAGCGGTGTAAGGGGTGTGAAAACCGGGCCCCGCTAATTGGTTAAGGTCTTCTAACTCAAGCAGTAATACCGAGCAGTGAACCAAAAAGAAAACGGTCGCCTTATTCGAGGGATCACCCGCAAAAAAACAGCTAATTTTTTCGGTTTGGCCTTTGGTATTTTCAGCGAACACCAGCATTCGAAAATAGCCGGATTCTATAGACGCCTCTGAAGGTCCCTGTCCAGGTTTCGGAACAAACACACGCAATAGACTACGGAACCATGCGAATGGACCATATATAGCCAAAGCAAGTAACAACTTAGTCGTCAGTAGGAAAGACCAGGGAGCGTACCACCGGCCAAGGCTGCTCTGTTCGGAATACCCAAAGCTTGAAAAATCATAATCGCCCGTTGCGTGCCTATGGTGCACCGACCGGTAAACCACCCGCGCGTTTACTCCGCTCATGATAAAGGGCGTGCTCCACCGAAAAATGCGGCGAACAAAACCAAAGAATTGTGCTCCCTTGGGTGCTTTTAATCTTGGCCCTGCGGCACGTTGATCGGGAGGGATAAGGGCGTCGGGTTGAACCTTTTGCTTTCGATCACTCTTGGCGAGTTTATTGAGCATGGTGGCAATGGTTCCTCCGTTTAAACCACCACGAGTTTGGTAATAGGATTGAATGGAAAGTTCATCTCCTTTCGAAAAGCGCTGGGCGAGAGTGTGCACGGCAACTTCGGCCGGAATGCTATCAAAGCCACAAAATGAAACCAATCGAGCACCTGATGTTTGGGCTTGGTCGCGGTATTTTTGAGCCATTTCGGCTATGAAATCGACCTCTCCCGTGATGTCGGTGTAATGGGTGCCGGTGGCTGCGCAAGTAGCCAATACCGCCTCCCCGTAGAGCGAATAAGGCCCTGCTGTGGATACGACCATTCGGGCCATAGGGATGACGTGCTGTACCCGTTCAATATCGGTGGTGTCGAGTTGATAACAGTGTTGTTCATCGACTCCCAAATCCTTCGCAAGAGATGTTAAACGCTCACTGTTTCGAGCGGCCAGTGATACACGGTTGCGATCGGCGCACTGCTCCAAGAGTACTCGTGACGTTCTGCGTCCAGTAAAACCAGTAGCCCCGATAATGAGGTAATCATAAGATAGTTCGCGGGTGGCGTCACTCATGAGTTAGGCCCCCAAGATTCGTCGTTACTCGGGTTGAACAATTCATCCATCACCCCAAGGGTTTCCTTCGAATCTTCTAAGCTAATGGGTAGTTCTGTGCCTTGTTCGAGGGCATCTTGCATGGCTTGCGCCATTAAGGCATAGGCGTTATGGCCTTCGAAGATGAATTCTTCCACCCCCTCATCACCAATGATTCGTATCTTTCTGGGGTCTTCGTCGGATTTAGAGTTGAAGGGAATGTCCACCTCTATTCGACCTTCGGTGCCGTGGATGCATACCTGCTGAAAACCATAGGTTTGGGTGGCGCATACCACCGAAGAGGTTCCCTTGTCATAGGCCAGAAGCCCCGTGGTTAAGCGATCGGTCTCGAAAACAGGATCGTATTCTACATGAGATTGCACCGAAGTTGGGTGACCCCCAAAGATCATTTTCGAGACGTCCACACAGTAGCATCCAATGTCTAAGAGTGCACCTCCTCCAATAGTGGCCTGATTGCGAACATTGTTGGAATCGTCATTGAAGTAACTAAACATGGCATTCACATGATTGACCGTTCCAATCACTCCGGCATGAAGTTGATCCATAACGTAGGCCCACTGCGGATGAAAACGATACATGAAGGCCTCCATGACTCTAGCCGAAGGGGTGTTTTTTTGCGCTTGGATGAGTTGCTCGAGTTCGCCAACCTTTACGGCAATGGGCTTCTCGCATAACACATGCTTGCCGTGTTCCATAGCTTGTATGCTCAATGGTACATGCAGGTGATTGGGCGTAGGATTGTAGATGATATCGATGTGTGGATCCGAAAAGAGTTCCTCATAAGAACCATAGGCCACGGGAATGTCGTGCTGTTGCGCGGCTTTTCTGGCCTTATCAAAATCTCGAGATGCGATGGCGACCACTTCCACCCCTTCCATTTCCTTGAGGGCAGGGATGAACCTGCTTAGGCCAATATTGGCCGTACTTAATATGCCCCAACGCCACATTTTATTACTCATGAATGACCCTTTGATGTTTTTTT
>JAYPDB010000077.1:0-10243 GCA_038125045.1 Bacteroidota bacterium
TTCACCGAACAATAAAACTTGATCTTCGGCTCCGTACCCGATGGTCTCGCCGACACGACCGATCCATCCTCGGTGATAAATTGCAGTACGTTTGATGTAGGAAAACCTAGGGATTCAACGCGGTCCTCTTCAACCAGAAAAGATTCCGATGAAGCATAATCACGAATCTCAACAACCCTAGAGCCTCCCAAACGCTTGGGTGGATGACTACGATAGCCAGCCATCAACGCTTGGATTTCCTCGGCCCCAGCTTTCCCTTTTTTCGTCACAGAAACCAACCGTTCCTTATAAAAGCCATGGGTCACATACAATTGAATGAGCGCCTCATACAAACTCGAGCCTTGATGCTTGTAATAAGCCGCCATTTCAGCAATCATGACCGCAGATACAATGGCATCTTTGTCTCGTACATGATCCCCCACCAGATAGCCATAACTTTCTTCACCACCCACAATAAACTGCTCTACACCTTCTTTCTCTGTCATCAGTGAGCCGATAAATTTAAAACCCGTAAGGGTATTGTAGCAGGTCACGCCATAATGTTTGGCAATGGTATCAATAAGTTGCGTGGTCACGATGGTTTTTACGATAAACTCATTACCGCTGAAGCCTTTTTCTCGTTTCCAAGCTTCTAACATATAGTTGACCAACAAACTACCGGTCATATTACCGTTGAGTAGCACCCATTCATCATCGGTATTCTTCACCGCGATTCCAATACGATCGGCATCGGGATCGGTAGCCATGACCAATTCAGCATTCTGTTTTTTAGCCTCTTCAATAGCCATAGAGAGAGCCTCTTGCTCCTCGGGATTAGGATACACAACCGTTGGAAAATTTCCATCCACCACCATTTGCTCTTCGACCAAGTGCACATTGTTGAATCCAAAGGCCTTCAGGGCAGGGGGAACCAATACTCCTGCGGTTCCATGAATAGGTGAAAATACAATGGACAAGTCAGATTCCGCTTCAATAGCCTCTTGCGAAAGGGATAAGCTTCGCAGAGTCTCTAAATAAGGGGTGTCTACATTTTCCCCAATGGAGATAATCAGTTCTTCATTAGGACTAAAACGAACCTCATCAATTGAGCGAATCGCGCGAACTTCTTCCATAACCTGTGTATCGTAAGGAGCTACTAGTTGACCTCCGTCCGATCCATATGCTTTGAATCCATTGTATTCTTTGGGGTTGTGAGAAGCCGTAAGTACCACTCCACTTTTACATCCAAGATGACGAATGGCAAATGATAATTCGGGAGTTGGCCGAAGCGCTTCAAAGAAATAGACCGTAATGCCATTGGCGGAAAATACATCGGCCACGATTTTGGCCAGCGTATCTGAATTATTTCTACAATCGTAGGCTACAGCCACTTTTATTTCTTCATTGGGATAGGTTTTATTCAAAAAATTTGAAAGTCCTTGAGTGGCCACACCAAAAGTGTATTTGTTCACTCGGTTACTTCCAATACCCATAATTCCACGCAGACCACCAGTCCCAAATTCCAAATCTTTATAGAAGGCATCGCTGAGTTCTTCATAAGCTCCTTCATCTACCCAGCGTTGGATGTGTTCCTTGGTTTGAGGGGCATAATTGCCCTCTAACCATTTTTGAACATTCTGCTGTGTGGTTGTATCCAATGATTCCATAATTCGTGTCCGCTAATTGTCGAAAGTTTGTAATAAGTCTTTATTCGTGTAAAATAACAAAAACCCTAGTAAAACGACTTCGTATATTCCATTATGTTCATGGTTCAACACACATTACTTTCAGAAGACATTGCTTATGCCAAATTTTCTTGTGACATACAGCGATGCAAAGGGGCGTGCTGCGTGGTGGGAGATGCGGGAGCGCCCGTAGCTCGATCCGAAGTTGGACATCTCAAAAAAGCATATGACCTACTCAAAGATGAGTTAGTTGAAGAATCCGTTCAAACCGTTGAAACAAAAGGTCTCATTCAAGGAGATTCTAAGAGAGGATTGGAACTTAGTTGTATTTCTTCGGGAGAGTGTGTTTTTGTACACTATACGGCAGAAGGGGTAGTCACCTGTGCCATTCAAAATGCCTACTATCAGGGTAGAACCGATTGGGAAAAGCCTTTAAGTTGTCATCTTTATCCCCTTAGAATTAAGCGGGTAAGTGACATTGAGTGGATTAATTATGAATACATCCCATCCCTTTGTTCAGCCGCTTGTGATAAGGCGGAAAAAGAAGGGATTTATCTAGCCGATTTCTTGGAAAAACCACTTATTAGAAGATATGGAAATGAGTGGTATGAAGAGTTTCAAGCTGCTTGTACACATCTAAGAGCTATGAAAGCAAAAAAAGAAGGGGAAAAGGTTGAATTAATTCCCAAAAATAATGTAACATCTGTTCAAGAGTCTTCGACGAAAGAGGAAGGCTCCGAAAAAAATGGGTCAACAAATAGCCAACGCAAATCCAAACGAAGCTAGGCTTCCGAATGAGGGTAGAGGAACGTATACATGATAACACGATGTTTACTGTAGAACTGAGTAAACCTTCATTCATTAGATTGGGAAAGGGTAAAGAACATACCATGCGATGTTGAAAAATCAGCAACAAATAGGTCATAGTTTACAGCAGGGGATGCAGCAAAAACTATCCCCACAACAGTTGCAATACATCAAGTTGTTGCAATTAACCACCCAAGGGCTTGAACAGCGAATTAAAGAGGAACTTGAGACCAATCCTATTTTAGAACAACTGCAAGAGGATGATTGGGATAAGGGACCCAGTGATCACATGGAAGGCGGTTCAGAATCATTGTCGGACCTCTCGTATGGTGAAGGTCAATCGATCGATAAGGCCCTGGAAACCCTAGAAGAACATCGGGTAGATTGGGATGAGTTTCAGGATAACACCGAATACGATGGGGAAAGCTATTCGGCGTATACACCAGGGGTGAGCGAGGAGTTTTTGGATGTGCCGGATCCTTACCACTCAACTCTTTTAGAAGAACTTGAGCAGCAAGTACGTTTGCTTGATCTAAGAGAGGATGAGCAGTTGATTGCCGATCAGATTTTGGGCTCCCTCGATGAGGATGGGTATTTTAGACGTGAAGCTGTTGCTGTAGCCGACAATATTGCATTTAACCAAGGGGTCTTTGTAAATGAAGAGTATGTAGAACAGGTACGAAAGAAAATACAGCGATTAGAGCCACTTGGTATTGCGTCTACCTCTCTTCAAGATTGTTTAATGGTTCAATTGCAATACAGCGAAGCTAAGGTGCCCGGTAAAGCATTGGCACTTAAGATTATTTCCGAGGCTTGGCAGTTATTTGAAAAAAAACATTTCGACAAGTTAATGAACAAGTTTTCGGTCGAAGAAGACGAGTTGAAGCAGGCGTTTGAGGCGATCAGGCGTATGGACCCTAAGCCTGGTGCGGTTCAAACCGAAGAGGCAAGCAATAACCAGTATATCGATCCTGATTTTGAGGTCTACTGGCAGACTCATGAGCAACGTTCGGGTTCAAAAGGCTCTTTTCTCATTAAATTGAACCAGCGTAATGCCCCTCAATTGCGAATATCACCCGATTATGAGGATATGTGGTCCGAGATAAAAGCCAAGGCCAAAGGTCCCGACCCACAAACCCAGCAGTTTTTAAAAACCAAGTTAGACTCTGCTCAGTGGTTCATCGAATCCATAAAGCAACGTCAAAGAACGCTGATGAAAACGATGAAAACGATTGTGGCATTGCAGGAGGACTTTTTTAAGTACGGTGAAGCGCTCAAACCCATGATTTTAAAAGATATTGCCGAGCGAATCGGTATGGATATTTCAACCATATCACGAGTGGTAAACGGCAAGTATGTTCAGACTCATTTTGGAGTGTACGAACTCAAATACTTTTTTAACGAGGGCTTGATCACAGAATCTGGAGAAGAAGTTTCGAACCGGGCAATTAAAGACATCCTGCAAAAATTGATTGATGCTGAGGATAAGAAACATCCACTCTCCGATCAGGCTTTAGCCGATGCCCTATCTAAAGAGGGCTATAAAGTTGCCAGAAGGACGGTAAGTAAGTATAGAGAGCAGTTAAATGAACCGGTAGCACGGCTACGAAAGCAAATTATATAGGTAATTGCTTCAACTCTTTAATAAGTTGAGCACGTATGGGTTTGGCTTTTTTGGATAAGGCTTCCTGCTCGAATTTATACTCTTGTTTGCCTTCTAACGTCTCAATTTTTATAGGTAATACCCCCTGATCTGAAAAGTCATATGGGCTGGCTTTCATGTCGATGTATCGAGCGTTATACGCCAATTCAAAAGCTTCAAGAATGGTTTCACTCGATACCCATGGGTAGAATTTATAAGCCCATTTATAAACATCCATATTGGTATGAATGCAGCCAGGTTGCTCTTTTTCGATAAACACTTCTCTGGAAAGCTGGTGTTTATTTAGGGGAACAGCCTCGGGTGTAAAAAAGCGATAGGCATCAAAATGTGTACAAATTAAATGGTGTGATTCCACGATTTCGGCAATTTCTTGTGTGCTAAAGCGCAGTGGAACTTGGGTATGCCGAGGGTCGTCTGAACGGTACACCATGGCCCATTCATGGAGACCAAAGCAGCCAAATTGAGGCCTTTTTTGTTGTGTTTGCTCGAGTAATTCAATTACCCATTCTAAAGATTTTCGGCGTTTATCTGGGAATAATGAAGGATCCAAAAAAGCAATGGTTCCCTCTACCTGTAACTCGGAAAATTGCGGTAGGTGTTGCCTATCTTGGTCTGATAAGGATAATTCTACACCAAGCCCTGGGCTCCATTTACGAAGCATGGCAGGTCGGAAATGATAATACTCGAAAAGAAAATCCAGAACAGGTTGTTTTTTATGATGGGAACGGGCAATGAGATAAGGCCCAATTAAATCATCTACTCGTTGTTCATGGGTCAACTTCTCTTGAATCCAGTCACTTGTGAGAACGCTAGCTTGCATATCACAAAGATAGTAAATTGCTAGAAGTTTGACCTTGACAGCGTATAAAAATTTTGGAACAACGTGAACCTACTACATCAGATCTATCATTTTCTGATCCACCTCAGGATCGTCTATCAACTAGTCTTACTGTCGGGAGGATATCTTTTGGCGGGATTATTTGTTTCAAATCTCGAAGTGATGCCATTCCTGAGCTATTATTTCTGGTGGCATCTTGGGTTGTATTCAGGAGCGACTGCTTTTAATTCTTATTGGGATAAAGACGAAGGTCCCATTGGTGGCATTCACCATCCACCACCTATGGCCCCTTGGATGTGGTATGCTTCGTGGGTATGGATGCTATTGCCCTTTATGGTGCTCATATTAGATATTGCTCAAACACGCATGCCAATGATCGCAGCTCTGATCTATGGAAGTAGTTTATTTCTGTTTTGGGCGTATTCTAGCCCTCATACCCGGTGGAAGGGGCGTCCCTATCTAAGTGTTTTTGTTATCGCCATAAGTACGGGTACAAACGGTTTTTTTATGGGATATATCGCGGGAGGAGGTGCCATTTTTGCTGCGAACAATCTCGCACTTGAGTCTAGTTTAGTGGCTGAAGGTGCGATTTCGGCCATGCTTCCCTTTTTAGCTGCTTTTGGAGTCGCTTTAATACTTATTAGTTTATACCCGATTTCACAGCTATTTCAGTTTGAAGAGGATCAGAAGCGGAATGATCGCACATTGGCTATGCATATTGGTATCAGAGGGGTTCGGCGATATTATCTTTGGACCTATTCATCGGGACTCATCTTAGTTGCACTGGCATTGATGCTATCGAATGGTTTGTTGGGAGCACTGTTCTTGGTAGGGGGTAGTTTTGGAGGAATCCTCACCTATAAGTGGTTATTTACCATAACAGGGGAAGCCTCCGAATACACGAAAATAATGAGAATTAAATATGTTTCGGCCTTAAGCTTTTTGAGTTATATACTCAGTATGATTGCCTACCAACAGTTCTTGTAAGCGTAGTGATGAAGGATTTCTATAGCCGCTCCGAACTCGCTACCCACCATACAGCTTTGCCGGAACAGTTGTAAGCAACCATTCACAAACTACTTTACCAAACTCATGGTCTTCGAACTACTCAGTAGAAATTCGCCTTGAAGATCAAACGCTTGAATACGATACACATAGGTTCCACTCGAAAGATTCGAAGCATTGAAGAGTTGCTGGTGGGTACCTGCACTTAGCACTTCATTACTCATCAAATCCGCTACTTTACGCCCTTGAATATCAAAAACTTCAAGACTAACTCGAGCCGTTTCAGAAAGCTCAAAAGCAATCGTTGTGGATGGGTTAAAAGGGTTGGGGTAGTTTCCTACTAAGCGTATGCGACTTGGTTGATCTGCCGCTCTTTCAGTATCCTCGTTCGATACTTTTATGGGTACTTCCCCAATAAACATACCTCGTCCATGCGTCGCCGCTACTAAGCGATCATCGCTCTCACGATAATCCAAGTCGGCAATGACAGGAGTCCCCATGACGGCATCACCGGTTCGAACCCATTCTGTATCCGCTCCTACCAACTCATCGGTCATGAACAGCCCAATACTGGTGCCTGCATAGTATCGAGAACCTCCGCCCTTTGTGGGAGCAATCACTGCCGATCGGAAAGATGGTCCATTTTCACCTTCAAGATTACCGCCTACCGCGGTCCAACTAGATCCTCCATCGATCGAATGCCAGAGGCTTTCGACTTGATAGTTCGAAAGGACGACAAATAATTCATTTCCATTTTCAGGATTCACATGAATATCGTGAATGTACGCTCCTTCATCGGCCCCAGAAATGGTTCTAACAGTAAAAGTGCTATCATCAGAAAGATCATCTAAGCGAAGAATCTTAGGTTTATCATTATCAGAGCTTCCCCCTAAATAAAGTCGTGAACTGGGACGCCGCTTAGTAAAACTGAGGGCGGTAACTGTATAGCCGGAGCCAACAGAAACATGGCGAAGTCTTTCCCATCCGTTCATATTCCGGTCACCAGTATTCCTAGGAAGAGTGCTCATCTCCTTATTCAGGAAAATATGATTACCAGAAGGGTAGGCTACGTTGTTTTCATTGGTAGGATCTGCCGCGAAAGGATGAATAAATAATTGTCCTGTAGCTTCAGAAGGCTCTACATAGGACCAGTTTGTAGCTTGACCATTAAAGTTGTAATTATAGCGGATCAAGGTACCCCTTTGGGAAGAGGTTAAGAAGTAATTCTTACCTAGATAGGCAAAGGAGCCGTCTCCGGAGGATACATCTACACTAGCAGCATGATTTCCTGCTGTATTGTATCTGAAATAGGGGGAACCATTATCCTGAGTACCTCCAAGAACTCGCGTATCTGCAGAATCGGGATGAAGACTTACCGTATAAAATTGAGTGATGTTATACCCTCCCTCACGGGTACTCCAAGAAACTGGATTGGCAGTGATATCAAAGGTGACACTGATTCCACCATCATGGGCGCTGAACGCTTTTTTTGGATTGTTCGGATCAAAAACCAGGTTGTGTTGATCGGCATGGTGGTTTTTATATCCACTCACGTTGTTGGCATAGGCATATCCGCCAATCCAAATATTTGGGTCGTTAGACGAAGTGATAGGACTGCTAAACCCGTTTAATGAACGAAATAAGTTGGTTCCACCAATGAATACAATATTTGGGCTTTCAGGCGAGACCACACAAACTAAATTATATCCTCCTTGAGGATTTAAGCTACCTACAGAACCTCCAAAATTAGGGATGTTGGCACTGCGATCAATCGCGCTTACATAGTTTAAGTCAGTGGTTACAAACATAAAGAGTCGCAAGCCACTTGCCCCTCCACCCGTATCGGTAAGTAAGTAGAAAATATCTTGGTTCGATGGAGCGACTCCAATTTCTGAGCGATAATGCGTGGTAGGAAAGTCATCTGGGGTAATGTCTTGCCAAGATGAACCGTTATCGGTGGACACGTACACACCAGGAGGGGATTCTTCACCACTACCGCTAAAACCGGTAGAAACAGCCGCATAGATCTTGCCACTAGAAGTGATTTCCACATCCGCATATCGATGCTCATTCACTCCACCTAATACCAAAGAATAGGAGTTGAAATCGTCCGTGGTTCTAAACACTCCAAAGGCATTACTCGTAAAAAATATACTTCCCGTCGTTGGACTAATTTCAATGGCGGATATAAAATCGAACTGAGAATTGAAGCTATCATCTGTATCTTCTGTATTTGCAATAACCGACCACGTTTCTCCATTATCCGTGGATTTATAGATGCCAGAACCATAGTAGTTACCACCGCCAGATCCTCGTGCTCCGGCCGATCCGTAATATTCACCGGTGGTATAGTACCATGTATCTGGAGAATTTGGGTGCTGTACCACATCGGTAACCGCCAAATTATGGCCAGGATTAGATTTGAGGGTCCAATTTTTACCCCCATCGGTGCTTTTCCAAATTCCGCCAGAAGCCCCACCGGCAATTAGTGTGTTCGAGTTCCTTTGGTCAATGGCCAAACCACGAGTTCGCCCACTTACATCAAAGGGCCCAATTTCACTCCATGCCATTTCATTAAACGCCTTATGTTTGTTTTCGAGACTTTTATCTAATTCTTTGGCAAAAAGAAGTTCCTTCTGCCGCATACCTTTGGGTATTTCATTGGTTTTAGGATCTCGTAACATGGTAAAGAGATATTCCTGACGTCCCTCATTGGTTGTGGCTCTGTAGTCGATTTTCTTGGATAGTTTTGGCGCGATTTCAGTCTCTTGATTCAAGGCCGAAACGCTCACATGTGCAGATGGGGATATGAAATGATATCCAAAATAGGTTCCAGCACTCAGGCTAAGAAAAAGAATAAAAAAAGACAGTCTCTTCATCATTGGTGAAATTATTTAGGCGTAAAAAAATTATGTGGCATGGTCGTTTTGAACATCAGCTATAGCGTGATGTTGGGTAGGAACATATAGAATGTTTAATCCCACTCATATAAAATATCCCAAATGGACGCAAAAACGTTCATTAATACCTACTTATAATACAAAAAAATGGAATCCGTTTTAGAATCTTCAATCTTCAGCTAAGCATTTTCAAGGCTTATAAGGCCTAATTGCTTTTTTTTCTCTTATATTCAGACTATGTCTGAATCATTCCATTCCTTTAAGCAATACATAGCTCAAACCAGTGAACATCCTATTGGGTTAGAAATAGAAAAAGCGGAGGGTCCATTTTTATTTACCCGAGATGGTGAACGCTTTGTAGATTTCATATCCGGTATTGCGGTAAGCAGCCTAGGGCATCGACACCCAGCGGTGATTTCTGCCATTAAAGATCAATTAGAACGGCATCTCCATGTCATGGTGTATGGCGAATTTGTTCAAACAGCACAGTGGCAGCTAGCCAAAGAGTTAATCGAGATACTCCCAGATACTTTAGAGCAGGTATATTTTGTAAACAGTGGAACGGAGGCCAATGAAGGAGCATTAAAATTAGCTAAAAAAGCTACGGGAAGATCAAAGTTACTCGCTTTTCATAATTCCTATCATGGAGACACTCATGGATCCTTAAGCGTAACAGGTCGTGCTATATATCGAGACCCTTATCTGCCTCTTTTACCCGATGTGCACTTTCTTGAGTTTAATCGACCGGAAAGTTTAGAGCAAATCGACTCTCATACAGCTGCGGTCATTATGGAGCCTATTCAGGGTGAAGGAGGCATTATCCCGGCTTCTCCAGAGTGGTTATATCAGCTCCGAACACGATGCTATGAAACGGGAACGCTACTAATTTTTGATGAAATCCAGTCTGGTTTTGGGCGGACGGGCCAAATGTTTGCTTTTGAAGGATACGGAGTAGTTCCCGACATCTTATGTCTGGCAAAAGCAATGGGAGGAGGGATGCCCATAGGTGCGTTCGTTTCCTCAAAAGCTATTTTTGAGCATTTCAAATACAACCCACCCCTCAATCACGTGACTACTTTCGGAGGGCATCCGGTGTGCGCTGCTGCTGCATTAGCGAATCTTCGTGTCCTCAAGCAAGGTAATTACCTCAGTAATGCGAGAATGATTGAATCACATACACGGGCCATTTTACAAGGGCCAGGAATTGTTGAAATTCGAGGAAAAGGAGCCATGTTGGGTCTAGAGCTAGAGTCTCGTGAACTTACTCAACGTGTAGTTGAGGACTGTTTTGAACAGGGTATACTCTTGGGATGGACCTTGCATTCTAATACCTTAGTTCGCCTAGCACCACCACTTATTATAGATC
>JAYPDB010000078.1:0-10118 GCA_038125045.1 Bacteroidota bacterium
CATTTCATCTACAGATTCAATGGGGGTCCAATCATCTTGCTGAACAAACACAAAACGTCCTTTAGCACGCGTGATAATTCCACTCATGGATAGATTAGGAGTTCCTCCTGGAAACATCCAAGCTGTTGCAATACTGTTGTCTAGTACTTCAGGGCCAAAATCGTTGAAATAATGACTCACCGATATTTCCTTTTTCCCATCACTATCAGAGTCCGTTTCACTACCCGTAAATGCATATTCCCGATTTGAAGTAGATGTATTAAAGGCATATTCCCAAAATACTCCCCCATCGTCTCGGGTTAAGATAAACTTATACTCAAGCTTAGACATACTTGTATCGGTTGTTACCTCTAGCGTAGCCGACCAAATACCATTACCCGTGTTGGTTAAACTGGGTGCCTGAGTGGTGGCCCAGCCTGCAAAATTACCCGTCACTCGAGGGGTTTGACTGGAGGCGTCAAATATTCCAGCTGTTTCTTGTACGGACAAATCGACCGTAAAACTCACTTCATATGTCTCTTGCGCAAAGAGCGTTGTACATGACAAAATACACAGTATGATTGCATTTAATGTGTAGCGGCTAGACTTCATAAGTATTGTTTCCCTTTAGTTAGTGTTTTTGAATCCTGAACCCAGTGTTTAGAATTCACATAGTTTACTGACAATCAAACTAACCCGTTGATTAAAAAAAAAAAAACTACCCAATCGGGTAGTTTTTCAGTTACATCTTTAATAATAATTACCCGAAGTGCTTCCGATCAAACAAAATCATTGATCGATAAGCAATCAAAGCCAAAAGCATCGGCCACGTCTTGATAAACGATCGATCCATCAACAATATTGACTCCTTTTAAAAGTTCAGCATCATCTTGAACGGCCTTTTTCCATCCTTTATTGGCGATTGCAATAGCATAAGGTAAGGTAACGTTGGTTAACCCAAGGGTTGAAGTGTAGGGAACCGCACCTGGCATATTTGCAACACAATAATGAACAACATCATCAATAATATAAGTAGGCTCTTGGTGCGTTGTGGGCTTCGAAGTTTCAAAACACCCCCCTTGATCTATTGCAACATCAACCAATACTGTACCGGCTCTCATTTCCTTCAACATTGCCCGCGTAATTAAATGAGGGGCTTTTGCTCCTGGTTTGAGTACTGCACCTATAATCAAATCTACTGTTGGCAAGAGCGCTCTTATGTTTGCCTCAGAAGAAAATAACGTGGTGATATTTTTGGGCATTACATCATCCAAATACCGTAATCTAGGCATATTGATATCCATAATAGTTGTATTGGCTCCCATTCCAGCCGCAATTTTGGCAGCATTAACCCCTACAATACCACCACCGAGCACCAACACATTCGCAGGTGGAACCCCAGGAATACCACCCATCAACACCCCACGACCTCCCATAGCTTTTTCAAGAAACTTGGCTCCTTCTTGGGTGGCCATTCTTCCGGCTACTTCACTCATGGGGATAAGCAGAGGCAATGAGCGATCCGACTTTTCAACCGTTTCATAGGCAATAGCAATGGATTTACTATCCATAATTGCTTTGGTTAAGGTTTCATCGGCGGCAAAATGAAAATAGGTGAAGAGTATTTGTCCCACTTGAATACGACTATATTCTTCAGCTATAGGCTCTTTAACTTTCATAATCATTTCTGACGCTTTCCATAATTCATCCACATCGTCTATAATCTTAGCTCCAGCAGCTATATACTGTTCATCAGAAAAACCACTTCCCTCTCCTGCACCATTTTGAATCATGACCAAATGCCCATGTGATACTAATTGCTGAACGCCACCGGGTTGAATAGCCACTCGATTTTCCTGAGGTTTAATTTCTTTGGGTATACCGATTATCATAATTATTGGAATTAGTTCTGTTAAGTATTCTAGCGCGCTGAACACATTTTGAATACGTAATGTATGATTGAATAATCTATTCAAATACCTATTGAATAGACCAAATACGATGAGAGTAACTGAAGTGAAAAAATAAGCTTTTCTCGGAATAAAGCCCTAGCGATTTTACATCCTTTTTTTTCAAATAATTAAAGATAGCCTTTCAATCCTGTATACGTTGCAAACCTTTTTCAGTAATGAACACACTACTGTATAGGTAGGCTCCCCCAATATTTTGAATGGTGATGAGACCTTTCACCTCTAAATAGTCAAATAAATTTCGAGCCTCTATGCGGCCTATGTTCAGGATTTCACATACCTGATCTACATCTACCAAATGCGTAGTATCAGATCCTGCTTGATTGGATATTTCAATCAGCAGTTCTCGAGCGCGCTTACTAAAGTTATCTCCAATTATCATATTCGAAACTATGCATATAATAATGGCTTATGGATATTATCAAAGCATTACCAAACTGTTAAGGCTTTGTTTCAGGTTATTGAAGTCTATTCGGTGTTTCTTTTATTTATGCATAAAAGATGGTAGCTTTGTGTACTTATAACGAATACTTTTTGGATTGAAGATTGTAATAATTGGTTCCGGAGAAATTGGATATGATCTCGCTAGTGTGTTATCAAAAGAAAAGCACGACGTAACCATATTAGATCGAGATAAAGATTGTCTCACAAAATCTTCCGAGACGCTCGATGTACTTACTGTTGAAGGAAATGCTACCTCCGCAAATGATTTGGTCCGAGCTGGGGTTCATGAAGCCGATATGCTCATAGCAGTTACCAGTGTGGACGAGGTAAATATGATTTCAGCTATGATGGGTAAGCGCCTAGGTAGTAAAACGGTCATTGCAAGAGTGAGAAGTGATGAATTCTCACAGGTCAATGCTCCACTATCTCCTAATGATTTAGGTATCGACTATATGATTCATCCCGAGCTAAGTGCTGCAAGGGAAATCAGTCACCTTTTAAAGCGTTCTGCCGCGAGTGATGTCATTAATCTTGCTGAAAATCGCATGCAATTGGTAGGTATCCGTTTAGACAAATACTCTCCTCTTTTAGGAAAAAGCCTGATCGATTATGCCAAGTCCTATCCCAATATTACCTTTCGAGTGGTCGCGATTGGTAGAAGAGGTTTGACGCTCATTCCTTCTGGAAGCATTAAAATGCAGGTTTATGACCAAATCTTCATTTTAGCTAAGACCGAAGATATCCCGGCACTCATACATAGTACAGGTAAAGTAGAGACAGAGTTGAGTCGTATTATGATCGCTGGTGGATCAGCGATAGGTAGGATGATCGCTCGAATCCTTTGCTTAGATGAACGAAAACGATGGAGTGTCAAAATTATTGAACCCGATTATAATCAAGCAAGTGAACTAGCGGTTGAACTGAAAAATGCAATGGTCCTTCATGGTAATCCTACCGATCCCGATTTATTAGCAACCGAAGGTATCTCAGAGATGGATGCTTTTGTAGCCGTTACGGATGATGAAGAATCCAATATTATCTCATGTTTAATGGCCAAGCATTTAGAAGTAAAGAAGACCGTTGCATTGGTTTCCAAACCTGATTTTATTCCCCTAAGTCAAACGATTGGACTTGACGCCGTAATCAATAAAAAAGTGGCTGCTTCGAATGAAATACATCGTTATGTACGAGAAGGTAAGGTTATTTCAGTCACTGAATTACGGGGTATCAAGGCGGAAGTCATCGAACTTCAAGCTGGTAAAGAGTCCAAAATCACGAAAAAACCAATTAGCAAATTACGCTTGCCTGATGGCTGTGTAATTGGTGGAATCTTGCAAGATGGTATGGTAGAAATAGCTACGGGTATTACACATATCCATTCAGGTGATAGAGTCATGGTATTTTGTTTACCAGAGGCTGTTGATAAAGTTAGTCAACTATTTCAGTAAGCCATGCTCAAAGCTCCCATAACAGCATTACACCGACCAAACATAAATTTTTTGGTTGTTCTTGGGATCCTAGGCGCTTTTATCTTTTTTTTGGGTTTTGCCTTACTCATACCCGCTGGCATAGATCTCATTTATGAGGAGCATACCTGGCATAGTTTTGTCATTTCAGCGGGTTTAGCTTTTGTTCTTGGAGGTGGATTATGGGTAAAATTCAAACCGAATGAAGAAATTAGAATTCGAGAAGGATTTATGGTCGTGGCCCTCACTTGGATTACCCTGTCGCTAGTGGGCGCACTACCCTTCATTATTTCAGGTATCCTTCCATCCTATACCGATGCTGTATTTGAAACCATGAGTGGATTAACCACTACTGGTTCAACCATTTTAGGCGGGGTAACTTCTACAGGGTTTGTTAATCCAAGCATTGAATCCATTCCTCATAGCTTTTTAATGTGGAGATCCTTATCTCACTGGTTGGGCGGCATGGGTATTATCGTACTTTCCTTGGCCATACTTCCTCTATTAGGAATTGGGGGTATGCAACTTTTTCAGGCAGAATCTCCAGGGCCCACTACCGACAAACTCACCCCAAGAGTTCAAGAAACAGCCAAATTACTATGGGTTGTGTATGTTGCCTTAACCGCCATTGAATTCCTGTTACTCTGGTTACACCCTTCCATGGATTGGTTTGACGCCTTAAATCATGCGTTTGCAACTCTGGCAACGGGTGGATTTTCTACAAAAAACACCAGTATTGCCGCATTCGACTCGGTTTATATTGATGTTATAATCACCATATTTATGTTTCTTGCCGGCATCAACTTTGCCATGCATTTTCGACTCTTTAAGGGTGATACCAATAGCTTTTTCAACAACCGAGAAACTAGGTTCTACACACTTATAACGGTCATAGGAATACTTGTTATCAGTTTTTCCCTATGGTATTTTGATGGACTATCTCTTTGGGAGGCGATTCGTTATGGAAGTTTTCAGGTAGTCGCCATCATTACAACCACAGGATTTGGTACCGATGACTATGAATTATGGTACTCTTTTGGTGCATTTGTGTTATTACTATTGTTTTTCACCGGTGGTAGTGCGGGATCTACTGGCGGTGGTATAAAAATGGTTCGATGGATGATATTAATCAGAAATTTGGGGAGAGAGATTAAACAAATCATCCATCCTAAAGCAATTCTACCCGTGCGCATCGGAGATCAAGTCATTGATCCATACATTCAAAGAACCGTGTTGAGCTTTTTTATTCTATATATGCTCATTTTTGGAATGGGTGCTCTCATAATTAGCTTCTTTGGATATGATTTAATGTCGAGTATTGGGGCAAGTATTTCGGCCTTGGGAAACATTGGACCGGGCTGGGGTGAATTTGGTCCAACCGATAGTTTTGCCCCTCTTCCTTATGCCGCTAAATGGACGCTAATTATCTTGATGATGGTCGGTAGACTCGAGCTGTTCACCATCATTATTCTTTTTTCTCCCAGTTTCTGGAAACAGTAATACAGAGTTGGAAAACTTAAATTAGCTCACGGGATTCCAACCATTGTAACAAGGCTGGCAAAAAAGTTAAAGAAGTTACAAGGGTCATGCCAATCCCTAGTACCGCCATGATTCCCAGTGATTGCAAACCTGGATGTGCCGTAAACAACAAGCCCGCAAAACCTAACATGGTCGTTAAGGAACCCATCGTAATATGTTGGCCCGTACTTTTCATCACTACAGATAATCGCCCTTTTCCCTCTTCACGGTACCTATAGGCTAAGTGAACCCCGCTATCTTCACCTATACCTAATATGGCTGGTAGGACCACGAGATTATAAAAATTGAATTGAAATCCCGTGAGTATCATAATTCCGAATAAGAAAAGAAGTCCTACCATGAGTGGTAACATGGCGATAACCGACCATTTAATCGATCGGAATGTAAATAGCATAAATAGGAAGACCATGAGGAACGTAGCCGAGACCATATAAGGGCTTTCCGTTCGCATAAGATCCAGCATGGAAGCTGCTACAATACTTGTACTTGCCGCATACTTAGTTTCACCATTACTAAGAACGATTTCAGAAACATCATCTTTGAAGGCAATCGAATTTCTTCCATCCGAAAGTCCAACCGAAGGATACACCATCACAAACCGTCCCACTTCCCCATTTTTTGAAACAAATTGCGCTTGTAAATAGTCGGGGATTTGATCTATTTGTAATGGTTGAGTAGTCTGAGATGCCCTACGTAAACGATCAAAATCTTCACTTTCCTGATTGGCAAGTAGAGGATCATTCAATAGGGAACGAATATACGCGATCTTAGCTAGCTTGGTGGTACTCGATAAGGAATCAAGAGGGAATCGCTCTTGTAAGGCTTCTATACTAGAAATTGTAGGGGTTATGGTATCCCGATCGGCTCGTTCACGAAGCAGTTGTACCACCTCTGAAACCTGTTCATCTGTTTCTGCTACGATATATGCGGGATTTCGTTTAACTCCTGTATCTACTTGTCCCGCTAGCTTTGAAAAGGCTTCATAGTTGGGAAAACGAGGCTCAAGACTACCAAAATCATATTGAAAACGTAAAGAACTGGCATTCAATAACACGATACCTGAAATGAGTAGTCCTATCACTACAATTGAGCGATACAATGGGAATAATCGACCAGATGGTTCAAATTCTTGTTCTCTTGAACTAAATAAAATAAGCTGGTATCTCTCCAAGATGACCAATATCGCAGGTATGAGATAAAGCATGGCTAAGAGGGCAAATAAAATCCCCATTCCAGAGATAAAACCAAACTCAGAAAACCCTCTAAACTCGGCTACCATCAGTATAAATAATGCCGCTGCGGTTGTAAGTGCACTAACAACTATGGCTTCACCGGTGGTTTGATGCGTGGTATATATGGATTCTTCTATACCTTTTCCCTCCGACCTAAGCTCGATATAACGAGCGTAATAGTGAATGCCGTAATCGATTCCTAGTCCAAATAAGATGACAAACAATACAGAAGTCATGGTATTCAGCATACCCAGCGCAAAATAGGTAATACCAAAGGTCCACAGTAGACTCGATATCAGCGGGATCCCGATAATTAGGATAGGCAAAGGCATCCTGATCACATGATCTCTGAACCTATGCAATTGTTGTGCACCTTTTCTATAGTGGAGATATTTTTTGATGAAAAAGTAGAGCATGACCAGTAGAATAACACTGCTAATGCCCGATACAAAGCTTCCTAACACATCTCTCATGATGGAAGTCAACTCTTCTAAATGCCGTTCAAGACGCCCTCCATAATACACCTTCATTTCGGGATGAAACTGTTCTGGATGCATGTCAGCCAACAATTGATCGTAAGCGGCGAACATATCCTCTAGGAATTGAATATCACTTTTCGAACCTGTTGGAAAGAATTTTAACACCATCAAAGTACTATCTTCATTGACAGGATATTCTGAAGGTACAATCGCGTCGTACGATGCTTTAAAATCCTCGATATTTTTAGAATCCGATGCTTCTTCATCTTCAAAGCCCAAATCAAAATAGAAGGGATTGGCCTCCTCTTTTGCGGTTTGAATCTCTTCTAACAGATAGGTAGTTAAATCTTCTAATTCTTGATCACTAGCCAAATAAAGTGCGTTATCTTGGATGAACTCGGTGTCTTTGGTGTACTCTACTCGTTCAAAAAAACGATCGCTGTTGCGAGTATAAATCAGATTAAGACTAGCGGGGATTAAGGTCTCGGCAAATGCTTTGTTAGCCTCAAAATCGGGACTTTGTATGACCACTTGCATGGGGGTTTCACCCCCAACTATTTCTTTAAGCTCATTGAGTGCCTGAACGTTTGGATGATCTTCTGGTAACAGATTAGCCAGATCAGTATCTACCCGTAATTGTGCGGCAAAATATGCCCCAATGAGTGACAACAGAAAAGCTGCGCTAAGAACTTTTCCTGGATGATGAATATTTAGCCGCAACAAGGGGGCTAGCCAATCAAGTATAAATTTCATGCTGTAAAGGTACGGAATTCCTTAATTATTCGACTCAAAAACGATGTCATCGTAGTCAGCTTTTACAAATTCGCCCGTTGAATCCCCGTCACTCAATATAAGGATCGCAAGCGGTTTCTCAGGGGGTTCTTCCCCAAATAGTCGGCGATAATCTTCTAGTACATTTCTTCTGAACCGTTGCCACTGGGCTTGCCCATCTTTGTCAAGGGTAGGCTGACCTTGCCCGAGTACGAGCACTTTCTGATGACCAAAAAAAGTTGAAAACTCACTTCCTACCGGTAAACTACTGCTCCATGTATACCGAATACTTTGAGGAACATCGCGTAACAAGGCTAATTTTTTTATTTTAAAGACAACATAAATACTAGCCGCTACATCATTCTTTTTTGGGTTGTCTTCTTCGGCATGGTCCGGCACATCCCAAATGCGCCATTTCCAGGATAATATGGGAGTTTGTATCAACCACATGTTATCTACTTCATGTAAGGGAAAATTAAGATGTTTGGCTTTGGTGCCTTCGAACCGTAAAAATTGATTAGGTCGACCAATAGCTTCGACCCGAATAGAATATTCATAATCATCTTTAATGGATGATGGATAATCGAAGGGTCGGTTCATTCCTTTTTGTTCGAACCAATGGTAAGGCAGTTCTCCCGGCTGCTCCTCCTCAAAATTTTCTACCAATAAATACCCCTGTTCTGTGTACTTTAAGGACTGAGTATATTTTGTATCTTGTGCTGACATTGTTGACGAGAAAACAAGAAAAATAATACCCATGGGTACTATTGGAAGGTCACAAACAAAGGACCGAAAACAAAAGCGCCTAAAACAACGGTGTATAAACACTGACCTACTGATTAACGGTTAAACGAATTACTATGCTACGAAGTCTGATCGATGATGCTACCTCTCTTAAGATAAAATATAAGGATAATAACTTTATCTTTGTTCCTAGCATTTTGCTTGTTGCCGTGGGTTTTGGAGTTCATTATTTCTGGGGATTCGAGGCAGCCGTCATTGTTGAATTGCCTCTTATTACCTTTTTTATTTTAAGCATGGTGTTCCACTTGTATAGAAAAGTTGAAGTCGATTTAGAAGAAGAGCGTATTCAGTCGCAAGCCCTTCAGAGTATCTATCGGTATATCGATCCACGATATCCCCTTCCCTCCATGTCGCGATGGACGGCTTTTCCAGATCTCGCAGAACACATCATTCGTGAATGTATGCAGCAAAAGCCTCGTTGTGTGGTGGAGCTCGGCAGTGGCATCTCGACCCTTATTACCGCCTATGCCCTGGAAAAATATGGTTCATCCGATGCCAAAATCATATCCCTGGATCATTCGGAAACCTTTGCCAAAAGAACCCAAGAGTTGATAAAACAACATCAACTCGAACACCGTGCTCAGGTAATCTATTCCCCACTTCAAACCACGATCATCAATGAAGTAAGCTATGCATGGTATGCGTTAGACCCATTGGAATTGGATCACAAAATTGATCTATTATTGGTCGACGGACCACCCGTCAAAACCAATAAAATGGCTCGTTACCCTGCGGTTCCTTTATTGTATACATACTTTAGTGAGCAGTGTACTGTTTTGTTAGACGACGCAGCTCGCAAAAGTGAACAATCTTCCGTTCAACATTGGCTAGATGACTATCCCGATCTTAGACACACCTATATTGGTAACAAAAAAGGCTTAAGCATAATCAAACGAGGACTCTAACGTTAAAAAGATCCCCAAGGTGCTTAGGTCTCATCGTCAGGATCGCAGAAAAGACAAGCCGATCCAAGATGTAAAGCTACCCCAGTCCTCATCGCTGATGAGTTTTAAACGTTTAGCCAACCACAGATAACTGAGCAGAAACAATGTGCCTATCAATAAAATGATGGGCAATGCGTCGAAACCGGTAAGCCAAACATTTTTCAGATAGATCATCGGAGCTGCCAGTAAGGTGGACAAGAGTAAAACTTTCCCATAAAAAGGAAAGGGTAATACTTTCCAAAATGGCAGTTTCATATGCCGCCCTATTCGACCTAATAACAAAAGCCAGTTATAAAGATTGGCAATTAGTGTGCCGGCAGCCGTACCAACAATACCGAAATAGATGGTTAGAGGAATACTCAAAAGTAGATTTGCAACGAGTAAGTTGATACTAAAATAAAGTACGCCCTTGGTATCCCCAAATGCTTGGAGAATACTGCCGTAGTGAGTCACCCGAATAAGTACAATTAAGTTATAGAGTTGAAAAGGA
>JAYPDB010000079.1:0-10089 GCA_038125045.1 Bacteroidota bacterium
GAATCATGGCTTGTAAATTTGCCATGAGAAGAGCGGCAGGTACACCTTTTCCTGTGACATCAGCAATGCTGATAAGATGTCCGCCATCGGGAAGTTGGAAAAGGTCATAGTAATCCCCCCCAATTTGTTTTGAGGGAATATTGGTAGCCGATACCTCTAATCCATTTACTACGGGTAATTTGGCAGGTAATAAACCTTCTTGAATGGTTCGTGCGAGTGCAAGTTCTCGTTCAAACTGCTGATTTAGGATCTGTTCCTCTAGAAGTTGTATACGTTTGATGTTTAAGACCACCAGGTTGGCCAGGGAAGCTACGTATTCCAATTCATCGGGATCAAAATCCTCACCACTTCCTTTTTTCCCAATACCAATGATACCCAGGCTTTGCCCTTGACTCTGAATGGGTATGAGATAGTGAATGTGTTGCTGGTTGAAATATTCAATCCAATTACGGGTTATCGAAGAAGCTTCTTCCTCAGAATCCATTGATAAACTAAAGCCTTCCTCACCATCCTTAGGCACCTTTAAATTCTTGTTCAAAAGCCACAATGATTCAATATCTAAACCCGTAGGTTCCTCTTGAACCCCCGCCTTAACCACATTATGAGTGGCGTCATCATTCTTAAAAATGAGTAATACCTGACGGATAAATAATTGCCCTAGTAGTGCAAATTTTAGCGTTCGTGTTAACTCCTCAACCGTACGCATTTGATTAAAATCATTACTTAATTCAAAAAGAGAATTTAGATCATGAACTTTTCGATCAAGTCTACGATTGATGCGTTTGAGTTCTTCAAACATTTTAGAGCTGGATAAGGCTACTGAAGTCATGAGGCATAAACTTTCAATAAACTCTAACTCGTCCAGCTCATACGGGGTACTCTTGAGCGAGGCATCCAGACACAGAAAGCCCAAATGATGTGCCGATGTACGTAGATGAAAAAGTACACCATCGCTTGGTAGTTGGAGTTGAGTAAAAATATCGGGTAACTCATCATAACGGTAGATGCCCTTATCCAAGCTTTCTGGTTCAAACTGAACAGGTAGTTCGGCATGGTCCGACCGTGTAAAACGTCCTTTTCCTTTGCTTATTTTATAGGAGGATTCTCCTGGGCGATGTAAGATCACACAGGCATGAGCTACCATTAGCTTCCCTAGTGAAATCAAAAGAAGGTTGTTCAGGATGAAATCAGGATCCTGAGATTCGATCAGAATTCGGCTGGTTTCTAAAAGAGTGCGTTGTTCAAAACGACCTCTCGACACGCTACTATCAGAGTCTGCGTAGTCTCTCATGTGGCTTACTTATTTTTCTTCATCAAGAGAGTGTTTTTTTCTCGGGTTGAACCATACTCGACCACATCCATAATTTTTTGTATAAGGTACACGCCCATACCGCCCCGTTGTTTGTTTTTAATCCGTTTCATGAGATCGGGTGCTTGATACGAAGCGGGATCGAAGTGTTTGCCATGATCCGTTAGTTCAATCCAAAGCTGTTGTGAGGTAGAACCTATTGCAATATGCACCTCATGAGTTGATTCATTATCGTAAGCATGTTTGATGATATTGGTATAGGCTTCATCTACTGCTAATGTAATTTCTGATACTTCTCTCTCATTGAACCCTTCTTCTACAACATAACTCTGCACAAAGCTGCGAACAGCCTTGAGGTGCTTAGTAGAGGATGCTACCGTGATATGTTGTGGGCTAGATGACATGTCAGATGGATGACGTTATCACGATTTAAAGCCTTCTATAGCTTCTGATTCATCTTTTAGAATATCATAGAGGCTGGGGAAGCCCAATAAGTCGAACACATGAAAAACACTTTCGGTCATATTGGATAGTTTGATATCGCCTCCCAGATTTCGGATATCCTCAATATAGGCCATGAATACGCCTAAGCCAGCACTTGCGATATAGGCCAACTCACGGCAGTTCACAATAATGTGATAGGATTCGGCATCAATAAGTGATTTTAATTCTTGTTCTAATTGAAATGCCGTATGAGCATCGAGTTCTCCTTGAATATCGAGAATAGAAACGTGATCAATCTGACGTTTGGTAATGGTAAACTGTTTCATGGTGTACGCGATGGACGAGTTAAAAAGCGGTTATCAATGGGTGAATAAAAATCGTTTTCTTGTCTCTTACCTGAGATTAGTACGAATAATATAGACAAGAAGATGCAAAAAAAGGAAGAAATACCCAGTACAGTGGAAAAGAATTAGGGTATCAAAAAATAGCCCATCACAATTTTCGATTGTAATGGGCTGACTATTCATCAAGAGAGACGCTACTTGAGCGTAACTCCAATTAACTAATTGCTTGCGAGATAAGCAACTAAAATATTTTTATTGAATTTAGGTCTATGAATTTGGTGTACTAGCCATTCATGAGCCCCATTCTGTTCAAGTAAAAATTAGTCGCGATTACTCACCCAATAGCTTGATCCAACTTCTGCGCCAAATTCAGCACCAAAGTTTTCAGCATCTTGCATGGTGGGGAAATAACCGATTCGAACTCGAAACCAAACATCACCGGTTTCCTCGTTACCAGTGCGAACTACATATACAGCATTGTAATCTGCATTGGTCCATTCCGCGGCTAGTTGATTGGCTTTCACTTCCGAACGCCAAGCGCCTAATTGAACCGTATACGATCCATTTTCGTCGAAACTGTAGGCTGTTCGGGCAGCTTCTTCGGCTAAACGAGCGGCTTCAACAGCAGCAAGACTGTCTTCAACGGCTTGCATTCGGGCTTCTAGGGCTGCTTGCTCGGCAATTCTCAAAGAATCTAAACGAGCTTGTTCTCTGGCCATGCGTTCTTCTTCAGATTCACCACAGGCAAATCCAACTGCGATAAACGCCATTAACAACCAGACTAAGGATACATTTTTCATGAGTGTACTATTTATTTAAGGGGTTTGTCTCTTGTAACAAAGCTACTTATAGCCCATAAAGTAAAAAAAGAACTTATCTATTCTAAATGTTATTAGAATTCCTTTTATTAAGCGCAGCTACAACACCAAATAAACATATACATATGACTGGATTTGCAACCATAGATATTATTGTGTTCATCGCCTACATCATGATGATTGTGGGTATAGGTCTTTGGGTTTCCAGAGATAAAGATGGACATCAAAAGAATGCCGAAGACTATTTTTTAGCCGGTAAATCCCTCCCTTGGTGGGCGATAGGAGCCTCCCTTATTGCGGCTAACATTTCCGCAGAACAAATTATTGGGATGTCGGGATCGGGCTTTGCGGTGGGTTTAGCCATTGCCACCTATGAATGGATGGCAGCGGTTACCTTACTGATAGTGGGTAAATTTTTACTTCCCATCTTTATTGAGAAAAAACTCTACACCATTCCTGAGTTTGTTGAACAACGATTTAATACTACCCTAAAAACCATTCTGGCAATATTTTGGATTGCCTTATTTGTGTTTGTGAATCTGACAACGGTGATATTCTTAGGTGCCAAAGCACTTGATACCATTTTTGGCGTTGGTGATGGTAGTTTAATCTGGGCATCACTCATTGGTTTAGCCTTAATTGCTGCGGCCTATTCTATTTATGGTGGTCTTTCGGCTGTGGCTTGGACCGATGTGGTTCAAGTGGTGCTACTGGTGCTAGGCGGTCTGGTAACCACCTTCATCGCCTTGGATCAAGTGACTCCGGAGGGAGGGGTGATACGAGGCTTGAATCATGTGTATGATGTCGCGGGCGATAAATTCCATATGATTCTGGACCGTTCGAATCCAGAGTTTAATAACCTGCCTGGAATCGCGGTTCTGATCGGGGGTATGTGGGTTGCTAACCTCTATTATTGGGGCTTTAATCAGTACATCATACAGCGTACCCTAGCCGCCAAATCTCTTGAAGAATCTCAAAAGGGAATTGTGTTTGCCGCATTTCTGAAGCTCATCATTCCATTGATTGTGGTGATTCCTGGTATTGTGGCTTATGTCATGTTTTCCCAGCCCGAAGGTACTAAAATGATTCCCGGCGTAGTCGATGCTTTTAGCAAAGTGGGAGGTGGCTTAGACAATGATAAAGCCTATCCATGGTTGATTAGTGAATTTGTGATGCCTGGCTTTAAGGGATTGGTTGTAGCAGCACTTGCAGCCGCTATAGTTTCTTCTCTAGCTTCCATGCTCAATTCGGTGGCGACCATTTTTACCATGGATATTTATAAGCCCTACTTTAATCGCGAAGCATCCGATAAACAAACCGTAACCGTTGGTCGTGTTACCGCTCTTGTAGCCTTGGTGATAGCCGTTTTAGTAGCTCCACAGCTAAGCAATGTTCCTCAGATGTTTCAGTACATACAGGAGTATACAGGGTTGGTGAGTCCAGGTATTCTAGCCGTATTTATCATGGGATTATTTTGGAAGAAAACGACAACCAAGGCAGCCATTTATGGGGTATTAGCCTCTATTGTGATTGCTCTTGTGCTGAAAGTGCCCTCATTGGATCTTCCGTTTTTAACTCAGATGTATTATACACTCATACTAACCATCGTCATCATAGCAGGGGTTTCACTTACTACCAACCCAAATGATGATGATCCAAAAGCCATTATCACCACCTCTGAAACCTTCAAGACGGGTAAGGCATTTAATATTGGTGCATACGCCGTGTTGGTGATTACAGCGGTACTCTATTCAATCTTCTGGTAGAACGACCCATTTAAGCATGTGCTTTAGCCATTCGCCTCTTCCATCATAAGATGGAGGAGGTGGAATTGGTTGCGGCTTCGAATAAGATTATGAGTCTCGTATTCGGTGGCATAATAGACGTTGCCGTTTAGGTAGTCGGTTAAAAAACGAAGCCCCATAATATAGGCCATATAAGAACCCGCTAAGTGGATATAGCGTTGTTCTGTTTTGTTGAGAAGAGAGTCGACTTGGTGTAAGAATGCCTCTCGAAAGGCCGAACAAAAATCCATGTGTAATACAAGAAGCTCTAAGTTGGCTTCATCCTCGGCACCACTAAGGCCGATGGTCCGTAGTCCATCACCTAAATCATAAAGGATGGAACCTGGCATAGTGGTATCTAGATCGATAATAATGGGAGGTTCATGTTCTGTGCTTAACAGAACATTATTCAATTTGGTATCGTTGTGGGCAAGCCGGGGATGTTGTTGCTCTGAATGAGTTAAATCCGCTTCTAAGGCGGTAAATTTTTGTGCATGACTCTGAACGATTGTGTCCAATTGAGACAGGTCGAAAACCGATGGGTTACCCTTAAGACAATGAGCCTCCTCGTACGGAACAAGCCCGGGTCCGGTGTAGGATGATTTTGCGGTTGTATATTGTTGTAAGCGCCAAGCGATGCTGTGGAAGTTGGGGATGGTTGGCTGGAGGGTGAGCGGCTGGCGGTGTTTAGGTGGCGAATTTAGAGCGTGGGAGTAGGCTCCGAAGGCCAGCCCTGCCTGTGCGGCGATATGTTGGGTGGTGCAGGTTTGGTGGCTGTGGTGGGTGGTATAGAATGGAACCAATCGCCAAGCATCACCTTGCTTATCCCTGTAATACCAACCGTCGGCATCTAGAAGGGGGATAGGTTTGGCCAATGTGAACGATTGCTGCTCTACCTCATCGATATAGGTATAAACTAGGCTATGATTACGGATGATGGCCTCAGTATTTGAGAATACAGCCCTATTAATTTTTTGTAAGAAGTAGAGGGGTTCATGTTCGTGATATACCACATAACTGTGATGAATATGCCCATGAGTGTATTTTTTGTAGTGAAAACTAAGCGGGTCAAAATGATCCAAGTACCGCCTTAGAACAGACGAAAGTTGTACATGTAGGGAACTATCCGTTTCGATCATGATATCCTATCCTTCGCTGATCCAAACTGGGCTTGGGTAACGTTGCATGTTATGAAGTTCATCTAATCTCTCTTGAACCTCTTTGCGATCATCGTGATAGGTAACCCCAAACCAATATTCTTGAGTCTTGAGTATAGAGATTGATGTCCCTAGATCGCTCAGCTTTTGCAGAAGGCTAGGGATGTAGCACTCGCTTTGATCATTCGGTTCAACCCGAGAAAAAAAATCGATAAGTAATTGCTCAAGCACTGAAAAAACCGACAAACTAAACCCGATAAGATTCATTGAGACCCGTTCATCTTCACTGAGTTGTAGTTTTTTGTTATTTCGGGTTGAAAGGATGGTGCCGTTCTTTCGCTCTATTTGAGTGTGTTCTTCGATGTGTTTTAACTTCTCATCTTCGATGCGACAAATACCCCTCGAAACGGAGCCATGACGGGATAAGGTGTGGTCAATTGGATAGACGACTAGGCAGGCTTCAAGATGGGTTGAGCCGATGGAATCTCGAGGGAATGGTTCAAAACTATGAAGGTGCTCGAGCATGGTTTTGAGGGCAGATCGACCATAAAAATCGTCGGCATTCATGATCGCAAAGGGGTGTTGCACTACGGATCGGCATACCCAAACAGCATGTGCAGTTCCCCAGGGTTTTTTCCGCTCGTAGAGGGTATTTGAGGCGGTGGGAACATCTTTTGAATCCTGAACAACATAGTCGAAACGTGGTTTGTTTGGTTGATGCTGTAAAAAACTATGCCATCGAGTAGTTACTTGATCTGGGAAATCGTTAGACATTTCTTTGCTGATTACAAAAATCAACTGTGAGTACCCCAACTGGATGCTATCAAATATGGCGTAATCGAGTAGGCTTTCACCTTGTGGACCTAATGCATCGGTTTGCTTAGAACCTCCGTAGCGGCTTCCTAAACCGGCAGCTAGTATGATTAGACTGGCACTCATGTAGGCTTAGTTAGAGGAACTGTTTACCAGAGGTGTGCTTACTATTGAATTGTATCATACTATAAATCACCTATTCCAAAAATAGGTTTTCGATGCATCCAGGCACCTTGCGTAAAGTCAGGAACCTCTTGAGGGTGACCGCCTTCGGCAATTGAACGTTCGGAAAGCGGTGTGATCACTCGCAGGGTAGCACCGTCATACACATCAATAACGGGAGCCTGATTACGCCGCACGCCTTCAATAAAGGCTCGGTCGAGGAAGAAATCCATTCCGCCGTGGCCTGAATTAGCGGCTTCTTCGCCAAATTCTTTCCATAGGGGATGATCATATTTGGCAAACCATTCTGATCCAGCATCCCAGCGGTGTCCCTCTGATATGCCTTCGATGTGGACTCTTTGGGTGTGATAATCGAATTCTGCTAAACCTTGTACACCCTGAATTCGGAATCCCAAGGAATAGGGTCGCGGTAAATTGGTGTCATGGGTCAGAATAATGGTTTCACCACGGGCGGTAGTTAGTGTAGATGTTACAATATCTCCTAACGCCCATTCTGTAGTGGCATAGGGATGATTGGGACCTCCAGTTGGATGGTTTTTGGCAAAATGTTTTAAGGATCGAGCTTTGCTAGCATGAGAAGCCACCGATGTTATACGGTTTCCTCGGTTCATACCCATCCAACATCCTATAGGACCTAAGCCATGCGTAGGATAGAGTTCGGCATTACGGTGTAGTGAGTGCGCAGTTCTCCAACGCGCTTCACCATAAGCTCCTTCGCCATAGGCTAAACCACCCGCGCCATCATTAAATTTAACGGTGCGTAAATCATGTTGATACCCTCCTCTATAGTGAACCAATTCACCAAATACCCGATCTTTAACCATGTTCAGAACGGCCATTACATCACGACGGTAATTAACATTCTCTAAAAACATAAGATGAGTGCCCGTTCGCTCGTGAGTACGAACCCATTCCCAACATTCATCCACGGAAAAGGCTCCAGATACTTCAACACCCACATAGACTCCTGCTTCCATTGCGGCTAGTGCCATAGGGGTATGCCATCGCCAATTCGTAGCTATAACCACCGCATCAAGTTTTTCGTTATTTAGCATATCCAAGTAACTATGCTCATGTTCCTGGTACACCGTAGGCATTTTTTGTCCTTTGGACTCAATGATTTGTTTGGTTCTCTCTATTGCATCGGGGTCAATGTCGCAAATAGCTACACACTGAACTTTGGGATGATCCAAAATATTATTTACATGGTTACGGCCTCTAAGCCCTGTCCCAATAAACCCGATGGTTATGTGATCATTACGTAGGGTATGTCTCGAGGGTTTGTCATCAGAAGTGGGCAGTTTACCACCTACTATTCCAGCAAGCCCAGCCAGAGAACTCTGTTTCATAAAAGTCTTTCGGTCCATCGTATCAATCCGTCATTTTAAGTTTATTCCACAATCTAATGACCAGAAAACTACTGGCCATACAAATACTCAGAAGTATAAAACCAAGCATCCATTTTCCGTAAATAAAATTACCTACCGAAAACAGTGCCGAATAAATTCCCATGGTACCTAATACTACACTTAGTAAGCTTAAAGGTAGATCCCATGTCTTTTTTTCTTGTGAAAAAAGTAAGCCTTGATGCTCTGCTTCCTCAATAACCATGGTCCATCCGGGCCCTCCTGGGTGTACTTTCTCATAGAAAGCTATCAATACCTCCATAGATTCTGGACGAGTTGCATAGGTTACAACCATCCAAACAATGGTTGTAATACTTACGGCAAGTAAGAGCTTAACCGATGCCCCATCCAGCAGGGTAGTTTCAACCGCTTCATTTGGAACAAATAAAACCAATACAAAAGCAACTAAGGTGGCGGATATCATAGCCGCTATCTCGGTCCAAGCATTAATTCTCCACCAAAACCATCGCAAGAGATAAATAGCCCCTGAGCCAGCGCCCGACAGCAAAAGAATATCAAAGGCCTGTGTGGCATTTTCTAAAATGGTTGTAGCCATAAGGGCCGATAAGATCATAAGACCCGCTGTGGCATATCGTCCCATGCTCACCAGATGGGCTTCTGATGCCTCTGGTTTTATAAAGCGTTTGTAGAAATCACTCACGATATACGATGCTCCCCAGTTCAGGTGGGTACTTAAGGTAGACATGATAGCGGCTATCAAGGAAGCCACTACAAGACCCAACCATCCGGGCCCCAGTTTGGTAAGCATCGCTGGATAGGCAATATCATCCCCTAAGTATTGGTCTTTTATGTTGGGGAACTCGGCTTTAATAGAGGCCAAATCCGGATACAAAATGACCGATGCCAGTGCTACGATGATCCATGGCCATGGACGTACCGCATAATGCGCAATATTGAAGAGTAAACTGGCACCTACAGCATTTTGTTCGTCTTTTGCTGCAAGCATACGTTGAGCTATATAGCCCCCACCACCAGGTTCAGATCCAGGATACCACACCGCCCACCATTGTACGGCAATGGGAATAATAAATAGGCTTAGTAGTAAAGAGGTATCGCTAACATCTGGAATCAAGTTCAATTTGGGTTGAACCATAGGGTGGGTCATCAAATTGTGTAACCCTCCAATTTCAGGTTCTTGAAGTACAATATATGCCGCATACAAGGCTCCCGTCATGGCAATACCAAATTGGAAAAAATCGGCCCAAATCACACCTTTTATTCCTCCCAGTGAAGAGTATACCACAACAATTACGGAAATGGATACCACAATAACCCAAGGATCAAGCCCTAGCATAATGGAACCAATTTTAATGCCAGCTAGCATTACGGTTCCCATGATTAAACAGTTGAATAAAATACCCAAATAAAGTGCGCGAAAACCCCTTAGAAAAGAGGCGGCTTTACCCCCATATCGCATTTCATATAAACCCAAATCGGTAACAACTTCCGATCTGCGCCATAATTTTGCATAGATAAATACGGTGACCATACCTGTGATTAGAAAAGCCCACCAAGCCCAATTATTGGCAACTCCACCTTCCCGGACAAGTCCGGTGACTAAGTTGGGAGTATCTGCTGAAAAGGTTGTAGCTACCATTGAAATCCCTAGTAACCACCAAGGCATATTCCGCCCACCTAAAAAATATTCTGTGGTATTCTTACCCGCCGATTGAGCAGCAACCCACCCGATGCCTAAGAGGATGAGGAAAAAAATACCAATGATCCACCAATCAATGTGATGTAATATCATACTCCGTAATCATTTGTTATTGGATTAGAGAATATGCAAGCTATCTATTTAAATAGAAAG
>JAYPDB010000080.1:0-1535 GCA_038125045.1 Bacteroidota bacterium
CCATGGATGCCGTCTCGGCCTGTGCTAGCACCTACAATAAGTACAGGATTTCCAATACCTTTGGCAATAGCCGAGGCTGTTTCACCTGCCTTCACCAAACCAATACTCATGGCATTGACCAATGGATTACCCTCGTAACTTTCATCAAAACATACCTCGCCCGCGATCACGGGTACCCCAAAGGAATTTCCATAGTCTCCAATTCCTCGAACAACCCCATCCAATAAAAAACGGACTCTTGGCGTCTCTAGGGAGCCAAAACGCAGTGAGTTTAATGAGGCAACCGGACGTGCTCCCATGGTGAAAATATCTCGATGTATTCCCCCTACTCCTGTAGCGGCCCCTTGATAGGGTTCAACTGCCGATGGATGATTGTGACTTTCGATTTTGAACGCACATCCCCAGCCATCACCAATATCAACCAAACCTGCATTTTCCTCGCCTGCTGCAACCAATAGATGCTCTCCATCACGAGGTAATTTTTTAAGTTCGATGATTGAATTTTTATAGGAGCAATGCTCACTCCACATCACCGAATACACCCCTAACTCCGTAAAGGTAGGTACGCGACCTAATCGATCTAATATCATCTGATATTCTTGCTCGGTCAGACCATGATCAAGAGCGAGTTCTAGTGTTACGTTAGGTTCGTTTGTTGAAGAGTGAGACATAATTAGGGTGTTGAATGAGCCAGATGGTAGTTTTTCGAACTGTGCTTAAGGTACGAGGTTTTTTTGTTTTGCTCTACTTTTTTACAAGGTAAATAAGGGCCTATAAACATCAATTTTGCACTAATTATTTATTTGTTGAATAAAAAATCAACCTTTACGACTTCGAACAATTAAGCGCCTAAAAGAGACACCAGTGTGTCAAAGTCATCAAACTCAATGGTTGGTCGCCTTCCTTCAGGTGAATTTTTTTTCGGGTTGAACCAAGCCACGCTCCATCCCGCCTCAGTGGCACCATCTACATCAGAGCTCAATGAATCCCCAACGTATAGTATTTGTTCAGGGGTGCTTTCTGCTCTTTTTACTGCTTCAGTAAAGATTTTTTGATGAGGTTTCATCACTCCTAACTCCTCAGAAATAATGATGGCAGGAGCGCATTCTTGAAAGCCAAATTGATTGATTTTTAGCCACTGGGTTTCTGCAAAACCATTGGTGATGATCCCTGTTTTGTACTTTTTCTTAATCGTTTCATAGGCCTTTTTTGCTCCTTTAACCCAAGTCCAATGAGTACGATAATAGTTCATGTATATAGAACCTGCATGTGCATAAAGGCTCCCATCAATGCCCAATGCCTCAAAGGTTTCTTGGAACCTGCGCCTATGCAACTCATAGCGATCGATTAAACCCTTTCCATATTCCATCCATAAGCCTTTATTGATCTGAGAATAGGTGCTCAACAATTCTTCTATCGGTATATTTTTTAATTCATCCAAACGTTGATAAACATCCTTCAACCCATTCTCCTCGGCTTTTTTATGATCTAATAAGGTATCGTCTAAATCGAAGTAAATAAATGATAGTGTGTTA
>JAYPDB010000080.1:1635-3609 GCA_038125045.1 Bacteroidota bacterium
ACACTGAGTATGCTTGGATTATAGGATAGGTAACATAAGGCTTTTTGAGTCTGATTTTTTGATTATGTTTGAATCAAAGGTTCACCTTTTTCGTATAATGACGACGTTTGTCTAACGTTTGCATAAGGAATACGAGACCTGTGCAATACGTTGTCATCCTTTCATCATCAACTCAAAAATTAAATAATTCATTAAAATGAAAGCCAAGAGTATTGTTATCATTGCCCTTCTAGCCATTGTTGTCTTTTATGGCATTAGTGTAAATAATGGGTTTGTAACGGCCGAGGAATCTGTAGAAAGCGCCTGGGCTCAGGTTGAAAATCAATATCAAAGACGCGCCGATTTAATTCCCAACTTAGTAAATACAGTTCAAGGAGCAGCAAATTTTGAACAGAAAACACTGACTTCTGTGATTGAAGCAAGAAGCCGTGCGACCTCGATTAACCTACAAGCTGAAGATTTAAATGATCCTGCTAAAATTGCACAATTCCAAGCAGCTCAGGAACAACTCAGTGGTGCACTATCTCGTTTACTGGTAAGCGTTGAACGCTACCCTGAGTTAAAAGCCAATGCCAATTTCAGAGATCTTCAGGCGCAGTTAGAGGGCACTGAAAACAGAATCGCTACGGAACGCATGCGATTTAATGATTCGGCTCGAAGCTACAACACACAAATCCGAAAATTTCCTAGTAGTCTGATAGCATCTATTGCCGGTTTTGATCGGAAAGCTTACTTCGAAGCCAATGAAGGCGCTGAGCAACCACCTATGGTAGATTTTGAATAAAACATCAGGTACTTATGGCATTTTTAACGAGTGATCAAGAACAGAAGGTCATAGAAGCTATACAGAAGGCAGAAACCAATAGCTCTGGGGAAGTTCGAGTTCATATTGAAAAAAAATGCCCAAAAAAAGATCCCATCTCTAGGGCGAAGAAACTTTTCCAAAAGTTGCATATGCACGAAACGGAGCTTAGGAATGGGATCATCATTTATGTTGCAACCGACGACCATTTGGCTGCCATTTGGGGTGATGAAGGTATCCATTCAATTTTAGGACAGGACTACTGGGAATCAACCTTATCGCAGATGATTGAATCATTTAAAATGGGTGAATATTGTGAAGGCTTAGTCAAAGCTGTTGGCGAAATAGGTACCAAATTAGGTGAATACTTCCCCTACAGCGAGGATGATAACAATGAACTCGATGATTCTATCAGTTATGGAGAATAAACCGACAAACTTCGTGCACACTTCTGTAAGTAGTTTTTTAAAACACACGTATTGCAGTTGGAAGCTATTCATAATCGTATTGGTTGTTCTGAATATTGAATTCGTGCATGCTCAGTCGACCACTAGTCTACCTCAACGGCCCGTAGGTATGGTTAATGATTTTGCTAATCTAATTGAGCCAAATACGCAATCAAGACTAGAGCAAAAACTACGAACATATCGCGATACGACCTCTAATGTGATTAGTATTGCCATTTTGAACTCATTAGAGGGAAATTCACGTGAAGAAGCGGCCAGCTATCTCTTTAATACCTGGCGAATGTGGGAATCAGAACGCTATAATGGAGTCTTAATTCTTATTGCGGTCCAAGAGAGAGAACTACAGATTGAAGTTGGCTATGGATTGGAAGGGGCCATTCCTGATGTAATGGCCAATAGAATTGTACAGGATATCTTAATACCTGCACTACAGCAGGACCGTACGTACGAAGGGCTCGACCGGGCAACTAGTGCCCTCATGCAATTAGCTTCTGGAGAGTATGATGCCGTAGCAAAAAATTCTGATCAACAAGATGGTATACCGATAGATATCATTCTACTTGTGCTTTTCATTCTTTTCTTCATCTTCACCAAAGGAGGAGGACGAGGTAGAGGTCGAGGTCGCACACTAGGCGCTGTTGATGTTTTGCTATGGAGTAGCCTGTTCAATCAACCCAGAGGTGGTGGATTTGGAGGTGGAGGCGG
>JAYPDB010000080.1:3709-9767 GCA_038125045.1 Bacteroidota bacterium
TCCTCTATTCCAACGGCTAAACGAACTAAGCCATCTTCTATTCCAGCTTTTCTTCTCAACTCAGCGTCCATAACGGAATGGGTCATTGACGCAGGGTGCTGTATAAGTGTGTCAACGGACCCTAGGCTGACTGCTAATGAACATAGCTTAACTTTATTCATCAATTGAGTTCCACCATCAAACCCCTCGGTTAACTCAAAACTCATGACAGAAGCTGCCCCACCTTCTAATACATTCTGAGCTATGGAGAAATCGGGATGTGATTCCAACATAGGGTACCACACCTTAGATACCTTCGGATGTTGCTCTAAAAAGTGGGCGACTTTCAAGGCGTTAGCAGTTTGCTGGGGAACTCGTAGTGCAAACGTTTTAAGTCCATTAAACAACAACCAAGAGTCCATTGGGCCTGCTATTCCTCCCAGGTTTTTTCGATACAAGGCCAGTTTATGTTCATCAGCTAAAGTTTTAGAACAGGTTAATACCCCTCCTAATGAAGTACCATGTCCACCAATGTATTTGGTAGAAGAATGAATAACTACATCGGCACCAAAATTGAGGGGGCGGCAATACATAGAAGACGCAAAGGTATTATCCACAATCACCAAGGCATTGTGCTGATGGCTAATTTCAATGATTTTATCCAATGGAGCTACACGCATGGTTGGATTGGTTATAGACTCCATGTACACGACTTTTACATCTTTATGCGTCATCAAAGCGTGTTCAAATGCATTCACATCAGTAAAATCGATAAAAGTGGCCTCAATTCCCCACTCAGGTGCCTGTTCAAAAAGAAGTTGGCTACTGCATCCATACAAGGCATCTTGAGCAAGTACTCTACCCTTCTTTGCTAACGCCATGATTGAACTACTGATGGCTGCCATACCTGTGCCAAATACCAATGAGGTATACTCCTGTGCATCTAAATCATAACATTCTAATGCCGTGATCGCTTTTTCCAATGCATTATTATTAGGATTGGAAATTCTAGTATAGATATGAGAACCGGCATGATCTGGAGTAGAAAAAGCTTTCCCTCCTTGCGCAACATCGTCGAACAGAAACGTTGAAGTCTGATAAATTGGGGGGACATGAGCTCCCTCCGCTTCTTTATAACGTTCATCGGTGGTTGAAACGCCATGTACTGGAATGGTAGAAAACTTCATAAAAATCTCATTAGGTTATAGGAAGTACTCCGTCTTCTTTTATCGTACGAAGTACCATAGTAGTTTCAAGGCGCTCAATATCCGGTAAGGTAGTAAGTTGTTCTCGTAGTAAACGTTCATAATCGGACATGTCGCTAGCTACTACTTGCAACAAGAAATCACCTTGACCTGTGGTATGGTAACATGCTAGAATATTGGGAATAGAATCGATGGTTCGGGTGAATTCATCAAGTAGACTCATTTGGTGTACACTTAGGGTCACCTTCACAAAAATGGATAAGCCTTGATCAACCAGGGGCTTATCGACGATAGCGCGATAGCCTCTGATTACACCCTCTCGTTCCAATCTCTTAACCCGTTCAATGGTTGGAGACGCCGTTAATCCAATTTTATTAGCCAGTGAACGATGACTTATGCGAGCATCCTGTTGAAGGATTTCCAAAATTTGTTTGTCGATGGCATCTAACTCTATCATATTACCGCATTTGTTATCACAACGATAATCATTTAGTAGACAATCAACAAGTAATTATCTAAATAAGTAGTAAATAATACTGCGAATTATCTAATGAACAGCATTAAATGCTAAAATGAAAAACTGATGCACTTGATAATTCTACCCTTTTTTAAGTGCATCTTTTCATAATAGGTTTGTATGTCTCTTAAACCTTGTGGACAGGCATCCTCTTGCGAATTAGGAGTGTCTTGAGCGTAAATATTATCACTGACATAATTAAGAGTTAATGTATGCTCTACTATTTGCTCCAAGGTAAACTCAAACAATTCGGGGCTATCGGTTTTAAGATGTACCCTCCCTCCGGGAATAAGTAAACGTTGATAAAGATCTAAAAACCTCGAAGCTGTTAATTTTTTGCGATCTTTTTTTAATTGAGGGTCTGGGAATACAATCCATATGTTGTTAACAGAATGGTCTTCTATATAGTATCCTAAATGACCGATGTAAGCGCGTAAGAAAGCAGCATTTGATAACGACTGATCTAGTGCTTTTTGGGCACCTACCCACAAACGATTTCCTTTAATGTCCACTCCAATATGATTAGAATGAGGGTTCATAGCAGCCAAACCTGTGGTGTATTCGGCTTTCCCACAGGCTAGCTCAAGCGTGATGGGTTGGTCATTTTTGAAAATGGAATTGCGCCAAACATCTTTTGAAAATCCTTCACCGTGAGGATAGGTAGTCCACTCTAAAACATGGTCAAATTCAGCGACTTGCTGAAATCGTTTATGTTTAATCTTTGGCATCTAATAGCCTTATACGGGTTTATTAAGGTGAAAGTCGTGATATGTTCCATGATAAATCGTCTAGTATATATCGAATGCGATCATGAAGTCGACTTGCTCTTCCCTGCCAAAATTCCATCATTGTAGGTATTATTTCATACCCACCCCAATGATCTGGATATGGAATTTTTGTGCCTTCAGGGTATTTTTTGTTGAGTTCTTTCAGTTGATTTTCTAAAACCTCTCTACTGGCTATACATTCGCTCTGATTGGAAGCCCAGGCACCTAATTGACTCTGATGGGGTCTAGAAAAGAAATACTCTTGTGAACGCTCTGCAGATATCCTATCTGCTTTTCCTTCAATTCTGACCTGCCGTTCGAGTTCAGGCCAAAAAAACGTCATGCTCACCCAGGGATGTCGTTGAATATTTTGAGCCTTATGTGAATGATAGTTGGTAAAAAACTCAAAACCATTCTCCGTAATGCCTTTCAACAAAACAATTCTACTATGTGGCCTGCCCTGCTCATCAACCGTTGTTAGATTGAAGGCATTGGCTTCTAAAATTTCGGCGTTGAGCGCCTCATCAAACCACCGTTTAAATTGCTGAACGGGATTCGGCACCACATCTGATTCATCAAGTGAATGCTGCGTATACTCTTTTCGGATATCTTGGATGTTCATGGAGAGTGAATCTATGATATAAAACTAGATGAGATCTTATTGATCTTTCTACTTCAACCAATAATCTATGTTCTATCTTCTATGTTCTACTACTATTATAGGAAATAATTAGGTTCATTACCCGGCTTCCATTTAATATTACAGCCAATACTAGGCACTTGTTCCTGGAGAATTTCCTTTCCTGATAAATATCTTTCAATGGCATTGATCAGGTCCTGACCAGTTGCTGGAAGATCCATCTTAGGCCGAGTAGAATCAAATTGACCTCGATAGATAAGTAACCTGTTTCGATCAAAAAAATAAAAATCGGGAGTGCAGGCTGCTTGATAGGCTTTCGCTACTTCTTGAGTCTCATCATACACATATGGAAAGGAGTAACCCATTTCCTTTGCATGCACTTTCATTGCAGTAGGTCCATCTTCGGGATAGGAATCGGCATCATTTGAACTGATGGCAATGAAGGGTATTCCCTTATTAATATAGATGTTGGATATTTCTACCAAACGTCTATTTATATGCTTTACATAAGGACAATGATTACATATAAATGCAATAACCACCCCTTTGCTGTATTTGATGTAGGCCTCAAGATCTAAGGTTCCACCTGTAACAATAGGTAATTCAAATCCGGGCGCTTTGGTACCCAATGGTAACATTGTAGATGGTGTTGCTGCCATGCTGCTCTCTGTTGATGATGAAATGTATTATGTGAGTGAATCGCCTTAATAGTGGCGTATTAGCATAAAATAAGGCTATATATAAAAAGAAAAAGCTCCAACATCCGAATTGTTAAATGAGGTCATCTATTTAAAAAGTCGAAGGATGCGGAGCTTTTCTAATTAGACGTAGGAACGCTTATTTTGTTGCCTATTGTTCGTAAAAAAATGACACTTTTAAAATTATTTACGTTTCCTTCGGGTTGAAAGAATTTGTAAATGGTAAAAAGCTATTGGGAACTTATTTGTCGGATACGTCACGAGTAAATACGGGCTCGCCTGCGACCCAGGTCTGCAATACCTCAGTTTGCCATATCTCTGAATCTTCTACACGCATGATATCCCTGTCTATGATGATGAAATCGGCCCATTTACCCTCTTCCAAACTCCCCAATACATCTTCCTGAAAACCAGCATATGCCGCATCTAAGGTAAAAGAACGCAAGGTCTGTTCTCGGGTCATTGCTTCATTAGCATACCATCCACCTAACGGATTACCTTCTATATCTTTACGTGTTATAGCTGCATAAAGCCCTAAAAAAGGGTTCGCAGATTCTACTGGAAAATCAGAACCCGATGCTACGACTGTTCCCTGACCTAATAGTGTTTGCCATGCATAGGCACCTTTAATGCGCTCAGAGCCCACTCGATCTTCCGCCATATTTTTATCACTGGTCGCATGAGTAGGCTGCATACTAGCTATGATATTGAGTTCTTTGAATCTAGGTATATCTTGGAGTTCGATAATTTGAGCATGTTCTACTCGATTTCTTTGATCCGGATTTGGATGTTGTTCTTGGGCATACGCCAAAGCGTCTAGAACTTGGCGATTCGCTGCGTCTCCAATGGCATGAATATTGGCTTGAAACCCTTTCGATACTACTTTTTCTGCCATTGCGTTCATTTCATCTTGACTCACAAAAAGCAACCCCTTGTTTCCTGGTTCGTCATGATAGTCGCTTAGTAACGCAGCCCCTCGGCTACCCAATGCACCATCGGCATATAATTTTACGCTTCTTAAGGCTAAAAGATCATCGTACAATCCTGTTATGGGACCCTGTACAGAAAGCGCATCAAATGTAGACCCCGCCCCTGAAATCATACCATAGATTCTAATATCCAACTTCCCCTGACTTGCAAATTCTTGATATAACTCCCAGGTCTGAATGCCTACTCCAGCATCGTGTACACTGGTAACACCATACGAACGGAGAACATTATTTGCTGCCGCTAGTGCTAAAGCTTGCTCTTGTGCTGTGTATTCAGGGACGACTTGCTGTACATATCCTTCCGCTGCATCAATAAACACCCCTGTTGGACGACCACGCTCATCTTTAATAATCTTACCACCTTCTGGATCAGGCGTATCAGAACTAACCTGTGCCAACTGCATGGCTTTAGAATTAGCCCAACCAGCATGCCCATCTACCCTACTTAACCAAACAGGGCGATCAGGTATCACTTGATCAAGATCAGCAGCCGTTGGAAACCTATTCTCCTTCCATAGCGTTTGGTTCCATCCTCTACCAATGATCCATTCCAATTCAGGATTCGCATCTGCATAGGCTTTGAGTTGTTCTAGTGTTTCTTCTAGGCTACGAATACCTGCTAAATTTATCTGTAGTTCCTGAAATCCTAAGCCCATTACATGTCCATGGGCATCTATTAAACCTGGTAGCAAGGTATTACCTTGGGCATCTATTTCTATAATATCTTCAGTAGTAGCAAGTGCACGAAGTTCATCTTCATTACCCACAGCACGGACTTTACCATCTTGAATGAGCAGCGCCTCAAAAAGCCGTAAGGTATCTGATTCAATGGTGTACCCGTTGGCATTGTAAATCAGTTTTTGCTCTGTGAACTGGGTACAATTCAACCCGAAAAAAACTAAACTTAAAAATAGATATCTCATAGGTAATGATTCCTTTACACGTGTGAATAGATTAAAGATTGCTATACATAATAGTTGTTTTTGAACAACTGAAAAAGATGCGCTCTAGTTCAGCCCGTCAAATATATGGGTTCTATGGGGTGGCATTTGCCAATATCGTTCAACAAAAAAAGTAGGTGAACATTCGAGTTCGTTTAATTCATCTTTATGTAAAAATTTAAGATCCAATAAATAGGCCGAGTCATTTTCTGGATCATGACCAAGTTGAGGCATTATAGGTTCGCTGGGTAACTGCGTATCCTTTAAAGCCACCTCAAAGTAAAATTCTATGGCATGAAATGGAGACTCGATAAGTTCGTGA
>JAYPDB010000081.1:0-9745 GCA_038125045.1 Bacteroidota bacterium
GGATAAAGGGCTCTGGTCCCAAAATTGAATTGTCTACGTGAGATTCCGCTGCCAAATGGATAACTCCATCTGGTCGATAACTTTTAACAACTTCTTGTACTGCCAGTCGGTCGACTAAATCGACTTTTTTGAAGTGATATCTCTCTGAATTTTTAATCGGATTTAGATAATTACGATCCGAGGCGTAGGTCAGTTTATCAATATTGTATATGGTCCAATTTGGATATTTTTCAATTAAATGCAGAATAAGATTTGAACCTATAAATCCTGCTCCCCCAGTGATGATGAGTTTCATATAAATATATCTTCAGCTTTAAGTGATGAGAATAATGGTAAGTTTCGATCTTTTGTTGATAAAATGGGCCGGCTAACCTGCCAGTCTATTCGGATTAGAGGGTCATCCCAGCGGATACCGCGCTCAGACGCCTTATCATAATATTTAGAGCATTTGTAATGCACTATGGCTTGATCGGATAAAACAGAAAAACCATGAGCAAAACCCTCAGGAATATACAATTGTTTATGATTTTTCTCGGATAAAATCGTAGAAAAATAATGCCCAAAGGTAGGTGAAGATTTTCTCAGGTCTACGGCAACGTCTAAAATTTTACCATATATACACTGTACCAACTTAGCTTGCGCCTTCTCTTTTTGATAGTGCAAACCTCTAATAGTATTCTGATAGGATCGAGAGATGTTGTCCTGCACAAAATCATGAGTACAGCCAAGTTGCTCTAACCATGAACTTCTGTACGTTTCTTTGAAGTACCCCCTGTCATCTTCAAATGCTTGGGGAGTAATTATCTTAACATCAGCGATTTCTGTATCAACTACATTCATTTTAATGATCTTTTAAACTAGATACTACGCGTTTACAAGCATTTTGCCAAGGTCTAACTTCTATTCCTAATTCTTCAAGTTTAGATGTAGATAATTTTGAAAACATTGGCCTTTTTGCTTTCGTAGGAAAAGCATCACTTGTTACTGCCTCTAGTGGAATATTCACCTCTGAATATTCGAGTATTTGTTTAGCAAAATCATACCAACTGATCACTCCTTTTGAACCCAGATGATATAGTCCTTTTATATTCAGTTGAATTAATTCTAAGGTGTGCCTAACAACTTCTTCTGTAAAAGTTGGAACTCCAATTTGATCATTAACTACCTTAAGATGCCCTTGAGTGTTGGCTCTGTGTATAATCGTCTTTAAAAAATTGTTCCCATGAAAACCACAGAGCCATGAAACTCTGAGGATCAAAAAATCACCACCTATATTCAGTAAGGCTTGCTCACCCTTTAATTTGGTTTCACCGTAGACGTTTATAGGATTTGTGGAAGCCGATTCAGGATACCCTTGTGGATACAAGTGCGCATCTTCAACTTCACCAGGGAATACATAATCTGTAGAGTAATGAATCAGTCTTATGCCCCGTTTCTTGCAGGCTTTGGCTAATATAGCAACACCTTCGGCATTAATTTCTAAAGCTATGGCCTTCTCTTCTTCAGCCTGATCCACCTTGGTATAAGCGGCTGTATTAACTAAAATATCCGGTTTGTAACGATCTAAGACCTTCTCAACAAGTTCTGGTTTACTGAGATCGAACTGGGTGCGATTTAATGGAATCCAAACAATCTCCCCCGTAACTACATGCTTCGATATAATGGATTCAAAATAACCAGGATAAACTGTGGAGGGTATGGTATTGCTTACATTTAAATCTCCGCTCAAATAAGCTTGCCAAGCTAAGCCAAGTTGTCCTTCAGAACCGGAGATGGCAATTTTCATTTACTGCATAACTAATTTATTCGCTAGACGATACGAATCAGGGGTACCGGCATCGGTCCACCAGCCTTTTAAGGGAGCACTTTTCATTTGCCCTGTTGCGATATAATGATTGTTTACATCCGTTATTTCTAATTCTCCCCTATCCAAAGGTTTTAAGGTTCGAATGAATTCAAACACCTTACGATCATAGAAATAGACCCCTGTTACAGCATAGGATGTTTTAGGTTGTTCCGGCTTTTCTTCAATATGTGTAACCTGATCTCCATTCAGTGTGGCCACTCCATAGCGCTGAGGGTCCGGTACATCCTTCAACAATATCATGGCACCTTCACCACTATAGTTGTCGGCTGCCGATTGTAAATTATCTTCAAAAATATTATCGCCTAGAATCACGATAATGGGATCATCCCCCGCAAAGTTCACCGCTAAACCTAAAGCTTGAGCGATTCCTCCTTCCTGATCTTGTACTTTGTAGGTAAATCTACATTGATATTCTGTCCCTGAACCCAACAAATTTACTACATCGCCCATATGCTCCGTGCCCGTTACAATGAGGATATCCTCGATTCCAATCTCTCTTAATTTATCAATCGGATGGAATATCATCGGTTTATTACCCACTGGTAACAAATGCTTGTTCGTGACCTTAGTTAAGGGGTATAACCGAGAACCAGTGCCACCAGCTAAAATTACACCTTTGAGCATGGGTTTATACTTTGTAATGAGTGCTTATAGTAACATTGATAATGGGTTTTCAATCAATGAGCGAAGCGTATTTAAAAACTCAGCTGCTTTGGCCCCATCTACTATTCGGTGATCGCTCGAAAGAGTGACTTTCATTCTCTTTCCAGGAACGACAGCACCATTTTCGATAACGGGAACATCACGAATGGCACCAACCGCTAATATACATGCGTTTGGAGGATTTATGATGGCCGTGAACTCTTCTATACCAAACATACCTAAGTTACTTATGGTGAAGGTACTTCCCTCCATTTGCTCAGGGGTAAGTTTGCGGTCTCTGGCTAAGCCAGCCAATTCACGGGTTTCACTTGAAATATCTAACAGTCCTTTTTGGTCTACGTGACGAATCACTGGGGTCATTAAACCCTCATCAATAGCAACCGCTACTGCAATATGAACATCGCCATGCTCTACAATTACATCTCCCATCCAAGAACTATTAATGGCTTGATGTCTGCTTAATGCAATAGCCGAAGCCTTGACAACGATATCGTTAAAACTAACCTTAACATCTAGTTTATCTTTTAAAAGCGTACGGGCTTCTACCGCTGCTTTCATATCGATATCTATTGTTTCATAGAAATGTGGATTACTAAATTTACTCTCAGAAAGTCGCTTAGCAATCACCTTACGCATCTGAGACACCTTAACTTCTCTAGATTCTAATGAACTAAAACTTGGTGCGGAGACCGTACTTGAACCAGAAGATCCAGGTCTGGTAAGTGATGTAGCCGTATCAGTAAACCCTTCAACATCCTTCTTCACGATTCTTCCTTCAGGACCTGAGCCTGCAAGGGCGTGAAGGTCTATTCCTTTTTCCTGTGCAATTTTTTTAGCTAGAGGACTCGCTTTTACTCTGCCATCTTGTGAAGCAGTATGGTTAGAGACCGCTGAAGTGCTGCTATCAGTTGAAGCCGTACTTGCAGGTTTCTCGACTTCTTCAACATAAGCTGAGGCATCAGGGGTTGATCCAGTATCCTCATCTAAAAGTGCGGAGATATCCTCTCCGGCATCACCAATGACAGCAATTAGCCCACCCAAAGGAACAGCGTCTCCTTCTCCAGGTACAATTTTTAAAACAGTACCAGCATCAAAAACCTCTACATCCATTGTAGCTTTATCGGTTTCTACCTCTGCAATGATATCACCAGCAGAAACGGTGTCACCTTCTTTCACATTCCATTTAGCGATAACCCCTTCTTCCATGGTATCGCTGAGTTTCGGCATTTCAATTTTAATGGCCATAGCTTAGTTGTTAGCAAAGTTATTATTTGTAGGTAACTTGTTTTACCGCGTCTATAATTTGTTTTGTTCCTGGCAACCAAAGATCAAAAAGTGATTTAGAAAAGGGAGCATTTACATCGGGCAATGTGACACGCTGTACTGGGGCATCTAAGTAATCAAAAGCTTCCCTCTGAATTAAGAACCCTACTTCCGCCGCAAAACCAGCGAATGGGTGTGCTTCATCCACTACAATACATCGGTTGGTTTTTTTGACGGAATTTAAAATAAGTTCAACATCCAAGGGTTTTACCGTTCTAGGATCAATAATCTCACACTCAATGCCATCCTTAGCCAACTCTTCAACTGCTTTAACCGCAATATGATACATTTTACCATGAGCCACCAAGGTTACATCTGAGCCTTCACGCTTAATTTTACCTTTACCAATAGGAATAATAAAATCTTGTTCGTCGGATACCTCTCCCTTCAACCCGTACATTTGTTCTGATTCCATAAAAAGAACGGGGTTATCGTCACGAATAGCAGATTTCATCAACCCTTTGGCATCATTGGGTTCGGATACGTAAATGACTTTAAGACCTGGGAATTGTGCGTACATCGAATCATAAGCAACCGAATGGGTAGCTCCTAATTGACCTGCCGATGCGTTTGGACCACGAAAAACCACCGGACAATCAGCCTGACCGCCCGTCATGTATTTAACTTTGGTCGCATGATTAATAATCTGATCTGCAGCGAGTACCGCAAAGTTGAAGGTCATGAATTCAACAATAGGACGCAGGCCGTTCATGGCAGCACCCACACCCAATCCTGCAAAACCCAACTCTGAAATGGGAGTATCAATCACTCGTTTATACCCATATCTATCCAGTAATCCTTCGGTAACTTTGTACGCACCGTTGTATTCTGCAACTTCTTCACCCATGATGAAAACAAGTTCATCTCTAGACATTTCTTCATCAATTGCGTGCTTTATAGCTTCTCTAAATTGTAATACTGCCATGATAGTCTAATTTACACGTGGAAATATGGGTTATCTTCAACAAACATGTCCTCATATAGCTCTGAATCTTCTGGAAATGGCGATTCATCAGCAAAGGTGACGGCGTCTAAAACTTCTTGTTCTATGTCATCTTCAACCGCTTTTAACTCGGCTTCACTACGGATACCCTCTTTTAGTATGTAGGCTTTCAATCGCTCAATAGGATCTATACTCTGAAACTCTTCAAGCTCTTCCTTGGTACGATATTTCTGAGGATCCGACATCGAATGACCTCGATACCGGTAGGTGCGAATCTCTACAAACCATGGTTCCGAATTCTCACGGACATCATCCGCAATTTCTTTCATTTTTTCATAGACCGAGAATACATCCATTCCGTTAATGACCGCACTCTTCATTCCATAACCCTTAGCTCGGTCTACAATCTCAGCAACGGTATGCCGCTTGGCGGCAGTTCCCATGGAGTATCCATTATTTTCAACCACAAAAATGGCGGGTAATTTCCATAATTGAGCCAGATTTAAGGTTTCATGAAGGGAACCCTGATCCACCGCACCATCTCCAAAGAAACAGGTAGATATGCGACCATTGGCTTGATATTTGTTTGCAAAAGCCAGTCCACTTGCAATGGGGATATGACCACCAACGATGCCATAACCTCCCCAAAAATGCTCTTTAACATTGGCAAAGTGCATGGAACCACCTTTACCTTTGGAACATCCTGTTGCCTTTCCGAATAATTCGGCCATGCCAGATTTTGCACTAATACCGCGACACAGTCCCCAACCATGATCACGATAGGCTGTAATGATATCGTCATTGTTTTGTAGCGCAAATACCGTACCTGTTGATACAGCCTCTTGACCTATGTAGAGATGAAGAAAGCCTCCAAACTTACCTTTCTGATACTGCTGCATGGCTCGCTCCTCAAATCGTCTTTGTAAATACATTTGAGCGTACATATCAGCAAGCTGATCATTGGATAATCCTAAGCTTTTGTGTTTTTTCTTTGTTGCTGGTGGTAGATCAACCCCTTTTTGAACCCCTCCTTTTTCCGGGCTTTGCATTCCCGTAGGGGCAAAATAGATATCTGATTTTGCTTTCTTAGCCATGCTTTTTGGTTTTACGGTCGTGGGTAGATGTTCAATAAATTTGATAGTGTAGTAATATACCTAATTTTCACATTAGAATGTGGAACAATTACATATTGGAATTGCAAGCTTAGGAATAATCTTCAATCACTTGTTTTGCGACCCCAAGCGCATGCTGTATCTCTTCAGGTTTAGAGCCTCCAGCTGTTGCTAAACTTGGCTGACCTCCACCGCCGCCGCCTACTACCTTACCTAACTGACCTACCAAACTACCTGCTTTTAACCCTTTAGCAATTAAGTCTGGGCTCACTGCCGCCATGATATACACCTTATCTGTAGAGCTATCGTGAGAAAAGAGCGTTGTGACAGTTCTATAAGGTAACTTATTTAAAATTTTGTAGCCCATATCTTTAAGTGTATCTATCTGATACTCATTAAGAGCTCCAAAAACCCACTTTACATCATTTTCTAATGTTTCAGCACTTGCTATGAGGCGATCTAATTCTCTGTCGGCTTGTAACGCAATCACATGCTCAAGCTGCTTTTCTAACTGCTTTTTTTCTTTTTGAAGCCGCTCTAAATGTTCTACAATGTGATCGCCCTGACCCAGCACAGATCCAACCTGTTCCACCAACTTCTGCTGCTGGTCTACCCACTCTTCTGCTGCTATACCCGTCAAAGCCTCTATACGCCGAATGCCTGCGGCGACGGAACTTTCATGGACTATCTTAAAAAAACCGATCTTACCGGTGTTGGACACATGTGTACCACCACAAAGCTCCATAGAAAAAGAGCGATCAAAACTAACCACTCGTACACGTTCGCCATATTTCTCACCAAAAAGCATTCTAGCGCCCAAATTCCTTGCTTCATCGATAGGACAATCACGCAGCTCATCCAGTGCGATGTTTTGACGTATCTTTTCATTAACCATGCGTTCAACTTGTTGAATTTCTTTTGGGCTCATCGCTTCAAAATGCGTAAAGTCAAAACGTAGATGATGATCGTTCACCAGAGAACCTTTTTGAGCAACATGCGAACCCAGAACCTGAGAAAGCGCCGCTTGTAATAAATGAGTGGCCGTATGATTGGAACAGGTGGCTGCTCGTGTCGATGAATCTACTTGAGCCACTATTTGTTTATTTAACTCGGGCAGTTGGTTGAGTGAATGTACAGACCCTTGTGGTATTTTCTGAACCCCCTTCACCTCAAATTCAACATCGTCCTGAATCAACACCCCACGATCACTCACCTGACCACCACTTTCAGCGTAAAATGGAGTTTTATTCAACAGTACCTGAACACCTTCTTGATCCTCGCGGTATGCTAAGATCTGCGACTCTGATTCCAGTTGGTCATACCCAATGAATTCAGAGGTACTTGCAGCACCCTTAACCCATACCCACTCTTGCTTGTCGCCATGGTCCACAGAAAATGATCCAGCAGCCCGCGCTCGCTCTTTCTGCTCCTTCATAAGCGCTTCAAACCCATCTTCATCTACATCTAAGCCTTTTTCCCGAGCCATCAACTGAGTTAAATCGATTGGAAATCCATAGGTATCATGTAATTTAAATGCATTTTCACCCGATAGCGTCTCCACGTTCTTGGTCATTTCATGAAAGAGTTCAATCCCTTGACCAAGGGTCCGAATAAAGCTTTTTTCTTCGGACTGAATCACCTTTTCCACATAGGCTTGCTGCGCCATTAACTCGGGAAACACCTCTTGAAACTGCTGTCCCAACACCTCAACCAAATCGAAAAGGAAGGGTTCTTTGATGTGTAAACGGTCCCAAGCATAACGAATGGCACGACGCAAAATTCTTCGCACCACATACCCTCGCCCATCGTTACCTGGTGACGCTCCATCTGCAATACTAAATGCAACCGCTCTAATATGATCGGCAATTACACGAACCGCTATATCCACATAGTCATCATTTCCGTAACGAACCCCTGCTCGATCACTAATGGCATCGATTAAAGGAGTGAAGACATCGGAATCATAATTTGACGATTTAGATTGCAAAACAGCACAAATCCGCTCAAAACCCATACCGGTATCTACGTGCTTAGCAGGTAGTGATTGCAATTCACCACTTTTGAGTCGATTAAACTGAATAAAGACCAAATTCCAGATCTCCATCACTCTTGGGTCGTCCTGATTCACTAATTCTGCGCCCGGTTGCTTCTTTCGTTCCTGATCAGGGCGTAAATCGATATGTATTTCTGAACAAGGTCCGCAGGGACCGGTCTCTCCCATTTCCCAAAAATTATCTTTCTTTCCACAAGCCAGGATGTGGTCATGCGAGATCGTAGTCTCTGTCTTCCATAGCTCTATAGCTTCCTGGTCTACAGGTAATCCGTCCTGTTCATCTCCACCAAAAACGGTAGCATATAATCGTGAGGGATCCAACCCCCATTTATCTACCAACAACTCCCAAGCCCAAGCTATGGCTTCTTTCTTAAAGTAATCCCCAAACGACCAGTTGCCCAACATCTCAAAAAGTGTATGATGGTAGGTGTCATGCCCCACCTCTTCAAGGTCATTATGCTTTCCACTCACCCGTATACATTTTTGCGTATTTGCCGCTCGCAACCAGGATGCTCCATCTACGAGTAAACTATCTTCATCACCCAAAAAAATGGGTTTAAACTGATTCATACCAGCATTAGTGAACAATAACGTAGGATCATCGGTAGGCACTACCGGTGAACTCGAGACAATCACATGGCCTTTTTGTTCAAAAAAATCTAAAAAATCTTGGCGTATACGAGCAGAAGTCTTGTTGGTCATTCGAATGAGTTGTGAAAATTAAGTCTAAAAATAGTGCTTTCAGAAGGGATGCACTATCCGTATAAGATAGAAAAAATACCTATTACACACATTCTCGAATACGCGTGGAAGCTACCAGCAATTAATTATATTGCAAGTAAGATTACACCCCCAATCACATTAGAAAAATTATGAAAGCAGTTATCACCTATTTCCTTAGAGGTCTCTTAATTATTTTTCCTTTAGGCGCGACCATCTTTGTTACGGGCATCATACTGGAATGGTTAAATATGCTATCCTCCCAATGGATACCCATAGATATGGTGAAGGATATACCAGGGTTAAGTCTATTCATATCCTTCTTTATTGTAGTCCTCATAGGCTTGGTATTTTCAGTTGCTTTGACGAAGCCCATCGTTCACTTTATAGAAAAAATCCTCACCAAAACACCCCTTGTGAGTATCATATACCAATCTCTTAAAGATTTAACCGAAGCTTTTGTGGGTGAGAAGAAAAAATTTAATCGCCCTGTATTGGTGCAGCTATCCGCCGACGGTCCCTATCGCATTGGCTTTATTACTCAGGAAGATTTCACTACCAAAGAGCGCCAGCTTACCGCCGTCTATTGCCCTCATTCGTATAATTTTTCGGGAAATCTTTTTCTGGTTGAACCAGATAGAGTGTCGCCACTTTCTATGGATCCAGCCCAAGCCATGCGTCTTATTGTTTCCGGAGGGGTGAGTACATCCTAAATTCAGAATCTTACAACGATTAATAGACTTCTTCGAAGGTTCTGTCCGAGGGCTTAATGGAAGTCTTTAGATCTTCCCAAGTCCATTCATTTGGGTCTTTCTGAGCAGCTTCTCCTTTGGCAGTCAAATAATCGGTATAGCCTTTTTTGGCTAACTGCTCATAAATCCCTGTTTGCATGCCCTTCATTCCACACAAGTATACTAAGGTATTGTCGGAAGCTAGGATTGGAGAGAGTAACTCATCGTAGTCTTCAATAGCCGTTTGAACATATTTTTTAGACCCATCGGCTCGACGATCTTCACGAGATATCATCTTGAGGTAATGAAAATTCTCATGTTCTTGTTCTAAAT
>JAYPDB010000082.1:0-9611 GCA_038125045.1 Bacteroidota bacterium
CCGCTCCACCCGAGGGACCCGTGATCACCGGACCATCCTCATCCACATCCGTCACGGTCACCGTCACCGTCTGATCCGCCGTATTACTCGTAGCATCGGTCGCTCGAACCACCACCACATAATCATTATCGGTATTCGCATCGCCCGGATTCTCATAATCAGGGGCACTGCTAAAACTCAACGCACCCGTCGAAGAATCAATGCTAAACAAGCCCGCATCTACCCCACCATTCAAACTCCAGGTCACACTCTCATCGGCGGTAAACGTGTGCACCGGGGTCGTATTCTCCGCGATACTCTTGGCACTACTCGCCGAGCCCGCTCCACCCGAGGGACCCGTGATCACCGGACCATCCTCATCCACATCCGTCACATTTATGGTTAAATTAGCTGTATCAGTACCTCCAGTTCCATCGGACACTAAAATTGTTAAAACATACTGGTTCGTTGTCTCGTAATCTAAGTTTGAATTGTCAATTACAGTAACCACGCCAGTAGCTGAATTAATAGCAAAAATAGCGTCAGCATTACCTGCTGTTATACTATATGACAATACGTCTCCGTCACTATCGGTAGCATCTAAGTCAATAACTGTAGTTCCATTAGTACTATTCTCAGCAATACTTGTAGTAGCATTATCTAAAACCGGGGCACTCTCATTATCAGAGATAGTCACAACGCCTAGATCATCCGTAATACTTGCGCCTGAAGGATTCGACAATATTATTTTGATGTACTCATTAGACTCATATGCTGAATCATCAGTAATGGGCAGTGATATAGTTTGGGCAGTTGTTGAATTTGCTGGAAATGTTAAAGTTCCGCTGGTTGCAGTATAATCAGCCCCCGCTATTGCAGTACTATCAGAGGTAGAATAGTCTACATAGGTTGAAGTCGATACACTCGCTGATATTGCTACAGATATAGTTGCAGTTCCAACACTTTCATTGACCGATACATCCACTATTGAAAATTTTGGTTGGTCAGTTAGATAGGTATTCAATTCTGTTAAGAGTGAACTCGTAGCAGCATTCCCTTTAATGTTACTATTATTAAGTGTTAACGTCTGATCATTGGCTATTAAACCTATGGTACTGGGAGTTCCTTCGCCTTGGCCATTAATTATGTAATTACCACTAGTTGTGGAGATTGTTATAGGGCTTGAGTTTGTAGGATTAAATCCAAATGCTTGTAATGTTGACCCCTGTGAAATTCGATATTGAATAAATCCTTCGATATTATAACGGTCATTGTTATTATCTAAGAAGGTAACCACCCCAGGTATATCATTTCCTTGTGCCGTAAAGTTACCAGAGGTACTAACTTGATAAAACTGAAAAGAAGTTATTCCTAAGGTACTTGTATTTGTAGCATTATCGGCACCATTACCATTTTGAACACCAATAAAACCGTCGTCAAAACCAAGTGTAATTTTTTGAGAATATGCTTCTGTTGCAATTATCGATAGACTAGCGATCATAAGTACGCATACAAGACGTACATTTTTACTCAAACCCATACAATTATACATCTACTACTATTTTAATTCTTTACCTAAGGGTAACTAGATTATTGAGAACTAATAAGATTTAAACTATAAAAGTTATTAACCATATTTATGTTTATGCATATAATTATAAACAAAAAAATGCTCTAGAAATACTTTAAATGTGAAATAAATATCGTAGATAATTCAGTAAATGTATAAACCTTGGTGAGGTACACTTCAAAATTCGCCTACTCCAAAAGACACATTACCTCATTACTAAAACAACACCTTTTCAAGCACCCATTTCATGTATCCCACCTTAAAAACATATCTACTACTCGCCGCCAAACATGCTGCTAGTATAGGCCAAGAACGAAAAGAACGACTCCACAAACTTGCAGTAGAAATCGTTGAAGACCTCAACCGTCATCAGGAATCTCAACTAATTTTTGTTTGCACTCATAACTCTAGAAGGAGTCATCTTGCTCATATTTGGGCAAAAATTATGAGTAGTCACTTTCAACTCAATACCATCCATAGTTTTTCAGGGGGTACTGAAACAACTGCTATGCACCATAATACCGTAGCTACCCTCCAAAGAGCCGGATGTCGTATACGCCTCCAATCGCATTCTGTGGAATACAACCCTGTGTATTTGGTTAGTTACGCAGAGGATGTGGATGCCATACCCTGTTTTTCTAAAACGTACGATAGTCCTCCCAACCCACGGCAGGATTTTAGAGCAATAATGACTTGCTCGGATGCCGATGAAAACTGCCCCATTGTTGTTGGCGCCGTTGCAAGGCATTCTCTACCCTATGAGGATCCGAAAATTTCCGATAAGACCGATTTGGAAAGACAAACCTACGATGAACGCTGTCTACAAATTGCTAGTGAGATGTGGTATCTCATGTCGGAAGTTCACAAACTACTGTTGCCCTAACTCCTTAAGCATTTGCTTTACAGCTGCTTCTAGCTGTTCATCGCGTCCAAAATCAACCACTCCAGGATGATTTCTAATCATGATATCTGGCATGGTCTGATTATTTTCTAACCACTCTCCTGCCTTGTTTTTTGCGCTCACCGGCACCACTCCCCAAACGCTTCCGTTCGGCAGCCCCTCCCATCCTGCAAAGCTACAGGTTCCTGGCACCGGGGTACCTACCATAGTTCCAAGGTCCAAATCAGAAAAGGCGCTCGCATAGCAATGCCCATCGCTATACATGTCTTCGTTAAATAAACCAATTATAGGCTTAGTCCAACGCGAAGTCGGCTCCCCTCCCACCACCATTTGCTCGGTAGCATAGGTCAAAAACCGCGTGCCCGTGAAAAACATTTCTAAATCAGCAACAAGGTCTCCTCCCCCGTTATTTCTGGCATCTACAACAATGGCCTCTTTGTCGAAATGCTTACCCAACATGCTATCAAACACTTCACGGAACTGTCGATCACCCATCCCGGGAATGTGAACGTAGCCTAAGCGACCATTACTACGGCGAAGTACCTCTGCTTCATTCATATCCACAAAACGAGTGTACAAGAGCCCATTCAAGCTTCCTAACGATACGGGTTGTACCACCATCTCACGCGTATTTTTCCCTTTGGCATCGGTCAAATTAAGTAGCACCCGTTTATTGGTTTTCTGATTCAAGTAATACGCCCAATCTTTGTTTTTGCTCACCAATTCACCATCAATATGGGTAATGATATCACCTTCTGAAATTTCTAGATGAGCTTTATCTAGAGGGCCTCCGGATATAATTTCAGCAACCTTCAACCCATCTTCCCTATGATTGTAATCAATGAATATTCCCAAAGAGGCCGTCTCATCACCACCCCGAGCTCCACGATAGCGCCCACCGGCATGAGATACATTCAATTCACCAACCAATTCGCTTATTAGTTCGGCAAACTCAAAATCATGGCCTAAATGAGCAACTTTAGGTCGATAATCTCGAACCATCGCTTCCCAATCTATTCCGTGGAAGGTGGGTTCATAAAATATTTTACTGGTGCGTAACGCAATATGGTCGAACATAGCCAAACGCTCTTTATCGGCATCAATTATCGCTTCAGAAGCAATTGAGATCGATTTTTTTGATCCTTTTTCAGGCTCTAATTTGGAGACACGACCGCCACTTAACAGATAGAGATTCTCATGAGAAGCATCCCACATGAGTTGACCCGAACTTCCCCCTAAGCTTATGGCGACTTTAGTATCCCGGGTCCTCAGATCGGTACTCCAAAGATCATAACCCCCGTCAAATCGCGTGAGGTAATAGAGTTTGGTTCCCTCTTTATTCAATACCGCATCACTTAAACGAGAAGAATGTATGGTCAATCGTGACACGCGGTCTTCAACATCGTCCCAATCAAATGAAAGCAACTCTACTTTCTCATCCTTACCATCGTCTCCATCTTTTTCTTTAGCCTTATCTTTTTCACCATCCTTGGATGCTTTTTGAGCTTCTTCAATAGCTTGTTGAAGTTTAAATTCCTCTTCGCTCAATTGATATTCATCCCACCCTTCTTGGGTAAAAAACATGCTATAGACATCGTATTCGGTACTACCGCTCGTCGCATAGCTCTTAAGTCCATTTCGATTCGAAAACCAAATCATTTGTTTCCCCTCATTAGCCCATTTCGGACTACGATCGTAGTAGCCACTATTAACAAGAATCTTTGCGGGTTGAACTCCGCTTGCATCTAACAAATGCACATCGGCGTTATTGAGTGATCGATCAAATTCTACCAGTAACCATTGGCTATCAGGGCTCCAAGAAAAATATTTATCACCATCACTCATATGAAATAACTTAGAATCATCTAATAGCACAGTTTCTTTACCACTTTCAAGGTCACGTAATTTAAGCGTGCGACGATCTTCAACAAAGGCTAGTTTCTTACCATCAGGTGAAAATTGGGGTAAGTAATTATCCTTCTCATTACTCACTAAGGCCTCCTCGGAAACTAAGGTAGCCGCAAAAAAGAAAGGTTCTTCCTCACGCACTATTTTAGCTTGAAATATGGACCACTTTCCGTTTCGCTCACTCGCATAAACCACGCTCTTTCCTTCTGGCCCAAAGCCTACAAAACGCTCATTTTCTGCAGTAGAGGTGATTCGTTTGGTCATTGATCCATCTAGCGAGGTAACAAACACTTCACCACGAGCAATAAAGGCCATTTCTTTGCCATTGGGACTAATGGCCATTTCCGAAACCCCGCCATTGATATCGAGCCGCTCAAGAGATGAACTTACCTCTTGTGTACGAATCGTAATGCTTATGGGATTGGCTTGCTCCTCATTTTTCATCACGTAAATTTGGCCGTGATATCCAAAAACTAAGACATTGCCTCCCGCACTTAAAAATCGGACTGGATGAGGTCCAAAATCCGTTAACTGCTCTACATCTGAGGTTTTTACATTCTGTTTGAACACATTAAAAGTACCCGAGCGCTCACTCAAAAAATAAAAAGCCTCTTCTCCATTTGCCCAGACTGGATTACGATCTTCCCCTTCAAAATCAGTCAATTGGGAATGCGTTGCTTCTTTCTGATTATACCACCAAATGTCGTGGGTAACCGCCGAACGATGATGTTTACGCCATGGATCTTCTCTGCCGGGCATATCTTCATACAGAAAACCTGAGTTGTCGGAATTCACGCTCATCCCCTTCACTGGAAGACTGAATACCTGAGAAACTCCGCCTCCGCCCAATGGCACGGCATATAATTCGGTATGTGAGGAGGTGGGATATTCACGATTAGTCACCGCATCCTGACGATGCGCATCAAAATAAATAAGCTCCCCATCCGCAGAAAAGCTCAAGGGGATTTCACTGTTGGAATGATACGTCAGGCGAGTGGCCTCTCCTCCACGGGCGTCCATGATGAATACATCGAAGTTTCCATGCCTTTCTGAGGCAAACGCAATGCTCAACCCATCAGGACTCCACACAGGTTGCAGATCCATTTCGGGTCTAAACGTAAGCCTTTGAGCCTCTCCTCCGTCTACTCCAACGGTATAAATATCTCCTTTATATACAAAGGCTATTTGGTTTCCATCAGGAGACACCATCGGGTAACGTAGCCATTCGGGATTCACCTGGGCATATACCATGGTCATTGGGAAAAAACTAACAAGCAATACGAATAGAGAAGAAATAACTTTCATTGGACTGTATGTAACGTGATCATTTAAAGTAAGAGTCAACCTCAGGTTCGATCATGCTTCGAATGGTTATGAACGAATCATTAATTGATCTTAGAATGTAGATAAACTTGAGTAAAAAGTATCTACATTAGTTGCTAAAATCCGCTTTAAAAATCTTCTGTCCTATATTGAATCTATCGATCAGCTTTATTAACTTTTAAATACAAAGTACTTTTTATCGATATAGTTCGTTATTCATTCTCAACTATCTTCTAACCAAATCAAGGCGCATTTTACCATGACAGAACATGCACAATCAAATGAATCCATTCGCAATAACCAGCTAGATTCTCCTTCAACCCGAAAAATTTCATGGGGCAGTCCAAAGGAAATATGGGTGGTTATTGGCCTTGCCTTACTCACCGGGCTCATACTTAAAATCCCCATGATGTTTGGCATTGATGAGGATGCATTTTTCCCTAGGAATATAGGGTCCATTCTCCTGCCCGCCCTTTTAGGCTATTCCTTATTTGTGTCTAAACTAGCGACCAGGATCCACTGGTCACTATTATCGGTTGCCGGATCTTTGGTGCTTTATAGTAACCTATTGCCGGGCACCCTAGACGACTCAGCTCTCGTACTGACATGCTTTCATATCCCCATACTGGTCTGGTTTGTCTTTGCAAGAGCTTACCTAGGCGAAGACTGGAAGATTAGTACCAAGCGAATCGATTTCATACGGTTCAACGGTGAGGTGGTCATTATGGGGGGACTATTAGGCTTGAGTTTGCTGCTTTTTTCGGCCATCACCATCGCACTATTTGAACTTATTGGTTATCGAATCGAGGACATCTATTTTGAAAAAATTGCCATTTGGGGTTTGGGAGCAATTCCCGTCGTGGCTTTGTATCTGGTGCACAATAACCGGGACGTAACCAGCAAGATATCCCCAATTATTGCCAAACTTTTCACGCCGCCAGCCTTTTTGCTCTTACTCATTTTTTCAATTATGCTGCCTCAGGCCCCAGAAACTATTTTTGATGATCGTGATCTACTACTAATTTTTAATATGGTATTATTAGCCGTGATGGCGCTTATTCTGTTTTCCTTCAAAAACGAGGAGAACAGTACCTTTCAACTGTACCTACTCTTTGGTCTAGCGGCCATAGCCATCATCAACAACCTACTGGCCTTAAGCGCCATTGGAGTACGGCTATTTGAATTTGGAATCTCGGCAAATCGACTGGCTCTTTTCGGGTTGAACCTGCTCATGCTCAGCCATCTTGGTTACTTTGGATATCGAATCATTGGAGTTATTCAATCCAAAGCAGAGCTATCAACCGTCTTTCATGCCATGGGGGTTTATTTGCCCGTTTATGGCGTTTGGGCGGCCATTGTAAGCCTACTGTTTCCCTTGGTTTTTTAGTACTTTTTAGCAGATTAAAGTTCATGACTCATGACGCTCCTGCTAAACCATACCCCTGTCCTATGTCTACCACATACCAAGCCCCTGAGGCCACCCAAGTCGGACACATACATCTTAAAGTCTCCGATATTCACCGATCCTTGGGTTTTTACCGAGATTTATTAGGCTTCCAGGTAACAGCATGGTATGGTGATAAAGCCGTGTTTTTATCCGCGGGTGGTTATCACCATCATATAGGCCTGAACACATGGCATAGCGAAGGGCAAGCTCCATCGCCTCGGAATCGAGCAGGAATGTATCACGTGGCCTTTTTGTACCCTAGTCGTAAAGAACTCGCTCACATCCTAAAAAGGCTCATCGACGCTAAGTACCCCCTAATTGGAGCAAGTGATCATGGGGTTTCGGAAGCTATTTATCTCGAAGACCCCGATCAAAATGGCGTCGAGTTGTATTGTGATCGTCCCCGTGATCAATGGGTTATCACGGATGATGGAAGTATTGAAATGGTTAATAAGGCACTCGATCTAGAGGGCTTATTATCAAATCTAGACCATTAATACGGTTATATTGTATGGTTGCTAGTTTTATTATTTAAGCAATACCATTTTCTTGACCACCGAATCGGCATCCACTTTCAATCGGTAAAAATACACTCCACTCGGCAAGCTACTGGTATGAAAGGTAACAATGTGCCCCCCTCTAGATTGATGTTCGTTTACCAGTTCGGCTACTTCTTTACCAGAAACCGTATAGACTTTCAATGAAACAAACCCGCTGCGAGACAGTTCATAACTAATTTGAGTACTCGGGTTGAAAGGATTCGGGTAATTATTATGTAGTTTAAACTTATAGGGATTTTCAGCCTCCGTTTCATTGGATACTTGGGTAGTGTAGTTGGTTTCAATTGCTCCAAGATCAGGGGCACTACTCTGGTAAGCAAAACCAATATCCGTTCCTGCATTTACTACCCGGCTTTGTTCGGTAGGTCGCATGAATGCTACATCCGGTAAACTACCATCCTCTTTTCTAGGCGATATTAAAAGAGAGATATCAAAACTTTCGAAATCATCGTTCGATAGGGTACTGATTATCTCCCACGAATTCGTAGTCACCTCGTTCAAGCTGGTATCAAGGTTGGCAACATGGATTGATCCCACAGCACCAAAATGACTTAGGTTATTGGCTATCACATGATCATACCCATCGGTATCTATATTGGAATGATCCTCCCGGCTTGGTCGGTTCAAAAAGTTGTAGTTAATGGTGTTTTGATAGGCTGTGTTATTGTACCAGTTGTTCCCTGCCAAATGATGATTCGCATAAAATCCATTCGCTTTATTGCGAGCAGCAATGGAAAACTTGATGGTATGAGTGGGAATCACTTCTGGCAATCGATCTTCCGCATCATAGGCATGACCACCTGCTTTAAACCCTGTCCCATCACCTAAACTCCTAAATTGAGGGGAATACCCATTGTAAAAGGCCCAACTGTTTTCTATCGTAATGGCAGCTCCCGCCCTAATAATATCGATTCCATCATCGCTATTAAACCAGACTCGGCATCCTCTAATGATATTACCTTCACTACCTTCCGAAGGATGCACCCCAATACCATCGTTATTAGATCCTAAACCTGCTTGCGAAACATTATCCCAATTTCGATAGGCATCAATATTCAAAAACAAGTTATGCCCGCCTCTAAAATGTCGCATACCCGTGCCTACATTATCGTGTAAACGTAAGAGCTCATAAATATTATGGCTTCCCTCGCTACGAACAGCGTAGGATTCGGTATGTGTTTTAATGGTGGTTTGTATTCCGGTGAGTTCTAGTCCCTTCAGGTGGATGTATGAACCCGTCACATAGATACCAACCACTCGTTTTTCGGCGGGTTTAACTAGGGAAAAATCGAATACCGGTTGTTCCCCCGGATAGGCCCAATAGTTAATTCGCGCACCTTCAACCCCACTTTTATTTAAATAAGTGACGGAAGCAAAAATGCCACTAATATTCGACAAATCATCTTCTGTAGGCTGATAGGTCCCTCCTCTAATGTAAACCGTATCGCCTGGGGTCGCCATGCTTTGTGCTTTTTGAATGCTCGCTAAAGGAGCGTCAATGGTCCCACTATTGGAATCATCGCCTTCTGGGGACACAAATATGGTGGTTAAATCATTGGTCTGGCCGTTTTGTAGGGGATCAAAAGAAGCATCAGGGGTAATAAAAATATGATCCAACAATGAGTTGGGTTCTCGCCCAAAAAAATCAACCGCGTAAATCCCCACACTATCGATCTCTAAATTTACTTCGGTACGTTCCCAGCGCCATTGACCGTAAGGGCTACCCATAATAGGGCCGAGCACTTGTCCATTCAACCCGTAAAAAAACGAATCGTTTTTGCCATCCAAGAAATGCACCCGTGCCCACATATAATGGGTGCCCGTTTGCTTGAATTCTACATGATAGGTGAGTTTGATGTTGATGTTTTCGGCATTCTCAATGCTCCCATCACCTGCAGCCATATTAGCAATCATATATCCATC
>JAYPDB010000083.1:0-9549 GCA_038125045.1 Bacteroidota bacterium
GCTTGAGTGAATCCTGAAGGGAGGGGATCGTATCCCTTTTGATATTTGAGAGAACTCATGGTGATGGTACTCATGGTTCGTCCGTGAAAGCCGTTGCTCAGCGATATGATATCTCCCTTTTTGTCATGTTTAACCCCCCATTTTCGAGCTAATTTAATGCAGGACTCCATAGTTTCTGCTCCCGAATTACAAAAAAACACCCGATCTAAACCAGTCGATTCGGCTAGTTTTTCTGCAAGCTGAGACTGTGAAACTGTGTAATAAAAGTTGGAGAGATGCAGAGGTTCTGCAGCGGCTTTTTGTATGGCCTTAACCAAGCGTGGGTGAGCATGACCTACGTTGTTAACCGCAATACCTGCAAGTAAATCGATGTATTCCTTTCCCATTTCATCCCAAATGAGAGCTCCTTGCGCTCTTTGGATGGTGATGGGTAGTCTATTGTATACTTGTAAGTGATAGCGATGCTCTAATTCTTGAGCATGTGTGGTGAGTGATGAATACATGTATGAAGTTTAGACAATTTCAGGATTGGGTGAAACCAATAAATTCACGTTTTAAAAATAAGTTTTTGCTCTTCATACAAACTACATATTAGGCCCATATCATGCACTTGTAATAACAAGAGTACTATCTGATAACCATATGGCTTTCAATAATTAATAAACTAACCAGAAAAAAAATGAAGCTCATTATAACACTCTTAACCCTGTCCAAGTGGACCCCATCTATACTAGCATAACAGTGGTCAGCCATGACGGCCAAAAAGGTAGAACTGAAAATTCTAGGTACATCCTCGGTTCATGATTGGGACTATTGTACTTGGTAAAACGCTGAATAGGGTGAGTATACACCTTAAGAGAATTTTTTTACCGCTAAAGAATTTAGGAAAGTCAGGTGACATTACTCTGAAAATTGGTGTATTATTATGTAGTGAATGAACGTACATATTCACGGTTAGCTACGCTTTAGCACTCAAAAAAGTAAAACAATACCATAAGAAATGACAGATTTAAAAACCCTTGTACAAGCAGCAGAAGATATTGCCAAAATAGGCGGAGCTCATACATTAAAGTATTTCAAAAAAGATTTTGAGGTCATTTCTAAGGCTGACGATTCTCCGGTAACCATTGCGGATAGAGAAACCGAAATGATCATTAGAAATGAAATTGAAAAACGTTTTCCAACCCATGGTATTATAGGAGAAGAGTACGGGATCACAAGACCTGAGGCCGAGGTTCAGTGGGTATTGGATCCTATAGATGGAACCAAGTCATTTATACATGGCGTACCTTTTTATACCACCTTAATTGGTATCATGATTAATAAGGAGCCGATGGTCGGTGTAATTAATGCTCCGGCTTTGGATGAATGCTGTGTAGCAGGTATTGGTATGGGAGCTTATTTCAATGGGAAACCCTGTAGCGTTAGAGAAACCAAGGAGATGAGTGAGGCCACATTACTGGTTACTGAAATTAAAAGATTCCAGGATGTTGGTAAAGAAGAAGAATTCCAAGATTTAATGCAAAAAACAAAATTGCATAGAACTTGGGGTGACGCGTATGGTCATATGATGGTGGCAATTGGCAGGGCCGATATTATGTTTGACCCTGTATTAAACTTGTGGGATGCCGCAGCCCTTTTACCAGTTGTTAAAGAAGCAGGTGGTGTGTTTAGTGATGTGAATGGGGTAGAAACCATCCACTCAGGTAATGGATATTCTACAAATCCTTACTTGCATCCAGAGTTAAAAAAACTCTTTGAGTACCATCGAAACCTTAAGACTGCCTAATCCATTTAAAAATTTCTTTAAAGCTGGGTTTTTTGCCATACATTAATATACCTGTCCGGTAAATTCTAGCTCCTAACAACATCATTCCTACAACAGATGCCATGAGCAATAAAATGGAGAGTAGCACTTCCCAAAATGGCACGTTGGATACCAGTAATCGAGTCATCATGTTTATCGGTGATGTAAGTGGAAATAGGGATGCAATAGTGGCAAAGGTAGAATCCGGTACTTCAGCAATACGGAAGTTTAGCATATAACCAATGAGTATGGGAAGCATCACGGGGGTCATAAACTGTTGAGAGTCCTGTTCGGAGTCAACAGCGGCACCAATGGCTGCAAAGATGGAACTGTACATCAAAAATCCTAGAATAAAGAACACAAAAAAGTAGAGCAAAAAAACGGGATTAATTGTGAATTGCTCTAAAAAACTTAGATCCATTTGAGTGTTTTCAATGCCGGGATTTAGCATTTCAGTGGGTATATTTTTCATTCGTTGACTAATAAAAAATTGTGCAACGGGAGCTGCTAATATTGAAATACCGGCATAGGTAGCAATCCAAAGGCCAAACTGGGTTAGTGCCACTAAACACACTCCGAGTAACTTACCCATCATTAACTCAATAGGCTTTACCGAGGAAGTGATAATTTCTACAATCCGAGATGTCTTTTCCTCTATTACACTACGCATCAGAATGGCACCATAGCCAAAGAGTCCAATAAATATAAATACACCAATCAAAATACCTGCTATACTGCTTATGAAGGCATTGCTGTTTTCTTCTAAACCTTCTTCATTAATACGTTTGTTCTCTAGGCCTGGTCGCTCATCGAATATTGAGATAATATCTTGTGAAACCGCGTTATCTTGCAATCTGATTTCACGTGTGACATCACGTAAATCGGATCGCAATGATTCGTAAAAACTGATACCACCTGCACCGTTATGCACAAAGGTTGCGGTGCTATTTTGGCTAAGAAAATCCGATTCTATCAGTAGATAACCATCCCAAATGCCATCTATAACTTCCTTGCGAACGAGTTCAGGGCTTTGATTAGTCGGGATATAACGGATAGGGTTCAACGCAATGAGTTTATCTGAAATGCGTAAGGTCTCATCAATGACCACTACTTGTTTAGGAGCTTCGTTTTCGGATACTGTTGCATAGATAACCAAACCCATCAGTCCTATTATAAATAGGGGGGTTAAGAAGGTGGACAGCAGGAATGACTTGGTTTGAACTCTGGTAAGATATTCACGTTTTAGAATGAGCCAGATTTTTGCAAAATTCATAATACTTAAATCGTTTATTAGGATAACTATGTGATGGGTTGCCCTTAGAGAGTGTTAGGTAGTTTGTGTGTTATGGTCGGTTACAGTTGTGATAAATATATCCTGTAGACTGGGTTGAACACATTCAAACAGAATAATTTCGACTTTTTTCATGGCCATATTGAGAATCGTTTGTGCATTTGTATTCTCTAAAAGGCGAATTTCTGCAAAATTATTTGAGCGATTATTAATTCTCACCTGATCTAGTTCATCGAGAAAGGAAGGATCACCAATAAATTCAAGTAACACGGTATTGGTGCCAAAGCTTTTTTTGATCTCTCTCAAATCGCCTTTTAGTATAGCATTACCTTTACTGAATAGGCAAATATCATCACACATTTGTTCTACTTGTTCCATGCGATGGGTAGAGAATAGGATTGTTTTTCCCTTTGCTTTTTCTTCCAGTATCACATTTTTAAGCATTTCGGAGTTTATAGGATCGAGTCCACTGAAGGGTTCGTCAAAAACATAGATATCCGGATCATGCGCCACTGTGGCAATGAATTGAATCTTCTGCGACATGCCTTTGGACAACTCCGCAATTTCCTTTTTTTTCCAAGTACTCGCTTCAAATCGATCTAACCAAAAATCAATGGCTGTTTTTGCTTCTGAAGCCGATAACCCTTTTAGTTGAGCGAGATACACAAGTTGGTCAAAGACTTTCATTTTTTTGTAGAGACCTCGCTCTTCAGGTAGATAACCAATGCGTTGTTGCGTCGTTGGATTCACCGGTCTACCCTGTATGGTAATGGTCCCTGTATCAGGATTTAGAATATGGTTTATCATTCTCAGAGTCGTTGTTTTACCAGCACCATTTGGTCCTAAAAGCCCAAATATTTTTCCTGATTCAACTTGAAAACTCACCTGGTCAACAGCCTTGGCTTTGTCAAAATGTTTGCTAATGTTTTGAACGTCTATTACAACAGACATGTTTAAATGGTTATATTAATAAAGGTGTTTTGTAACTACCGCTTATACGATCATACACTATCAAAGATTCATTTTATATGAAAATCGTACACATAAGTGCCGAATGTTATCCAGCAGCAAAAGCGGGTGGACTAGGCGACGTTATTGGGGCTTTACCTAAATATCAAAATAAGGGTACCGATCAGGCCATAGTATGTATGCCTTATTATCATACACCATGGCTAGTGTCATCTAAAAAAGAAGTAATTGAAACTTCATGCTGCTTCATGGGCGATCGCGAACTTACCTATCAGGTGTACGAAATTAAAGAGAATTTGGGGTTTTCACTTTATGCTTTTGATATACCTGGTTACACCGATCGAAAGGGAATCTATTTGGATCCAGAATCTAACCATGGGTATTGGGATGAATTTGAACGATTTCTAAGCTTTCAAATTGCCGTTTGTACAACCATCAATGGTTGGGCAGAACGACCTGATATTGTACATTGCCATGATCATCATACCGCACTCATCCCATTCATGATGCAGCAGTGCCAACTATTCGCAAAACTCTCCGATCTTCCAACGGTTATAACGGTTCACAATGCCGAATATCATGGTAATCATGAGTTATCTAAGCGATTTTTATTACCTCATTTCGATGAACACCAAGTGGGGTTATTGGAGTGGAATGGAGAATTGAATTCATTGGCATGTGGGTTAAAATGTGCTTGGAAAATCACAACGGTTTCACCCAGCTATATGAACGAACTTCAGGAGTTTAGTAACGGGTTAGAGTTTTTGTTTTCTATGGAGTCTGGAAAATCTTTAGGCATTTTGAATGGTATAGACCCATCGGTTTGGGATCCTACGAATGACCAGTATTTAGACACCCCATATGGATACTCCAGCGAGAAAGATATGTTGAATATCGAGCAAGGAAAGCGGCATTATAAACACATACTATGCAAGGAATATGACTTAGATCCTTCGCGTCCAACCTTTGCATTTATCGGCCGTTTGGTTCATCAGAAGGGGGCTGATTTATTGGCTTCTGTAATACGGGGTTTTGCCTTAGAACACGCACAGGTTAATTTTATTTTATTGGGTACAGGTGAGGCGCAGCTTCAACATGAGTTTGCGACCATGGATCGTGAATTGGTAGGATTTTTTGACGCCAAACTATCGTATAATGAAGCGCTTGCTCATCGCATGTATGCCGGCGCGGACTTTATGATAATGCCTTCTCGGGTGGAACCTTGCGGGCTCAATCAGTTCTATTCTATGCGATATGGAACCATTCCAATTGTACGGGCGGTAGGAGGCTTGAAGGATTCTGTACCCGATATTGATCAGGTCAATGGTCTGGGTATACAATTTGATCATTTCAGTTATTATGATCTTTATTATGCCATACAAAGAGCTATTGAATTATATGCTGATGAAAAACGCTTCAGGAAGTTACGAGAGCTTATCATGCAAGAAGATAATTCTTGGTCACGAGCGGCAACTAACTATATGCATGTCTATGAAGAAGTGAATTCATACATGTAATGAGTAATAAGACCAATAAATAATCATTAAGAAAGCCCTTTTTACTTTACAAAGCATATAAATTTTGCTTACAATAGACCATTGTATTGGTTGATACATTTTACGGGTTGAACCTAAACCAATAGCGAGACTACATTGACTACTATCAAAGTATTTTTGAATTTGAAAATTATAGTTCTATGAATAATTCTGTGATGGCCATCATCCTTGGTGGTGGAAGAGGTACACGTCTTTTCCCTTTAACGGATCATCGATCCAAACCCGCGGTTCCTATAGGTGGAAAGTATCGTTTGGTTGATATACCGATTTCAAATTGTTTGAATTCGGGTGTTAGGCGAATTTACGTTCTTACTCAGTTTAATTCGGCATCTTTGAATCGACATATTAAGAATACCTACAATTTTGATGTCTTCAGTAATGGATTTGTAGATATTCTCGCTGCTGAACAAACCGCAGAAAACACAGACTGGTTTCAAGGTACAGCCGATGCGGTTCGTCAGTCCATCCATCATATGGAAAATCATAGCTACGAATATGTGCTCATTTTATCGGGTGATCAGTTGTATCAGATGGATTACAGTGAAATGTTGGACATGCACATAGAGAAAAAGGCCGATTTGTCGGTAGCCACCATCCCTGTTATTGATAAAGATGCGACTGGTTTTGGTATCATGAAAACCAATAAAAGCGGACTAATTGATTCATTTGTTGAAAAGCCAGACTTCGATGAATTAGCGCAATGGAAGTCAGAAGTCCCTGAACCCTACAAAAGCCAAGGGAAAGATTATTTGGCGTCCATGGGTATCTATATTTTTAACAGAAAAGCCTTATTAAAGCTATTTGAAGAAAACCCTGACGCAACGGATTTTGGGAAAGAAATTATACCTAAGACCTTAGATGAAGGTATGAGGGTGTGTAGTTTTGAATTTGGAAAATATTGGACAGATATAGGAACTATTCGATCATTTTTTGAAGCCAACGTATCCCTAGCCGATACGGTTCCTGAATTTAATTTATACGATAACGATGCTTTTATCTACACGAGAGCACGTATGCTGCCTCCCTCAAAAGTCATGGGAACAACCTTAGAACATTGTATGATGGCTGAAGGATGTATCATTGAAGCCAGTCGAATCGATAGTTCGGTTATTGGTATTCGGTCCCGAATTGGTAAGGGAACCACTATAGAGCACTCTATAATTATGGGAAATGACAATTTTCAGAGTCGCGACTTCATCAATGAAGCCAAACCGGAGGAACCACCTATGGGCATTGGCCAGAGATGCTATATCAGCAATTGTATTATTGATATGAATGTTTGTATTGGTAATGATGTACGAATTGTGGGAGGAGAACACCTAACTGACGGAGATTATCCATTGCATTATGTGCGCGATGGAATCATTATTGTAAAGAAGGGGACGGTTATTCCCGACGGAACCCATCTTTGATCTTGTCTTCTATAAAAAAAGCCAGCATGAGATAGGCTGGCTCTTTTATTACTAAAGTAGATAATGACGGAAAGCTGTTTTCTAACTACTTAAAGGATGCTTTTTAAGGTTGCGCCGATTTCAGCAGGACTTTCTACGACTGTAATACCAGCATAGGACAAAGCTTTTTTCTTCTCCTGAGCCGTACCTTTTCCACCTGAAATAATAGCTCCTGCATGTCCCATTCTTCTGCCCGGAGGAGCAGTGGACCCAGCTATAAAAGCAACGACAGGTTTGTTGACATGATTTTTTATGTATGCTGCAGCTTCTTCTTCAGCAGAACCCCCAATTTCACCAATGAGAACAATGGCTTCGGTGTCGGGGTCATTTTCAAATAATTTAACGGCATCTAAATGGGTTGTTCCAATAACAGGATCACCACCAATTCCAATCGCCGTGCTTTGCCCTAATCCAATTTTAGTGAGCTGATCTACCGCTTCATAGGTCAATGTACCAGAACGGGAAATAACACCAACAGGACCAGGGGTGAATATATTGCCTGGCATAATACCTATTTTAGCCTCTCCTGGAGTAATCACACCTGGGCAGTTTGGGCCAATTAAAGTAGCACCATTACTTTTTACCACTTGTTTTGCCACAATCATATCTTTTACAGGAATTCCTTCCGTAATACAGATAATTACTTTAATTCCAGCTAAAGCGGCTTCTGTGATGGCATCAGCTGCGAAGGCGGGCGGTACAAAGATAACGGATGTATTGGCACCTTGTTCATCCACGGCTTCTTTAACGGTGTTAAAAACCGGCAAATTAAGATGAGTTTGTCCTCCTTTACCAGGGGTAACCCCACCAACAACAGGAGTGCCATATGCAATCATCTGTTCGGCATGAAAGGTCCCTTCACTGCCTGTGAAACCCTGTACAATTAATCGAGTATCTTTGCCAACTAGTACGCTCATGAAAAAAAATTACGGTGTTAATATATGAATCACTCAGGATCTTTTTAATCGGGATAATTACCCCGAATATGGGGATGAAATATAGGGTGCTTTAGATTAAAATGTAGGTGTAATTTCAATTAATCTAAGAGACTCTTAAACATGTGAGTTAGAGACTATTGGGATCGAATAAGATCTGCTGCAACTTCTAACATGCGGTCTAAACCTAATGAGGTATCAATGGTTCTCTGTTCAACCAAACTATCAGGCCTGATTCCGATACCTTCGTATAGTTCCTTGGTTATGGGATGGCCAACTTGCCAACGTGGAATACGAACCATCCACCCATTCGGGAGTTCCCAATTCATGGGGTTTCCAGATCCGCCACCTGTGTAGGTTCCAACTATCGTTACTTGAGGAAATTGTTGCATAGCCAAAACAAAATCTTCCGCTGCAGAAAATACACTTCTATCGACGATGACTACGACTGGTTTGGTATAGGGATTTCCTGTTGGTGCCAATTCATTCGATATCCATGGGCTAAATTGATGATAGCCAGGTCCATTCCGATAGCGCATCCAACGAATACTAGTTTTTTGAGAAACAAAATTTCGGGCAATTTCATGAGCATTTATATCACTGCCACCACCATTAGTACGTAGGTCTAGTATAAGCCCAATTTGGTTGGAAGGCTGGTTTTGTAGCAGTTTACTGAGTTCTTTGTAGGGTTCAACTGGGCCATTAAAACTGTTTAAATGTATATAAAGGATGCTGCCAATGGTTCCGTAACTAAACCTACCATGATCTGGCTCAATGAGGGTATTGGATAGATATTTTACATAAATAAGAGTGCCGTCAAATTGAGTGTAGTACCAATCCTGATACAGATATCGTTGAAAAGGGCTTTCCAGGAGTACGTGCCCATCTTTCAATTTATACACCATCTGTTGCAGTAAATCGAACAATTCTTCTTCTTTATTGATAGAATCAAGTAAAGGTTTATAGACATGATACATGGCCTGCCAGTTTACTTCTTTATGCTTGAAGTACGGATAATAGTCCGAAAAAGCCTGCCAGAATTGATCGTATACAACAGTATTTGAAACCAGGGTATGGGTTCCATTTTCAAAAATTCCAGTAGGCTCAACACAAGAGAAGGTGGTGAGAATACTCATGATCAGTATGAAATTTCTTGTTTTCAAATATTTATACCGATACTAATTGACGTGTGTAGACTGCTCATGCTTCTAGGGAAATCGATGGTGAGGTATCCTTGTTCAATGCGAAAATAATAGGGTGAACCTTCCCTAATATTGGGGTGCCAATATACGTTCCATTCCCAGTGGGCACGTTTCATGAGTGAGCTAAATTCCCCAGTTTTGAGAATATTTAATAGGTTAGGCTGTTTGTTAAATAGTTTATCCGGGTCAAAAACACTATATCCTGGTCGTATTTGATAGCTAATCAAATTGGTTTGAAACGTTCCCTTAATGATGTGCCTAACCTGTTGGAAAGCCTGATACTCCAGTTTAAGAGGTACGCTAAGTTGCGCATACCCACTTTTGCGGCCCTTATATTC
>JAYPDB010000084.1:0-9544 GCA_038125045.1 Bacteroidota bacterium
TCAAAGGAACTTCTTTCCATGAAGGAATATTTTGAACATCGTATACAATGCCTTTCTCTACGTCCACTACACTAGGCACACCTATACCAATACTATGGACGTCTGGATGCATGAGTTCCTGAATTAATTCTTTAATCTGTGTTAGGAGTGTTTCTGGTTCTTCCGATTGTGCTATGGGGGCGCTTACCACTTCGGCTAGATCCTGTCCCACTACGCGACCAACGCGAACATTTGTAGCTCCAAGATCTATTCCGATTAACATTGTTAGTTATCCTTGGACCCGAAATCGATGGTCTTATTTGTTATAATTGGTTTTGCCCAAAATCCGATGCTTAGTATGTATCCATAGGCAATGAACAAGAATAACATACCGATGCGTAATCCAAATATATCACCAAGTGATCCCACAATTAAGGGTACGATAGCCCCACCAGCGATGCCCGTTACTAAAATGCCCGAAAAAGAACCGTGATGTTCTTCGATAGAATTTAGTGCGAGAGAAAAAATAATGGGCCACATAACGGCAATGAAGAATCCAATGGCTTGGAATGAAATTCTGGAAACATTGGCTGAGCCAAATAGTGCCAGTGCCAAACAAACCAAGACAATTGAAGTAAACAAGATGAGTACTTTACGACTATCCATTACTTTTAATAAAAACAGCCCTAACACCGTGCCAGCGGTCATTAGTCCCCAAAAGGTCGAAACCGCAGATGCACCCACAGTCTGTGGATCATAGCCGTGGTAGGTCGATAAAAATTCTGACATCCAGTTGGCTACCCCCTGTTCTGTACCTACATAGGTGAAAATTCCGAGGAAGAATAATATTACTTTTTTGTCTTTCAATAGGTCTAAATGGGTTTGCAAAGCCCCAACTTTTTCATCCTCATTCTTAATTACTTCTGGGAATTTAGACGCCGCAATAATCACCATCATGAGAAGAGAAACCATGGCAAACAACCAGTACAGAGATACCCATGGCAGGGAGTCTGGTACTAAGCTACTGAGGGTTGCTAAAAACCAACCATTACCCTCAGACCCCATATTGAGTACCAAATAAGAATACACTAAGGGGCTTAAAAAAGAAGCCGCACCAAAAAATAACTGCCCAATGAGAGAATTAAACGCGAAATGTTCCTCTCCACCAGACACGCGGAGTAACGGATTGATGGCCACTTGAAGCATAGCCATACCCGTACCTATTAAAAAGAGGGATAGTACAGCAATGCGATATTCGGGCATTAAAGAAAATAGTAAGGCCCCAAAAAATGCTACTCCAAAGGCGAGTATCATCACTTTTTTCTCGGCATAGCGTTCAATCAAAATACCAGCAGGTATAGACAAGACCCCATACGCAATAAAAAAAGCGAATGGGAGTAATGCTACCAACGTGAGGCTGAGATCAAAATCTTCAATAATCTCAGGAACAAGTGGACCAATAATGTTGGTTAAAAATGAAATTACAAAAAAGGTGAGCAGAATAAGCCCAACCATAAAATAATTACGAGACATAGTATTGGTTAGTTTAATAAGAGTAAAAAAGATGAATCCTTGTCATAGGATTCATCTAAAATCGTTAATTATCGTTGAGCATAGGGAAAATTGCTCGAATTTCATCATCACTTGGCTGATGGCCATACTCACAAATTTCGAAAGACTCTACAAACTGAAAGGTAGCCGCCTTTTCTTTTCCGTACCACTTTTCTAGACTTGCTCTTTGCTCGTCAGAAACTCGACTTCTGTTGGTATAGGAATTGAGTAAATATTGAAAACGTGCTTCATCTCCATCGGGAACTTGGTCTAATCTTCCTCCAACCCAAGGTAGCCACTCATACATTTGAGATCTATGCGCATCTAAGCCTCTAACTTTTTGCTCAAATACCTCATCGATACCCACAACAATGTCGTGTGAAAATGGGTTTGGTTTTTGAAAAACGTCATTCATATACAAAAAGACAGGGTTTTTCTTTAATGGTGGAGTATCTGGAGTTACATTAGGTACGACTACCATATAAGCGGCATCCTGTACCAAAACACCCGCATAACGGTGATCGGGATGATAGTCATTTGGTCGTAATCCCAAAACCACATCCGCATTCCATTTTCTAATTTCTCGAATGACTTGTTGTCTTATATGTAATTCTGGAAGTAACTCCCCATCGTGATTATCGAGAACCGTATATTCAGCAATACCAAACTGTCGAGCAGCTTCTTGTGCTTCGGCTCTTCTTCTTTTTGCAAGCATACCACCACCTTCTTCATGATGCCCTGCATCGCCATTGGTGATAGAAACAAATTTTACATTATGTCCCATTTTAGCCATTAAAGCTGCCGTACCCCCCATTTTGGAGTCAGCGTCATCGGGATGAGCAAAGACGGCTATAATGTTAAGCGGCCCATCTTGAATTTGTGCGAAAGAGCCTGTAGACAACAATCCAACAAGCATAAGGACTAGTAGTGATTTCATAGATAGTGATTTAGTGGTTAGACCTGTTCTCTCTAAATAATATTTTTTAATGAACAGCTGGTAATTAAATGTGTAAAAAAAACCGGGATACCGTTTTCGGCACCCCGGTTTAAGGTCATCGATTTCGATTAATGTTCCGAATTCTGAGTCATTTGATCAGGGGCAACATCAATTTGGCTTTGTGGGATTGGGAACAACAAGGTTACCGCTCCTTCGCCTATTCCTAAGTGTGAAGCCATCACACTCTTTGCTTTACCATGACGAAGAAGATCTGGCCAGCGCTTATTTTCGAAGGCCAACTCAACTCTACGCTCATGGAGCAATTTATCATCATAAGAACCTGGAGTGGTTCCATCAATAGCTGCTAGACCCGCACGAGCCCGCACCTGATTGATATAACCGTAGCCTTCGGCTCCTTCACCTACTGCTTCAGCTAAGTTAAGAAGTACTTCGGCATAACGAATCTCTACCCAGTTTACATCCGAATCGAATGGCGAACTTGGTGAATCCTCGTATTTTTCAACGGTTGCACTATCTGAGAGGGTAGCTGCCTGTCGCAAATCACCCACCTCGTAAGAGTCAATGAAGTCTTGAGTGACTGTTTGTGGCGCAACACCACCACCAACACCACCAGCTACACCAGAGGCTGTAAACATATCGGTGTAGGAACTTCCCTCACCAACATTACCACTCATGTATTCTACCTGGAAGAGTATTTCACTACTTCCTTCATTAGATGGTCCCCATACATCAGCATAATTAGCTTCTAGTGCGTAGTTGTTTGAACTTACCACACGCTTTAGAGGCGCTACTGCGGACGCTTTATCACCAGCTTGTAGATAAATACGACCTAATAAGGCGGCCGCGGCTCCAGAACTTACTCGCCCATTTGCGGGTAATAATCCCTCGGCGGTAGCCAAATCAGATGCTATTTGAGTATATACAGCAGAAGCAGCTGATTGGTTGAGGTTCATATTTTGAGGAGCTGTTACCTCTTCCGTTATCAATGGCACATTACCAAAGATTACGGCAAGATGGTAGTAGAGTAAAGAGCGAATAAAAAGCGCTTCACCTTTTACTCTATTTTTCACATCCTCACTAGTGAATTCGATTCCATCAATTCTAGAAATAATGGTGTTCGCTCGCGCAATTCCATCATAACTCGCAATCCATGTACTATTCAATTCACCAGCCGTAGCGATTTCCTCAAAAGTATCGATATGTTCAAGTGTTGCTGCCAGACCAGTAGCTCCACCACCATTTGCGGTGTTGTCGGCACGCATCTCCATGAACAGTACATAGTTAACACCAAAGGTGCCATTGGACTGTAAGGCATCAAATGCGCCATTTATGGCCACTTCAAAATCCGATTGGGTTTTGTAATAGTTGACCACATTTCGTTCAGATATCGGTCCCAGTACTGTAAAGTCCTCGCTGCAGGAAATGAACAGTAGGGGAAGTAGTAGTATAAGTAATGATTTTTTCATGACTAATTCCTTGTTCGAAGTTGCTATTAAAATGCGAGGTCTATACCAACCTGAATGGTACGGGACAATGGATATGCTCCATAATCCTCTCCAGGGGTGAGACTACTGTTTGCCTGAAGATTTACTTCAGGGTTAAATCCAATGTAGTCGGTAAATATGGCTACATTGGTCATCGCCGTATAAATTCTGGCTCGGGAGAAGGCTCCGTTCAAGAATGTATCGGGAAGAGTATATCCAAAGGATAGATTCTTAATTTTCACATAGCTACCGTCTTCTACTTGATAACTCGATGGACGGTTGTTATTTCCGTGTGAAGCAGAGGAACGATCTGCTCTTGGATGCTCTCCATTACCTGGGTTAGACTCTGAAATCCATCGATCGTTTAGCACGGCATATGAATTAAAGTTAGCCTCACCGTTTTTCAAGTGACGGGCAGTTAAGTTCAATACCTCTCGTCCCATGACCCCTTGAATAAAGATATTTACATCAAAATTCTTGTATTCAAAGCGGTTGGTTAATCCGAAGGTATAATCAGGATGGTAGCTTCCAATTACCGTACGGTCATTAGAAGTGATCTTACCATCGCCGTCCACATCCTTAAATCTGAAATCCCCAGGTCGCGCACCACCAGAACCAACTAGTTCATCTACAGGTGCCGCATCGATTTCGGCTTGGGACTGATAGATACCTTCAACCACATATCCATAATAGCTACCAATAGGATCACCAATGCGAGTAATATGGCGAGCACCGGCGGCACCACTACTCAAAATATCATCACCCTCAGGTCCTAATTTGGTTACGGTATTTTCATTAGCTGCAAAGTTAAAATCAGTAGCCCAATTGAACTCACCCACCATATTGCGAGATGTTAAAGATAGTTCAAAACCTTTGTTTTCCACTTCACCAATGTTGGTTAGTGCTACATCAAATCCACTGGCAGCAGGTACCGTTACAAAAAGCAACAAGTCTTCCGTAGTTGTGGTATAGTAGTCTATCGAACCGTAGATACGATCGTTTAGTAGCGCATAATCCACACCAAAGTTGGTTTGATACGAGGTTTCCCAAGTTAGATCGGCATTGGACGAGGTGCTAGGCGCAACCCCATTCAATTGAGAGCCACCACTTACATAGTTAGCACCGCTCAATAAACCAATGGCACCATAGTTTGGAATTTCAAAGTTACCTGTTACTCCATAACTGGCTCGTAACTTCAATTCGTTAATCTCGTCTACTCCACTTAGGAAGGATTCTTCATTTGCTCTCCAACCAAAGGATACAGATGGGAAGATACCGGTTTGATTGTTAGCACCGAATCGAGACGAACGATCGGAACGAACGGTTGCCGTTAACAAATACTTATCTTGGAACACGTAATTTAAACGTGCTAAAGCAGAAACGAGACTCCACTCTTCAATCACTTCTTCCCCACTGTTCACAATACCACCATTAATGGTCGTGATTTGATCATCGGTAAATCCATTAGAAGATATCGTACTACGCTCAATACGCTCTTTCTGAGCCGTATAACCAGCCACTAGGTTAACTTTGTGATCGGTACCAATCATGGTATTGTAGTTAACCGTGTTTTCCCAAATCCAGTTAAACAAGTTACCGGCACCTGTTTGAGCATATGGTTGAGGTGAGCTCTGATTTCTATATAGGAATTGAGTTCCTCTATAGAATGACTGTTGAATGCTCTCAAGGTTATAGCCAAGTAATGATTTAAAGCTTAGGTTATCCATAACATCATACTCAGTGTACAGATTACCAAAAATACGGGTATTCTGAATATCTTCACTGATATATTTCATTATTGCTAATGGATTACTTGTAGTAGTTGTTCCACCACCAAGGAAGGAAGTATTATCGCGTTGGTTAATCGTACCATCTTCATTGTATGGCTTAATAACAGGCGATTCTACTAAAGCTGAATAGATAATCCCTGGAGGCTGACCAAAGTAGGGCGCATTGGCTGGCAAACGATCGTGCTGTGCAAGTGCCGAATTCATGTTGGCACCCATGCGAAGATCCTCATTTAGCTTATGAGTCAGTCCTAAACGTAAGGTATAACGTTGGAAAGCAGACCCTTCAATGATCCCTTCTTGATCTAGGTAACCCGTAGAAAAAGAATAAGTTGTGGTCTGGTTACCACCACTCAATGAGAGATCATAATTCTGCATTGCAGCAGGACTCAAGACCAAATCCAACCAGTCGGTATCGGTTCCGTCCCAATTTATATATTTCTCCGGTATCAAGAAATTAGAAACATTTGGGCGGCCTGCGTTGTTGTTAGGATTATAATCTGGGTTCGCTGGACGTTTACCCACTTCAATTTCCTGCAAATAGTTATTGTTACGAGCATCTTTTGTGTAGGCAATAATCTCTTCCGCATTCATCATATCGGGCTTATTAAACACATTTGAAACGCCCATATACGAACTAAAGTTAACGGTCGTACGACCTGCCGATCCCTGCTTGGTGGTAATAAGAATGACACCATTCGAACCTCTAGATCCATAAATAGCGGCAGCTGAGGCATCTTTTAATACTTCAATGGACTCAATATCATTCGGGTTGATGGTGGCCAATGGATTAGCGGAAGGTGGCTGAAACGAACCACGCTGACTTCCAATATCGGATTGCAAATTTCTGTTGGTCGTAATCGGCACTCCATCAATTACGTATAAAGGAGAATTACCCGCAGAAATAGATCCTGTACCACGAATGGTAATTTGTGGAGATGCGCCAGGCTCACCTGTCGACTCCGCCACATTTACCCCTGCCATTCGGCCTTGAAGGGCATTCTCAAATGACGAAACAGGAATGTTTTGGATTTCTTCGGAACGAACCGAAGTAATCGCTCCCGTTACTTCTTGACGTTGCTGAGTACCATATCCTACAACCACAATATCGTCTAGTGCTAATAAATCAGCTTCTAAACTAACATTGATTTCCGAACGGCCGTCGACCGCTACTTCAAGGGTTTTGTAACCTAAAAAACTAAACTGTAGCACTTCACCATCGTCTGGCACATTCAGTGAATAATCCCCATTCGCATCCGTACTGGTACCAATCATCGTTCCCAGTACCACTACGTTTACCGCTGGAATGGGCTCACCTGTCTCGGCATCGGTAACTTGACCGGAAACCATAGCAATTTCAGGCTCTTGATCCATTACATCCAATTCGGCTTGGGCAATTAAGATAATTTCTCTGTTTCTAGAGATGGCCGCTTCATAACCTGAACCCAATAAAATGGTTTGTAACGCATAACTTGTGGTCGCTTTTTTCACGTTCACATTAATGCGCTTGTTCAGTATTGCTAAATCCGCATTATAGGCGATGCCTAAATTGGATTTATCGGCGATCTCTTTAAGAATATCACCCATACGGACTTGTTGTCGCTGTAGGGTAATGATGGTTTGTAGCTCGGGGATGGCGTCTGAATAATCTTGCACCGAATAGTACTGATAATTCAGATTATTCGTTGCAGAGGTTATCATCTGCGCATTCGCACGCGTGCTACCAGTCTGAATAGCTAGCACGAAGGCCATAGCAAGTAATCCTGCCAATGACCAAGGTCTCGCATGTTGTTTATTCATAGGTATCCTCATTTGCTGGTTTTTTGTTCAGTAAGTACACTCATGTATCGATCGATTAAACGCTTAGAAAAAGCGCTTCCAAAATCTATATACTCTTCTTTTCCGACCATAATCAATTCTTTTAACTATTTGAACGTTTTTTAAAACGCACCACTTCCTGATCTAACTCAAACTCTAAACCGAGTGATAGTGAAATGGTTTCCAATACATTCCTTAGCGATCGGCTTTTTAATTCGGCCGTCAATTCCAATAACTCAATGCCTCGATCCTCAAAAACGACCTCAATATCATATTTACGCTCCAGTTGTTTTCGTACTTCGGTCATAGAAGCTTGATCAAAGGTCAAATATCCCTCTTTCCAACTGATATACGGATCTAAGTTTTCAACAAATTCTTTAGAAATCTTTTTTCTTTTCAGGTTGAATTCACCCAAGTCACCTGCAGAAAGTAAAACCCCTTCACTGATATCCTCATTTTCGGATCGGAATGAAACCAAGCCCTCTACAACGGTGGTACGTACCAACTCGTCATCTGGGAATGCACGCACTGCGAAGGAAGTACCAAGTACTTCAATTACCGTACCATTGACGTAGATTTTAAAGGGCTTCTCCTCATTTTTGGCGACTTCAAAAAAAGCTTCCCCTTTCAAATACACTTCCCGCACATCGGATTTGAATCGATCAGGTAGAGTAATACTGCTTTCCGAATTTAACGAAACCAATGTGCCATCGCTTAGGGTCACCGATCCTCTCTGCCCTTTTTTCATGCTGATATCTCTTAAAACTGCTTCGTTCTGGTCGGGAGGTGGTGGCACAAAAAATGTACTTCCATAAAAGCCAATCAAAAAGACCAAACTGAGAATCGCGGCAATGCGTGAGAAATAAGAGATATCTCTATTGAGCGCTGTGGTTCTAGATGGCAATACTACGGTTGGCTGTTCTTCCGCGTTAAGGTCTTCAGCTTCAATCCTATTTTGGAGTACGGACCAGTCTAAACGGCTATCAAAATCAATATCCAACTCCTTCAAGTGTTTGGAATCTAACCAAATACGTTCATAGCTCTTTAACTGCTCCACATGGTCTTCAGATATGCGCAACCAGCCCTCTACCTCAAGGTATTCTTGAGTAGTACACTCTCGGGATAAATAACGTGCTAGTAGTTCAGCCTTCATATAGAGCTAATTAAATGTATCTATCAACAAGACAGTCCTAAAACCGATAACCCCTACTCTAAATTGAATTTTTTTTCAACCGCTTCTAACTCATTTCTAAGGTATTTTATCGCTTGACCCATATGATTCTCTACCGTCTTTAAGGATACATCCAGAATCTTCGAAATTTCTTTATAACTAAGACCATCTTTTCTGTGCAGTTCGAAGACCAATCTACGTCGATCTGGCATTTGGTCTACCAATACCCAAATTTGCATTACCCTTTTGGCATCATGTTCACTTAACCCTTTGAATGAGTTTGGGCTATCCTCCCAAAGGCCCATAGGTGTTACATAATCAAAGATTTAATTTTCTTGTAACCTTGTATGACTTTTTTGTTTTTCTAATAAGTTTAAAGCCTGATTTCTCACCGATTGATATAAGTAAACCCTAAGACTTTTTTTAACAATCCAAGCTTTTCGATTCCTCCAAATTTTCAGAAATACATCTTGAACGGTATCTCTTGACAACTCTTTGGATCGGGTTATACCAAAAGCAAATCGGATGAGAGGCTGATGGTACTCGAAAAAAAGTTGTTCGAAAGCAGCTTGATCGCTCTCCGATATAGCGGATATAATCGACTGCTCCTTAGCAGACTGCATACGGACTTTTTCTGTATCATTTGTCTCTTCTGAGCCAAAAGCCATGAGGAGCATGTCGCAATTATTTGGTTTCTTTGTATGTGTTGTAATTAAATGACTCTAAATACAACATACTCTTATATAACTACGGATTATTAAAAGATTCAAGTACCAAATTCAAAAAAATAAAAAAA
>JAYPDB010000085.1:0-9110 GCA_038125045.1 Bacteroidota bacterium
AAAAAATCATAACTTTTGGTTGAAGCTGAGAGTGCAACTGATTATCTTAGTGAAATTGCAATCTAAGCTTGTCACTCATAGCAAACTCAATTCCACATAGATTGAAACATCAGATGATGCGACTTAAAAAAAGTCAGGGGTCGCAGAATTAATGGAATTGTTTTCTATTTATATAGTATTTAAATCCGGCGCGGTTACCGTAGTCGGATTTTTTTTGAATAATAGTTTGGCTCAGGTAATGGGATTGGAATGCAGCTCACCGAACACTCAATTTCTAAGTATACGATAACCAATGGCATTGCAACCACGCGACAAAGCAATCTTAGCACTTAGTGACGGCACCGTTGTACACGGCTTTTCCGTCGGATATAAAGGTATAACGGGTGGTGAACTCTGTTTCAATACCAGTATGACCGGCTATCAAGAGATTTTTACCGATCCAAGTTACTACGGACAATTGATGATGATGACCTATCCCCATATTGGTAATTATGGAACCATGGCTCGGGACGATGAGCATCGGAAGGTGATGGTTGCAGGTATCATTACCAGAGCTTTTTCGCATGAGTACAGCAATCCTCAGGCCGATCGTAGTCTGCAACAATATTTAGAGGATCACAAAGTTGTAGGAATTTCTGGGGTCGATACCCGAGCATTGGTACGCCACATTCGTGAGAAAGGTGTAATGAATGCGGTCATTTCTTCAGAGGAATTAGATCCAGAGGTTTTGGTGAAAATGGCCAAAGATTGGGATCCTATGGAAGGACTTGAATTGGCCACTAGAGTGAGCAGAAGTGAAGCACAGACCTTTCATCCCGAAGGTGAATCCAGCTTTCGGATTGCAGCCTTTGACTATGGAATAAAGCGCAATATCATTAACAGTTTTGTTGCGCGTGGTTGTACACTAAGAGTCTTTCCAGCGAAATCAAGTGTGGAAGACGTGCAGGCTTGGGACGCCGATGGGTTCTTCTTTTCGAATGGCCCTGGGGATCCCAATCCAACCGGTGAATACGCCCTTGAAATTGTAGAATATGCCAAGAAATCGGGTAAGCCATTATTTGGAATATGCCTAGGACATCAACTTATGGCGCTTAGTGAGGGTATTGAGGTGGGTAAAATGTTTGTAGGTCACCGAGGGGCTAATCACCCTGTTAAAAATCTAAAAACAGGCCTGGTAGAAATCTCTACTCAAAATCATGGCTTTGCGGTAAAAGAAGACTCTGTTTCCGAAGAAGTAGCCGAAATTACACATATCAACTTGAATGATCGAACGGTGGAAGGATTGGCGTTTAAACGATTTCCGGGATTCTCAGTCCAGTACCATCCCGAGGCGTCTCCAGGGCCCCACGATTCGGCCTACTTGTTTGATCAGTTTATCGAGCTTATGGCCGAGCATAAATCATAAATCCACTCTACTCATCCACTCAACACTATAATATATTCGAACCAATATCATGCCTAGACGTAACGACATAAGTAAAATCCTCATCATCGGTTCTGGCCCTATCGTCATCGGGCAAGCATGTGAATTTGATTATTCAGGCTCCCAAGCTTGTCGATCCCTGCAGGAAGAAGGGTATAAAATAGTTCTTATCAACTCCAATCCCGCAACCATTATGACCGATCCTATCATGGCCGATGCAACCTATATGTTGCCTATGACCACGGATTCAATTAAGGAAATTGTTGCGAAAGAAAAGCCTGATGCCGTTTTACCGACTATGGGAGGTCAGACGGGATTAAATCTGGCTCGTGATTTGGAAAAAGAAGGTTTTTGGAAGGCCCAGGGTATTCAAATTATCGGTGTGGATATCGATGCGGTTGAACTCACGGAGGACCGGCAGTTATTTCGTGACCGAATGGAGGAAATTGGAATTGAGCAGTGTCGAAGTCGACAGGCACACTCGCTTCTTGATGCTAAGGAAATCAAAGAAGAGTTAGGGGGATTGCCCATCGTTATCCGTCCATCCTTTACCATGGGTGGTGCTGGCGGTGGTATTGTCTGGACAGAAGAAGAGTTTGATCAAAAAGTGTTGCACGGTTTGGAAATGAGCCCTGTGCACTCGGTTTTAATTGAAGAGAGTATTTTCGGGTGGAAGGAGTACGAGCTGGAACTCTTACGCGATGCCAATGACAATGTGGTCATCATCTGTTCGATTGAAAATATGGATCCTATGGGGGTTCATACCGGAGATTCTGTAACCGTGGCTCCCACTCAAACCCTTACCGATAAACAACTCCAAATACTTCGGGATGCCGCTATTAAAATGATGCGTTCCATTGGAACCTTTGCTGGCGGATGCAATGTGCAGTTTGCTATGGAGCCGGGATCGGATCGTTTTGTAGCCATAGAAATTAACCCTCGTGTGAGTCGGTCTTCGGCGCTCGCATCCAAAGCAACGGGATACCCTATAGCTAAGATTGCTACTAAATTAGCGGTTGGATACACCCTAGATGAATTGGACAATCAAATTACCGGTACAACTTCGGCCTGTTTTGAACCCTCCATTGATTATGTAGTATGTAAAGTTCCACGCTTTAATTTCGATAAATTTCCAGGCGTAGATGAGGAGTTGTCTACACAGATGAAAGCGGTGGGAGAAGTGATGAGTATCGGCCGTAATTTCCCAGAAGCTCTGAACAAAGCATGGCAAAGTATGGAAGTGGGTCGCGATGGTTTGGGAGCTGACGGATTTGAAGATATCGATCGTAAAGTGGTTCGAGAGCGTTTGGTGAAGCCGTATTGGGATCGAAGTCTCCAAATTCGAAATGCCTTTAAGTTAGGAAGTTCGGTAGATGAAATAGCAGATATCACCAAAGTAGACCCTTGGTTTCTTCAACAGATCGAATACATGGTTTCCTTGGAGAACCGAACCGAGGGCCAGCGCTTGGAAGAGATTACTAAAGAGGATGTATACGAACTAAAACAGGCGGGTTTTTCGGATGCTCAAATTGCCTGGTTGGTGAGTAAGTCGGGCACCAAAGTAAGCGAAGATCAGGTGCGCGACTATCGTAAGAGTTTGGGGCTAAAATCTGTGTTCAAAGTGGTAGATACCTGTGCTGCTGAATTTCCAGCTCAAACACCCTATTACTATTCATCCTATGAAGGGGAAAATGAAAGCATAGTCACCGACCGAAAGAAGGTTGTTATTCTAGGAAGCGGTCCCAATCGAATTGGACAAGGTATTGAGTTTGATTATTCCTGCGTACACGCCGTATTGGCAACCAAAGAAATGGGCTATGAAGCCATCATGATTAATTGTAACCCAGAAACGGTATCGACAGATTTTGACTTTGCAGACAAACTCTACTTTGAACCCGTATACTGGGAACGTGTACTTGACATTATTGAACATGAACAACCCGAAGGGGTCATTATTCAAGTGGGGGGGCAAACCGCTCTTAAATTAGGTAAGCGTTTGGTGAAAGCGGGTATCCATATATTTGGAACCGAATTTGATCGAATTGATTTCGCGGAAGATCGAGGCGCCTTTTCCAATTTGTTGACTCGATTAGAAATTCCATTCCCCGATTATGGAACGGCCACCGACGTAGATGGAGCGCTTGAAATAGCTGGACGCATAGGCTATCCGGTGTTGATACGACCGAGTTACGTTTTGGGAGGCCAGGGTATGCGGATTGCCGTGAAGGAAGATGAGCTGAAACGTTACGTGGGAAATATTTTAAAAACGCATCCCGAGAATGCGTTTCTCATTGATAAATATCTTGAGCATGCGATCGAAGTGGATGTCGATTCGGTCTATGATGGCGAACAGCTTCATATCGCGGGTATGATGCAACATATCGAACCTGCAGGGGTTCACTCAGGGGATTCAACTGCGGTGATTCCTCCTTATTCTCTATCACAGGAAGTTCAGGATACCATCAAAAGCTATCAGGAACGTATAGCAGAAGCTATGGAAATACAGGGCTTTTTAAATGTTCAATACGCCGTAAAAGACGAAAAAGTTTACATCTTAGAAGCCAACCCTCGAACCACTCGTACCATACCGTTTCTAGCAAAGGCCACCGAACGACCCGAAGCAGCTATTGGGGTAAAGGTAATGCTTGGTGCTAAGTTGAATGAATTTGATTTAGAGTCTAAACTTACTTGCTGGGCCATAAAAGAGCCCGTGTTCCCCTTCGATAAGTTTGTTGGTGTGAAAAAAGAGTTGGGACCCGAAATGAAATCGACCGGTGAGAGCATCTATTTTGCGCAAGATTTTAATGACGAGCATTTCCGAAAACCCTTTGAATTTAAAAACCTATATTTGTCGAAATAATCCCGCTTTCCAGTTCGTGTACTGGGATAATTCGGTATTTAAGCCCGGCTTTTATTACCATTGGATATGAAGTTATCCCCGGAGATACTATCGCAAATCAAAGGCCTAGAATTACGCGCTAAAAAAATAGTCGAGGGCTTTATTGCGGGATTACACAAAAGTCCATATCACGGGTTTAGTGTAGAATTTGCCGAACATCGACCCTACAATACAGGGGACGATTTCAAGCATGTCGATTGGAAAGCGTACGCGAAAAAAGAGCGTTTTTACGTAAAGCAATACGAAGAAGAAACCAACTTGAGATGTTTTTTGGTCTTGGATGGAAGTTCTTCTATGCAGTTCAAGCATCGATCTCATTGGAACAAATTAGAATATTCAGGACATTTAGCAGCTGCAATGGCCTACCTGATGCAAGGACAGAGAGACGCGGTTGGGTTTGCAGGTTTTACCGATCGACTCCATCATATTGTGCCCGCCAAAAGTACCCGAGGCCACTTACGACGAATCTTCATTGAAATGGAGCGCCATATGGGTGAGGGAAATCGCCATCAAACGGCTTCAGCCTCTGCCCTTCATGAGTTAGCAGAACGTATTCATCAGCGGAGTCTGGTGGTTATTTTTACCGACTTATTTGAGAATGTAGAGTCCCATGAAGCCTTGATATCCGCGCTGAAGCATCTAAGGCATCGTAAACATGAGGTCATTTTGTTTCATGTAATGGAAGAGGGTGTTGAAAAATTATTGGATCTAGAACACGAACGATATGTGCTACAAGATTTGGAAACGGGAGAAGAACTAGAAATAAGCCCAGAATTGGTCAAAGAAGATTATCGTGAGAACCTGAATCGCTACATCCATAATTTTCGGCAAGCTTGTAATGAATTTCATATCGATTTTGAATCCATATCAACAGAAGGGAGCTTTGATCAAGCTTTGCTTCATTTTTTAAACAAAAGACGTAGACTTAGTTAAGTCTAGGTGTTAAACAACTTTTGAACGCTGCAAAATCTTGTTTAAAAACCCTGGGGCTAGACGCTTTAATAGCAAAGCAAAGCGTTCTTTGATGCCAGAGACGATGATTTCTTCTTTACGAGCCACTACTTGTTTCCAAATTTTATGAACCATTTCATCGGCATCCATGGCTTGTGTGTGCAGATCGCCCATTTTCCCAAATGCCTTGCCATCGCCTGTAAGTGAGTTTTGGGTGATAGATGTCTTAATTGGGCCGGGACAAATCAGTGAAACCGCAATGTTGTGCTCATACATCTCTTGACGTATGCTATCAAATGCCCCTTGAATTGCGTGCTTACTTGCGGCATAACCTGAACGATATTTCGTACCAAATTTTCCTGCAACGGAACTCGTAACCAACACATGTCCAGAGCCTTGTTGCACCATATTGGGGAGTACGTAGCGGGTTAAGGCGAGTGAACCAAAAAAATTAACTTCCATCAACGTTCGTAAGGTGCTCATGTCTGACTCTAAGAACAGCGAGCGTTGGCTGATACCGCCATTATTTAACAACACATCGATACGATTCTTCCATTTCCAAGCCTCTTTGGCCTTATCCTCTAAGTCCGCTTCCTGTGCTAAATCTAAGGTTAGAATAAAAAACTCAGATTGGGGCGAAAGCGAAGCTAATTCATCTTTAACCTTTTCTAATTCATCCTTTCTTCTGGATGATAATATGAGATCCGAGCCCTGAAGTGCGTATTTCTTTGCAAATGCTTTGCCAATACCAGAAGAGGCACCTGTAATCCATACAACGGGTTTAGAACGGGAGGGGGTTATACTCATAGTGAACAATGATATTTATTAAACTTATTGGTATAATTTAGCTAATTATAGAGAGGATCTGTATGGTATAAAAAGTTTTCTGCTGAATTACTTAGCCATATGTATGACGGGATGATTTTTGAATAGACCAAGTAAAACCAAAGATTGTGGAAATACAACATAGCGTACTGTTGCTAGAAGATGAAATCGAAGCGGGAGAAATGCTCGCCAATTATCTGGAGCTTAATCATTTTCAAACCTTTTGGGCAAAAGACGGTAGAGAGGCACTAACTATCATAGAAGAACATGCCAATGAAATCGAACTGGCGATATTGGATATTATGGTTCCTCACATAGATGGAAAAGAAGTGTGTGCGCACATTCGTAATCATCCGGTCATAGGTGATATTCCAGTATTGTTTTTAACTGCTAGAGATGAGGAAAAAGACGAAATTGATGGACTGGAATTAGGCGCTGACGACTACATCAAAAAACCAGCTAGTTTACATCTGATTAAGGCACATGTTGAAAGCCAGCTACGAAGGATGCAACCAGAAAAAAAACAATGGTTGCGATACGATCATGTGTACTTAGATACCGATTCGAAACAAATGTATATCAACGATCAATTGGTGGACTTAACCCATACCGAATACATCATAGCTGAACTATTTTTCAAACATCCCAAGGTGGTGTACAGCAGGCATGAAATACTAGAGCATATATCGGATGAAGAAAAATTCATTTTTGACCGCACTGTAGATGTACATATCAAAAATTTACGGATCAAAATGAAAGAAGAATGTAAGTTAATCAAGACCTATAGAGGGGTTGGTTATGGTTTTAATAGGGAATATTTGCATTCATGAATATTCAAGCTAAGCTCTCGGTAACTTACATTATTTTGTTGGTGATTGGTATCATAACCATTAGTGCCTATGCCATACTCAGCATACGTTTTTATTTGTTTGCGGAAGGTTTGGAGCAGTTTAAAGATGATGCTAAAATTGTTCGTCAAGCGGTTGAATCCTCAGATGAAAACACCGACTTTTTCCCTTTTATTACGGAAACGACGGCTCTTTTTGATTACGATTTGGCATTATTTGATTCGACAGGAATACCTATTTACAACACGGTGCCTGAACAGCAATTTATCGATTCACGTGAATTTTTAAGCGAACCTGTAGTCGATTCTATTGCACAAAATGAGAGCCGAATTTTTGTAATCAATGACCCAGAATACGAACGGATTGTAGCCTTTGCTGAAGTTCGTGATGGGTACCCGAGCATTTATTACTTACGAATAAGTAAGAATAAAAAAGAATATTACGAAGCCGTAGACAATATTCGCCATATAATCTATGCGGGTATGTTATTTTCTATTGCTGCTGTTATGGTCGTTAGCTTTTTTTTCTCCCGCTATATGGCCGGTCCTATTAAACAGTTAAACGATGCGGCGCTTCACATTACAGGTGGGAAACACTATGAGACCTTAGAGATCGATCGCAATGATGAATTCGGTACACTTGCACATTCTTTGAATAAGATGGCCGAAAAATTCAAAACCGATAACCGTCAGCTTCAACTATTGAATAAGAAGCAAAATCAATTCTTTGCGGATATCGCACATGAGGTAAGAAATCCACTGCACACCATCTCGGGAGCGGTTGAAATGATTCAAATGGAGGGTTTATCGGAAGACAAGAAACAACAATATCTGCATACTGTCCAAAAACAGGTTGAACGAGTAGTACGGCTCTTTAATGATATTAAAATGCTTCAGAGATATGATTTAGATGAGCATTTTTTGACGAAAACGGAATTTGTCGTTTCGGATTTCATTGAACAATTAATTGAAAGTTATCGACCTTTAGCCGAAGAAAAGAACATCCAGATGGATCTCCAATTACTGGACGATGGTATGGTGTATGCCGATAAGGATAAAATAGATCAGGTATTGGATAATCTTATTATCAATGCCATTAAGTATACCAATCAAGGGACCATTACAGTAGGTGTACAAAAAGAAGGTTCCGCCCTATGTATTTCGGTGAAAGATACAGGAATTGGCATTGCAGAAGAGCATTTAGAGCATTTATTTGACCGATTTTATCGTACAGATAAAGCCCGTTCTAGAGACAAAGGAGGTACGGGTTTAGGACTGGCGGTGGTTCGAAGTATTCTACAAGCACACAACACTGACATACTAGTAAGTAGTATTCCTTCGGAGGGTAGTACTTTTTATTTTTACCTACCCGAACATAGTTAAAAAGGAGAGAGCCTACGGTCAAGTACGACTCTCTCGTGGGTTATATGGATTATCCTTCTAAACACAAGCGTACTTAGAAAGCTAGTGTTAATGAACATTGTGATAGGTGCATAAGCACTTCTTTATTCAAAAAATCTAGAGCCATCACCTTGATGGGCATATTCTATGGTGTAATGACGATCAGCCGGTCGAATGAAATTGATAAAATTCGTTGAGTTCACATCGGGATTACCTTGGTAATAGCTGATTACTCTGAATTTTGCATAGGTATCTTCTGGGGTCTTTACGACTAGAGTGTAGTTGTCCTTAGGAAGTATCGCATGAGGTGGGGTATTGTTCATGGTGTAGGTATACCAACTAGACTCAATAGAGGTATATCCTTCGATTGGCGCTTCATCCACATCGGCATACGCCGCGTTTAATGACATGATACCCCCACCTTTCCCAGTATTCGCAATAATATTGGTGGCATTAAAAGCGACGTCCCATTGCGAGGATGTAGAGTCTTCAACAAGTTCACCGGTTGCAAGATCTATAAAGGTATAGCGATCAATGTGAAATAGTTCGGTGGTTTCAGCTTCTTGAAGTACGTAGTTAAAACTAAAATATCCAGCCGCAGGTCGAGTCATTAGATTCGCAAATTTAGCGCTCGTTATATCTGGATTCCCTAAATAATAACTGAGTATTTCCATTTTAGCATAGGTGCCTTTTGGGGTTTTGATTACCACGGTTGCGTTACTATTGGGAAGTACCGCATGCTTAGGTAGATTTGGAGCTTCTCC
>JAYPDB010000086.1:0-9014 GCA_038125045.1 Bacteroidota bacterium
CACCTACTCACACCGATTCCATCTCATCACCGGGTTACTCATGGCATGGACTATGGTTCTGTTGTTGCCTACCCAGACGCATGCTCAAACACAGGAAGTCTTGCGAGGGTATGAATTATACCAAGCGATGGGCACTCCAGGATTTGTGAGTTACGAGGGATCGGCTTCGATCCAATGGCTCCCAGGAGAACTTGGATATATGGAACGAGAAGAAGTGGATGGAGGGACTCTATATTATAAGGTGAATCCTGAAAGCCAAAAACGGAGTGAGTTATTTTCAAACCGCCAAAAAAGTGCCTTGATAAAGGGATTGGAAGAGCTTCATGCGTCCGAGCTTAGCGAACTACCCTTTGGTAGCTTTGATTATGTGATGGATAATAGCGCCATCTTTTTTGTATACCAAGGACAAGACCACGTCTTCGACTTACAGTCACTGGAGTTGCGTGGGTTGTACAAGCCAGAAGTTGAACGTGCGCAATACACCGATGAGCTTATGCGTAGCATGGAACGATCACAGCTCTGGAATGGCACCTATTCGCACGATTATCGGTGGTTTGCTCATGTTAAAGGTTATGATATTTATCTGGTAAATACAGAAACCAAAGAGGAAAAACGACTTACCTATGGCAGTGAAGAACAGATGAATGGACGTCCAAGTTGGGTATATCCTGAGGAATTTAGTCAACGTGAAGCCTATTGGTTTTCTCCCGACAATAAAAAGATTGCCTATCTACAATACAATGAAACGGATGTGTATCAATATCCCATCATACATGAGTTGGAATTTGAAACAGGTCTCGAGCTCATGCGATACCCCAAGGCAGGTGAACCCAATCCTACGGTAAACCTATTCATAGTAGACATCCAGACGGGTGAGATCGAACAGATACCTACCAATAGTGGTCCGGATACCTACATTGTACGTCCCATTTGGAGAAACAACTCCCAAGAATTGACCTTCCGTAGATTAAACCGTCAACAAAATGAGTTGGAGTTTTTGTCCTATAATCTGTCTACGGATCAGGTCCGAAACATATTTGAGGAGCGAGAAGAAGCCTACATCAATTTGCATGACAATTTCATTCAGTTAGCCGATGGAGAGCACTTTCTATGGACCTCCGAGCAGACCGGTTATAACCAATTATACCTGTATCACTTTAATGGTAATTTGGTTCGCCAGCTAACCGACGGACGTGACCCACTGGGATCAATTGTTGCCGTGGATGAGGCACAAGAGAAGGTCTATTTTACAGCCTTTCATGACATGGGCTTGGACGAATATTTCCATGTAGTCGATTTTGATGGGAAGGTTCAAACGCTTTCCGAGTCCGATGGACGGTATATGATTTCGATGAATGAGGCGGCCACTTACTATGTGTCTCGATCCTCTTCATTTACCCGTCCCTACGCGGCCAGTTTACACAAATCCGATGGATCTCTCGTTCGAAGCTTGCAAACTATGAACGTGAGTTCTGTAGAGGCTCAAGGCTTAGAAGCCCCTGAAAAAGTAATTTTCAAGGCGGCTGATGGTAGTACGGATCTGGTAGGTTTGGTATATAAACCAGCCGATTTTGATCCCAGTAAAAACTACCCCATTCTGCTGCCCCTATATGGCGGTCCTGCGTATCAGGATGTGACCAATGGATACAAATCCAACGATGGATATCAGCGATTAGCGCAATTGGGGTATATCGTCATCAGAGCCAATTACCGAGGATCTGGAAACAGAGGAAAAGATTTTGCAACGCTTCATTACGGCAAGCTAGGCACTCTTGAAATCGATGATTATGCGGCATTTGTTTCTCATATTGCCGAGCGTCCCTACGCCGACGGTTCACGCGTAGGGGTTTACGGTCATTCCTATGGAGGCTATGCGACGGCGATGCTTATGCTGCGTTATCCAGAGGTCTTTCATGTAGGGGTTTCCGGTGCTCCTGTTACCGACTGGAGAAGCTACGATAATATTTATACCGAGCGCTATATGAATACCCCTCAGGCCAATAAGGAAGGCTATGATGTGGGTTCTGCAATGATCTATGCCCGTCAGCTCAAAGGAGATCTACTTATTGTTCATGGATCTACCGATAACAACGTTCATCCTCAGAACAGCATCATGTTAATCGATGCGCTTATAAAGGAGAACAAAATCTTCGACGTCATGTTTTATCCGAATAATCGCCATGGCATCAGAGGTGCGCACGGAGCTCACTACAACAAGATTCGAATGCGATACCTTACCGAGCGTTTAGCACCGGAGCATGCCGAAGTATTTTTGTCGGACAACAGCTGGAGCAACTAAAGCACGGCTCAAGTCACGGCTTAGCTACATACCCACAGCTACATAAGAATCAAAATCAATGCCAGCAACTACAAAAGTTTGCTGGCAATATTGGCCAGTTCCGAGCGCTCACCCTTTTCTAGGTTAATGTGTGCATACAGTGGAGAGGCATGCATGCGATCGACCAAGTAGGAGAGTACATTACTTTGTGCGTCTAAGTACGGGGTGTCGATTTGAAAAATGTCTCCGGTGAACACAATCTTTGTTTTTTCCCCGGCGCGGGTAATAATGGTTTTAATCTCGTGTGGAGTGAGGTTCTGAGCTTCATCCACTATGAAGATCACATTCGATAAACTACGCCCTCGGATATAAGCCAGTGGAACAATGCGCAATTTATCGGTTTGAATCATTTCATCAATCTTTTTGTATTGCTTGCTGTTCTCCTTGAACTGATTCTTGATGAAACTCAAATTATCCCAAAGAGGCTGCATGTAGGGATCGATCTTGGCATTTGCGTCGCCGGGTAAATAGCCAATGTCTCGGTTACTCAAGGGAATAATGGGTCTGGCAAGGTAAATCTGTTTAAACTGGCTGCGTTGTTCCAAAGCCGATGCCAGTGCCAGGAGCGTTTTTCCTGTACCAGCAGAGCCGGTGATGGTGGTCAGCAATACGTTGGGATTCATCAGCGCATGCATCGCAAAATGTTGCTCAGCATTACGTGGATGAATGCCAAAAATATTTTTCATCTCAATAAGTTCAATACGCTGGCTACTAGGGTTGAACCAGCCTAAGGCCGATGAGCCGTGACTTTTGAGAATATAAAAATGATTCAAAGGAGGAGTTTTCTCCATCAGGTCCTCTGGTTCCAGAGACCCCTGTTCGTAAAGTTTGGCAATAATGGAGGGATCCTCCAGTATGAGTTCGGTCTTGCCCTTATAGAGTTGATCGATATTTTTAACCTGTACCGTCTCATAATCTTCGGCTTCTAAATTCAAGGCCCGAGCTTTTAGGCGCAGATTAATATCCTTGGATACCAATATAACCCGTATGCCAGGGTTATCGGCGCGGAGCCTTAGTGCGGCATTCAAAATTTCATGATCGTTCTTTTTCGAGCCGAAGACTTTATTGGCATCTACGTGATCACCTCCATTGCTGATCACTTTTAACTTGCCACTCTTTCGCCCATCGATAGGAATCCACTCTTGCAGCATGTTGGCATCGGAAATACTGTCCAAATAACGAATAAACTCCCGTGCATGCAAGTTGGTAACCGAGTTCCCCTTCTTAAAACTATCTAACTCTTCAAGTACCGTAATGGGAATGGCGACATTGTTATCTTGAAAATTTTTAACCGCCTCAAAATCGTACAACAAAACCGAGGTATCGAGCACGAATATCTTCTTCGTTTTCTTCTTTGGCATAAGTGTAATAAGATGTAGATGAGATCTTTGAGAATGCCCGAAAGCTTCTCTCTGTAGATGTACTTCACCCGTAATAAATGCAATGGCAAAACCAGATGCAACGTCTTAGGAAAAGTTAACGGTTCGATAAAGTGCTATCCCAAGAGCCATGGCGGCATTTAAGCTTTCTACCCCATTACTGGACGATTCAATGCGGTATTCCGGATAATTCAACGAACGTACACCCTCTGAAATACCCCGTGATTCGTTACCCACTACCCAAATAAACGCGCCATCTCCGAGAGGTTCCGAGAGTGGGGTTGCTCGATCAGCGCCGTCCAAGACCCCTACCTTCCAACCCTGTGATACAAATTCAGGTAAAAGCTCCACTAATTCTCCAGTCATATAGGGAAGCAAACCCAGGGCCCCGACGCTACTCCGAACTACTTTTGGGTTCCAGCTATCCACACATCCTTTTCCAAAAATAACCCCTGACACACTCATCCAAACGGCGGTACGTAAGATGGTCCCGAGGTTGCCTGGATCTTGTATTTCATCTAGTGCGATGAGGATTTTTCGGGTTGAACCTGCGCGTTCTGCTTCGGTATCCGAACCTTTAGCCTTCATAAACGATTGTACACTGGATGGCTTGGGAATCTGTATGGTGGCTATCCATCCTGAAGACTGTTCGGTATCGGAAACATCGTCACATTCTGAATGTGAGAGTGTGAAACACCGGTCTTCAGATACCCCTAACTGTTTTAGGGTCTGCCACTCTTCACTCATCGCATGATCGTGAATCAGATAAACTTCATGAATGTGAAGTTCTTTGTTTTCTGCTATTTGTTGCAGGGTATGCCAACCTTCTGCAACAAACAGCCCAAACTGTTCACGGTATTTCTTGCGTTTCAGTTTCCGAAGTATTCCTAATTGTCGTTGGCTAACGGTTCTCATACTATGAATCTAAAGCTTTCTGTCATCTAATCAGAAATAAATCCTTTACCCCTGTAATATCACTGTCTTTTAACCACTAAGTACTTATCTTTCAATACACACTAAGCATCACATGGAACTATGGATTTTTTACGCAAATTAGGTATTGAAGGGGTGAACGTAGGTACCAGTACAGGTACAAAACATATGGAGAGCAAAGAGCTCATTAGTAGCTTTACTCCGATCGATGGAAAAAAAATATCCAATGTAACCCTCACCACCAAGGAACAGTATGAACAGGTGGTTCAAACCGCGCAAAGCGCACATCAAATTTGGAAGAGTACGCCTGCACCCCAAAGAGGAGAGATTGTTCGACAAATTGGTGATAAGCTGCGCGAATTTAAGGAGCCACTAGGAAAACTAGTGACCTATGAAATGGGTAAAATTCACCAAGAAGGACTGGGTGAAGTACAGGAGATGATCGATATTTGTGATTTTGCCACGGGACTCAGTCGGCAGCTCTATGGGTTAACCATGCATAGTGAGCGTCCCGAGCATCGTATGTACGAGCAGTGGCACCCACTTGGGATTGTGGGGATTATTTCGGCCTTTAATTTTCCTGTAGCCGTTTGGAGTTGGAATGCGATGATTGCCGCGGTGTGTGGAAATGTGATGATCTGGAAAGGTTCGGAAAAGACCCCTCTTTGCGGGGTAGCCATTCAAAAGATTGTCTCTAAAGTGCTCAAAGAAAACAATCTTCCAGAGGGAATCTTTAATTTGGTTACGGGTGATCGTGAAGTTGGGGAATGGATGACTTATGATACCCTTATACCTTTGATTTCTGCGACTGGATCCATACGAATGGGTAAGGAAGTCGCCAAAGTAGTCGGTGGTCGATTAGGTAAGAGTATTCTGGAATTGGGTGGAAATAATGCCATCATCATATCTGATCAAGCCGATCTAGAAATGGCCATTCGAGCCACTGTTTTTGGTGCGGTGGGTACCTGCGGGCAGCGTTGCACCAGTACTCGTCGTTTAATTGTACACGAGAAGGTATACGATCAGGTAAAAAATCGCCTGATGAGTATTTACCAGAATATAACCATCGGAGATCCACTGGAGCCGGGTGCGCTGGTAGGCCCTATGATTGATCAGGATGCGGTAGATGCCATGCAGCGAGCGTTGGAACAAGCACAGTCCGAAGGAGGCCACATCCTATACGGTGGAAAAGTATTGGAAGGTGAAGGGCATTATGTTCAACCCGCCATAGTGGAAGCCCAAAATCATTATGAAATTGTGCAGGAAGAAACCTTTGCTCCAATTTTATATCTCATCAAATACCGTACACAGGAAGAGGCTATTGAGCTACACAATGGGGTTAAACAGGGCCTTAGCTCCGCTATGTTTACCTTAAATCTTCGAGAGGCTGAACGGTTCTTAAGTGCTACCGGATCCGATTGTGGTATTGCTAACATCAACATAGGTACCAGTGGCGCCGAAATAGGGGGCGCCTTCGGTGGTGAAAAAGAAACAGGTGGTGGTAGAGAATCGGGAAGTGACGCATGGAAAGCCTATATGCGAAGACAGACCAATACCATTAACTGGGGAGAAACCCTTCCTCTCGCCCAAGGTATTTCCTTTGACGTAGATTAGGCTCTGTCTAGAGCTATTCTTTAAAGATTAAGGATTAAGTCCCTTTAGATCCTCGGTTACGTAGTGTCGACCTTTGCGAATAAGCTCTCCGTCTAGGTATACATCTGCCCCTATACATACCAAATCCCAGTGTATGTTGCTGGAGTTACCATTAGGTGCTACTTCGTAATCTTTGCCCAGGGTTAAATGATTGGACCCATAAATCTTTTCGTCGAAGAGGATATCATACATAGGGCTCGAAATAATTGGATTGGTTCCAAAACTAAATTCTCCAAAACGACGTGCCCCTTTATCGGTGTCCAGAATATCTCGAAGGGCGTCATTATTTGAAGAATCGAAATCCACGACAACACCATCTTTTACTTCAAGAGAAACAAACTCAAAAGGTTTGCCCTGATACACACTAGGAGCATATCGAATAACCCCTTGTACGGAATCAATAATAGGGGAACTAAAAATCTCACCATCAGGTATGTTGTGTCGTCCAAAGCATGGCACCCAATTCTGTCCTTTAACCGATAGACGTATATCGGTTCCTTCTCCCACGAGGCGCACCTGATCAGCCGCTCGAAGTCGAGCCTCAAGTGGTTTCATGGCTTGTTGAAGCTGCCCATAATCGACCAGGCAGGCCTCGTAATAAAATTTCGTAAAGTCTCTTGTAGGAAGTTTCGCATTCATAGCAAAGGCAGGAGAGGGATACCTCATGATGCACCAACGCGTATTATTTACTCGCTCATCAAAGTGTACAGGCTTTAAAAAGTGTTCAGAGTAGGCTTTGTTGGCGTCTTTGCTTGCTTTGGACTGTTCGTAGATGTTTTCAGATGCTCGAATACCTATAAATACATCCATCTGCTTCATCAAGGGTAATTGATCAACAGATGCCTGATTTTTCCAGAAGGTTTCGTCTCCCTGCTCAACCAGTGTGCGTTGCACTTCGGTATCTTCAATTTGCACAAAGGGATGCGCCCCTCGTTGCCGAATGCCTTCGACCAAGGCACGAAGAAGATCGATGCCGTTCAACCCGATAAGTTGAACCATTACTTGGTCATTTTTTTGCACTTCTGTGCTATGGTTTAGGATCAGGTCTGCAAGGCGGTAATCGTAATCAGAAATCACAATAGGTAGTCATTAGGGTTAACATTGTTAGTACAAATAGCGTCTATTTAGCGGCTCAGATGTATGATATGATCACATAAATCCAACTCTTTAGGGTCATTGGTTGCAAGTAATAAAAGCGTTTGCTGTTGCTTGAGTTCTTCCATCACTTCTTTGATAAGTTGTTTTCCTGCTGCGTCTAAATTGGCTCCTGGTTCATCCAGAAAAAGTACGCTTGGAGTTCGTGATAATGCAATAGCCAATTTAACTCGTTGTTGTTGCCCTGTGGAAAGGCGTTGGTAGGGGTAATCCTTTAAATCGGCTACCTGACAACGTTCTAACCACTCATCTGCTGATACCTTGTTGCTATGCTCACGAATATTTAGCTCTTCAATAAATTCTAGATTCTCTAGAACACTAAGTTCATCATATAAGTGAATATTTGGAGCTACAAATCCCATTTGTGCTCTTAGTTCTGTTCGTTGAACTTCTTTGCTATGTAAAGTCCATTGAATACGGCCATGGTCGATTCCTTGTAAATACGCAAGGCATCGCAGTAAGGTTGATTTACCAGTTCCATTCGAACCCGCAATTCCCAGGGTTCCCTCATGATGCTCAAAGCTGAGTTCGGAAAATAGCGTACGATGGGTATATTGTTTTTGAAGATTGGTCGCGCTAAGCGTAATCATAAAGCCTGTGTTGTTTCACCACTAAAGAGACGTTATTTTTGAAGTATACCAAAAATCCCACGCAAACGTGATGACAAATATTTCAGAACATGTGGCTCAACTTCTCTCAGAGGAGTGGAAATCCCTACCCATATCGGTTGATGAGCGTCAGTTTAAGCATTTCGAGCTCTTACCCGTTTATCTAAGAGACTTTATATGGGGACAGGCTCAAGAGCGATTTAGATCTCAAATCCACACCACAAATGCTCACTGGGTGCCGTGGGATGAAGCGTCTGTACGCTCAAAATGGGAAACCTTTATTACTGCTGCGATGGAATGTTTGGTAGTACCCAGAGAAGAACTTATCGAAATTGGTCAAGATTTTGTTCAACGATGGATTACCATATTGGTTCATCCGAATCAAGAATTGGTTGAATTTTTATATGGAGATAGCATTGAACTTGATGCTCAAGAGCTTGAAAAGCGTTGTGAAGGGCTATTATTTTTCCCCGAGTTGAAACGTCTTTTACCACGATACCTCGAGCGAAAAGAGCTTCATATACTGTCCAAGGTGAGGGCCTCACAAATTATTCAGCAGCTACTTACAAAATTAACTGAAAGCTTTGAATGGGGACGATGGGAGCAAGAGTTGGAGACGTTGTATCAGTTGTGCATGAGTGTTGAGCTTCCAAAGCAGCTATTGGTTGAATATTTTGACGATCGATCGAAACATGAGTGGGTCCTAAAGTTGAAGGGAGATGGGGACCTCAGGGTGAACGAGGTGATTGATTTGTTAAAGCGTAAGACCTTGACGGAGTTCGAGCCCGAACAGGTAACGGATGATGAGGAAGAGGATAGTCTATTTAATCGACCCTTCCTCGAGCCTGAAGTGACAGAGAATTTAGTGGAGGAAACAACCGAGGAGTCTGCCGAGGTTGAAACAGAGGAGTTTTCCCAGATTGAAACCAAGGAGTCTGCCGAGGTTGA
>JAYPDB010000087.1:0-6830 GCA_038125045.1 Bacteroidota bacterium
GACCGTACACGACCGGAGGGGCCTTAAATTTATTGTCGGCTCGTATCCCATTCGAATGGAATGGATCCGCTAAAATAACCGCCGGTGGGTTTGGAAGTGAGAAAGTGGGACTAAATATAGGGAATACCAGAGGTCGGTTCGGATATGTGTTTCAAGGTCTGATTCAATCCCATCATGGCTTCAAAAACTTACCCCAGGGGCAAGAAACAGGCTTTGATATTCAAGATTACTTGTTGAAGCTTCGATTTCAGTCCGACTCGTCTTCACCCAGATTTCAGCGCCTGGAAGCCAAGGTAGGGTACTATAAGGAAGTATCAAAAGAAACCTATCTAGGGCTCAGCTGTGATGATTTCAATACCGACCCTTTCCAGCGGTATGCATCCACCGCTTTGGACCAAATGTCCGCAGACCAATACCAGATTAATGTAAAATACTTTACGCAGTGGGCCAGTGGATGGAATGCAACATTGGTTGCTTATCAGCATGAGGTTAAACGGAATTGGTATAAACTGGACAAAGTCTCTGGGACCAGTATTTCATCTATTGTGATGAATCCTATAGGGTATTCCTCCGAATTTTCTGCCCTTAAAGGCTTGGATTCCAAGGGCATGGATTATGCGATTAAAGCGAATAATCGGGAATACTACTCTCGAGGTATTTCGCTGCAAACGTCTCAACAATGGAGCATGATAAACTCTGATTTTCGGGTTGAAGCGGGCCTGAGATATCACCAAGATGGTATGGATCGATTTCAGTGGGTAGATCACTATCGCATGGAAGATTTCTCATTATTATTGGACCAAAAGGGTGAACCAGGTATGGACAGCAATAGGCTAGATTACGCCGTAGCTTGGGCTGGATATACCCAATTAGAATGGGTAAAAGGATCCTTCAGTCTAAGTCCTGGTGTTCGCGTAGAGCGTATGGAGCTTAGCCGAGAGGATTTTGGTAAGGAAGATCCCGCTAGATTGGGCACCAATCGCAGCCTAACCACCAATCAGCTTTGGGCCGTAATGCCTGGCATTGGCCTACATTATGATTTTTATAACGGGTTGAACCTTTTTGGAGGCGTACACAAGGGTTTTGCTCCTCCATCACCGGGTTCCAAGCAAGGCACCGATGCCGAACGTAGCATCAACTATGAGTTAGGAGTTCGTTGGGACAATCAACAATCACTTGCCATAGAGTCCGCACTGTTTTACAATGATTATGACAATTTACTAGGAAATGATTTAGCAGCTGCCGGGGGTGGAGGTGGAACCGCTCAATTTAATGCCGGTGAGGTTCGAATTCTAGGTTTAGAGTTTACCAGTTCCTACGAGTGGGTATCTTCGAACAGGGGATTGATTGTTCCACTAACACTGGCCTATACATTCACATCATCACAATTCCTCTCTACTTTTGAAAGTGACTATGGCCCTTGGGCGCAGGTAAATAGTGGAGATGAAATGCCGTACTTACCCAATCATCAATGGTATCTAGGGGCAGGCCTCTACATGGGGCCGCTTCAAACAGATATTAATTATCGCCATCAATCCGACATTCGAATTATTGCGGGACAAGAACCCATTAATTCATTGAATGGGATCGCAGGTCATCATGTGATCGATATCAGCCTATCGTATGAGTTACATGAGCGTGCTACGCTACAAACGCATGTACGAAATCTCCTGGATAGTCGCTATGCCGTGGCCGCTCGACCTGCGGGCTATCGGCCAGGATTGCCACGAATGATGGAGGCCGGTTTACGCGTGCGTTTTTAGAGAATGGAGTGGAGGTGGTTTCGTAGCCGATAGCTTCTAAGAAAGACTAAAAAAAGTTGTTTTAGGTGTTGACTGAAGTAATCTATTATGTCTATATTTGTCCCTCACAATTTAGTTTGTGTGTCACTTTCCTCGGTAGCTCAGTGGCAGAGCAATCGGCTGTTAACCGATCGGTCGTTGGTTCGAATCCAACCCGGGGAGCCAGTATCCTTTTTGTGCGAACATTCTCAAGAGTGTTCGCATTTTTTATTTTATCCCTATCCTATTTATACTGCATCAAAGATTTACCTTAGATCTCTCTAGCAACTAATTTTACAAGCATTAGTACAACTGAGAATAAAATATATATCAGATGCCCCTTAGATTTTATTGCCTGCTAATTTTTTTTAGCTCTTTATTAGGCTTACAGCAAGCATCTGCTCAGTTCAGGATAGCGAATCATCATCAGTTGGTATCCATAGTTTATGATATTGAAAACTCAGATTTAGACTCTATTGCTGCACATTTGCTGGCACTAGATATTGAAGCCGTAAACGGAAATCGTCCTGAAATCCACACAAGTCTCGACGAGGTAGAAGGGAATGTAATTATAATCGGGGATGTCAGCTCTAGATTGATTAAGAGTCATCTCAACATTGATGGATTAGAGGATGAGTGGGAAAGCTATAAGTGGGTCTTCAAAACTAAAATCGCTGATCATATCGATCAGGCGATGTTTATTGTTGGTAGTGACCCAAGAGGAATGGCATTTGGAGTCTTCGATCTGTCTGAACAATTAGGCGTATCACCCTGGTATTGGTGGGTTGATGTACCTGCACAAAAGCGGGATGAATTGATCATAAAAAGTGTGGATGTAACCTCTGCTTCCCCATCTGTTAAATATCGTGGAATTTTCCTCAATGATGAGGGTTGGGGACTGGAGCCCTGGGCTTCAAAAACCTTTGAGCCAGAAGCCGGTAACATTGGACCAAAAACTTACGCGAAAATATTTGAATTGCTCCTCCGCCTTAAAGCTAATATGCTTTGGCCGGCCATGCATCCCAATACGATTCCTTTCTTTCAGATGCCTGGAAACGCAGAAGTTGCTAAAAAATGGGAAATAGTGGTCGGGACGTCTCATGCGGAACCCATGCTTCGGAACAATGTTGGAGAATGGAATCATGAACGAATGGGAGCCTTTAATTACCAAAACAACGCAGCATCGGTAAGAGCTTATTGGGAAAAGCGGGTCAAAGAAAGTAAGGGAATGGATGCTATTTATACCCTTGGAATGAGAGGCATTCATGACAGTGGAATGGAAGGGGTAAGAACTATGGAAGAAAAGGTTAGCGCCTTGGAAACTATTGTTTCAGATCAGCGTGAAATGCTTCGGAACTCGTTCGGTAATAAGATAGGTAAAATCCCTCAGTCATTTACACCTTATAAAGAAGTGCTAGAAATTTATGAAAGCGGTATGAAGCTTCCAGAGGATATCATTATTACCTGGCCAGACGACAACTACGGGCATATTCGTCGCTTTGCAAACGAAAAGGAACAACAGAGAATCGGCAGAGGTGGGGTTTATTATCATATTTCATATCTGGGTTCTCCGCATCCTTATCTGTTATTTTCAAGTGCGTCACCGGCTAAAATATGGCGGGAAATGAATCGCGCTTATCTGCATGGTATGGACCAGTTGTGGGTGGTTAATGTGGGGGACTTGAAAAGACGGGAATGGGAAACAGAGTTCTTTTTGGATCTTGCATGGGATATACATTCGTGGAATACGGAAACGACAGCGGAGTTTTATACTACCGTTGCTTCTCGAGATCTTTCCCCAGAATATGCGAATGAAATCTCTGAACTCATATGGGAATATAAACGTCTAGCCGCCGAACGGAAACCCGAGCTCATGGGCTTTAATCCTCCGCAGTGGGCAGGCTGGACACCGGTTCAAGATCCAGCATTCTCTTTGTTCAATTTCGGAGATGAGGCTCAAAAACGATTGAACAGTTATCATTACCTACTGAGGCATACTGAACAAGTCGCTAAGCATTTATCTCCAGAAGTTGAAGATGCCTTTTTTCAATTTGTGTACTTTCAAATTGCAGGAGCAGCGGCCCTGAATGAAAAGTTATTATATGCCTATAAAAGCCGGGAATATGCGAAACAAGGCAGGGCGGAGGCCAATGCACTGAGTGATTCGGCATTTGAAGCTCATAACCGACTAGAGGAGTTAGTAAAGCGGTATAATGAAGATATTGCGCGAGGGAAATGGACGCACAGTGTAGATGCCAAACCAGGTTATGAAAAAGGATCTCATGTTTTCTTTGAACCCATCACTACTCGGATTAATACCAACGGAGTCCGCGGTCTAGGGGTTAGTGTTGAAGGTCAGGAAAAGACGCTTAAACCAGTTAATGGAAATCTTCCTGAAGTTGTTACACAGGGTTCCGTCCTACGAGTAAGCAGCTCAGAAGCGGAGATCTATGGAGAACTACAACGTACTGAGGACGCAAACGGAACATTTTTAGGTTGGCCGGATGAAGGAACCGGTAAAATCATTACTGGACCAGAAAAGTACGATGTAATTCCTTACGAAGTGAATCATGAAACCAAGGCGGTATTTGAATTTGAGAACAAAGTTTCTGGTGGGGTGATGAGCCTGTATCTAATGGTCAACCATCCTGACACAATCTCTAGTTCTTGGTGGGTGATGGTCAATGACCGTCGTCCTGTTTTAGCAGAAGGGAATGGATCTATGCTTAAAGTGGGTGAGTTTGTCTTGAAATCGGGTACTAACCGATTAATTATACATCCACATAAAAGCGGTAGTAAACTCTATGGGGTGGAGTTGATGCAGAAATCTAAAACATTTACCCCAGAGTACACGGAATCCGTTCAGCTTCCACAATTTACGGGTATAGGTGAGGAAGAATATTTCATTGATGTATTCAGCAGAGGAGCAGAAGCACAAGAATGGCGGGTGGAGGTCAGTGATCCCTGGATACTATTAAGTGAAAGGCAGGGAGTACTGGAAGGAAGTTCGACACGTATTTGGGTAAATGTGAATGCGGATTTAATACCTAAGGGGCAAACTGCCGAAGGGATGATTACATTCCACAGTCAAGAATATCTGTATCAGGTCGGGGTAGTGGTTAAGAAACCGGATGTCGGAGGTCCAAAGGGAGCTTTTTTGGAACGCAATGGGTTAATTTCCATTCCGGCGCATGCATATAGTCAAAAGCAGGAAGGTGCAAAAGCCCTATGGCAAAGGGTAACCGGGCTAGGGAGAAGCGGCTCAGCGATGCTAATGCATCCGCTAAATAGTGAATATATTACGGATCTGGAAACGGTTAAAAGCAAGGCGCCGATGCTTAGTTATGACTTTTTTGTGGCTGAAGGAAAATCTGCAGATTTAATTATTGAAGCAGTCCCAGCTTTCCCATCAGATAAAAACAAAACCTTAAGAATGGCTGTCAGTGTTGATGAAGGAAATCCACAATGGATTACTTTTGAAATGGATTCGGATTGGACGACCAAAGTAGCCGAAAATAGAATGACCGGAACACTAAAACTAACACTTGAAGCAGGAAATCATAAACTTCACCTCTGGGGCACCGATCCCTCGGTAAATCCGGATAAGATTGTTATTGATTTTGGAGTGTTGAAATGAAATCACCCAAATTGCTTTGGGACTTAAATGAAAACAACCATTTAAATTCGAGATTTACATTGATATTTGATCGAATATAAATCCTGAAAATAATGATTGTTTCATCTTCAGAGCCTTTCGATGGAAAGGTAGGCTAAATAACCAATCACTATCCGTTAATTTTATAAACTTCGGTACCAGCCAAAAGAAACATACCAAGCCCATAATCTTCAAAGTCAGGCATTGAGTCATAGGTTACCGGCTGACCAGATGAAGGCTCATCTCCAGTCCCTTGTACATATCCCAGGAATCCATTGGGATGCATACAGTCTTCCACGAGTGTGTTCCATCCTTTGTAAATGGCGGGTGCATATTTCTCAGCATCAATAAGCCCATTATTAACCCCCCAGGCCATTCCGTAAATAAAAAAGGCAGAACCGGTGAGTTCTTTACCTCCGTAATTTGTAGGATCGTGCAAACTCACATTCCAGAGGCCGTCTTCCCGTTGCACCTTCAGTAAGGCATCGAACATTTCCTTAAGCACACTTTTGTACTCATCTCTATTTGGAGCATCTTCTGGTAAATAATTCAGAGTACGTACCAGCGCACCCACAACCCACCCGTTACCCCGGGACCAATACAAATTTTCACCATTGGGTTCTTTATGTGGGGGTTTAAAGGAGGCATCTCGCCACCAAAGACCATCTTCCGGGTTATATAGTCCTCCACCAGTTTCATTTTTCATGCGCAAATATAGTTCGTGCATTTTTTCATAATAGACATCGTCCCCGGTCAAGGCTCCAAGTTGCGCAAAAAGCGGCATCGCCATATAAGCCGCATCGATCCAATTCCAGTCTGTACCAAACCTGCGGCCCTGTGTATCACCTTCGAAAATAAATGCATCGATGGAGGACTTTATATCGGAAATGTATTCTTTTTTGGTCGTATCGATTGTATATAAATCGATATAGGTTTGTCCTGCAAGATGATCATTCCACATCTCTTCCGTGGGCAGTGTCCAATTTTTCTTTTCTCCCCAATCGATCAGGTAGTCAAGGTGTCTTTGCTCATTTGTAGTATTATACAAAGTCATTAATCCTGTTGCGTACGTACTGAATGTCCAGATATTACTTTGCCAGATTCTTCCGTCCGAAAAGTCATTACCTTTACTGCGAACTGGTTGAATCAGGTCTGCGCCCGGATCTGGAAATTTATTCATGAAATAGTCGTTAGCGGTGTTCAAAGCCTTTATGACTTCTTCGCCAGATGGTTTTTGAAGCGTTTCGCTTTGCTTGTTCAAGCAAGCATTAAGCATGGTGAAAAGCAATAAAAAAGTCAGTAAACGGGACATATAATTAGTATAAGATTAATTGAGATTTAAAAAGTTAGAGTAAAAGCAAAACATTTGCATAGCGTTTGTTGTCGGAAGCCGT
>JAYPDB010000087.1:6930-8997 GCA_038125045.1 Bacteroidota bacterium
ACATCAACAACCATCCAGTACTGACCTTTCCACTCAAATACATTGGGGCCTTCCCCAGCTTGATCGTCTACCGCTTTGCCTTTGTCTTCCCAGGTGTAAAGATCAGGGCTGTCGGCATAATATATGGACTTGTTGTCCATCTCATTATTGTACCACATTCTCCAGCTACCGTCTGGGAGCTGAATTACATTGGCATCAATTACTTTGTTGTTGGCCAGTTCTAAGGTGGATTGATACTTCCAGTCGAGCAGGTTTTCACTTGTTAGATGGATGATATTCCTTGGGTGATTCCAGTCCTCAAAAATTCCGGGCACATAGGTGAGGTACATGTGATAGGTACCCTCATATTCCAGTACATCCGGAGCCCAGTGTGTTTCGGTGAATGGTTCGGGGATATTGCTGATGCCTTTGTAGGTCCAGCTGGCTCCACCATCGTCGGACTCTGCAATTCCAATGCGGGTTCCGTGTACCCAGGTTACCCCGGTCAGATGGTCTGCATTAGCGCGTCGGTTGGTATATACCATATTCCATTTCTGATCTTTCTGATTCCAGATCACCACCGGATCGGCTGCTCCGTCAAAGACGGGGTCTCGGAAAAGGGGTTTATCGGCTATTTGGTCTTCTTGTTTTGTTTCTTGCTTACAGCTGAAGCTGAGTAAGGGAATCACAAGAAGAAGTATTAGAATGAGAAAACGCGACATGTAATGGTTGAATGTTTTATGGGTATTATGCCGTAACGTGTAAAGTTGTTTTACACTTATTAAGAGTAGGTGAAGTGCGGTTTATACTCATCTTTTTAGCTCGTAGTCCTTGCAGGTATTGTTAAAAACCTAGCTAGGATTCTTAATCAGCAAAAAATACCACGTCCTCCCTTATTTGTACATCCCTTCCAAATTCAGCAACTGTAGGTTTCTAAAATCGATCGGCTGACCCTCGCTTTGCAGAGCAATGAACCCATTTGATAAAATCTTTCCCTCCTGGAAAACAGCAGGATCATACCCGCTTACAATTCCGCCACCCATTTGAGGTTTTGAATATTGCAGAACCGTATCTCCTTCAACAATATGGGTCACTAGGGAGTCACCAAGCACAATCAGCTCAATAGACACCCATTCATCACCTTCATAGGTTTGAGAGCTTGAATTAATACAATGGGTATCATCGAGTTCACCATTATATACTACATGAGTTCCAGGCGAACACATATTAGCCGTGCTTCGTGGATTCCCATCTCCAAAGCCACTGAGCAATTGCAGTTCAACGGAAATAGGCCAGTTCTGGTCCACCGGCATGGTGTATGGCGATTGCGAATGAAACATGATGCCACTATTTCGATTGGCGTATCCAGGCGCGTCCTCTAATACCTCTCCGACAAAACGATATTCCGCTTTAAGATGGTAGTAAGAGAAGGGCTCATCATAATAAAGATGACCAAATTGATCATTAAATCCTTGGTACTCGTCATACCTAACGGATAGGACTCCATCTTCAACCCGAAAAGTATGACCCCAATTTTCACCCACCTCATGGTTGTTGATTTTAACCGTCCAACCGCTGAGATCTTCCCCGTTAAATAGATTTATCCATTGCGGTGTTTCATCCTTTTGGTTGTGTGGTTCACATCCTATGAATAGCAAAATAACCAGTGACCATAGTAGAGAGGAAGGGGTACATGAAAATCGTCGCATACTGAGCGTGTTTTGAGGTTAGAATCAAGAATTCTCATTTAATAAGAGTAAATCAAAGCTTGGATATACTCTATATAATAGAAGCTAAAAAACATAAAAAATCGATTACACAGTTTTATGAAGTTCTCTGCATTTCTGACCGCTGCCTTCCTATTTTTTACACCATCCTTACTTTTTGCCCAAGAACAGGCCGATTTTGTTCAGTCCGAAGAAAATGGCCTTATAGAAATATCGGCAGAAAATTATTCGGTCAATCGTCCGGGATCGGGGAGTAAGGAGGGAGAAACCTTCGATCAGGATTCGGTGGTTGCAGGATATCTGAACGATGGATATATGATTGCTAATATGGCTGCAGGTGATGGGAGCATTGAGAATGCCG
>JAYPDB010000088.1:0-4041 GCA_038125045.1 Bacteroidota bacterium
ATACTGTATTCATTGGCCTCTCTCAAATCGCGAACTCGGGCGATGTTGGTGGGCTGCTCAGTACTCTCGGACGTATTTAATAAGGTGAACACATCATAGCTAACCATGGATTTGTTTACATCGATAATCCCTTGGTTCAACAAGCTTGAAAGTATCGCTGTTAAGGTATTTCGAACCCGGTTTCCAATAAAATTAGAGTTGTCAAAGACTTCTCTCGGGGTCAAATCCATCCGGTCACCGGCGACCTCGTGATAGCTTTTCACGAGGGCACTTAAAGCAGGTTCGGTTAATCCAATGTCATGATTTTGCAGTTCATTCTGAAAGGCAATGCTATCCTCTAAGGTCGTAGGACTTTGGCTCGAAAGAGACACCTGCCAAAGATGATAGCGATCCAAAAGGTTTTGAGTGCTTAGGTATATAGAATCAATTTCGGACTGAATACTTAGCTCCGCATTGTTATCGACCACAAATACAGGAGGGATTTGTTCCTGAATGTTTTGACGTTCGGCCTCGATTTCGGCACGTGTCTTGTTGATGGCGAAGGTAAAGGGAGCGGTAAGATCGTCGGCTCGCCAGGGTTGACCCACGGTGTAGGTGGTCGTGGTACGGACCTCACTTCTGGGTAAGGAAAGAATGGAAATAAGAATAAAGACCCCAAATATCATCCAACGGATATAGGGATTCTTCTTAAAGGAATACGCTTCCTCTTCTTTCTTAAGCTTTTCTCCTTTGAAGGGGAGATTCTGCTGTTTTTTGGGTCCTAAGCCTATTTTTTTGAACATACTCATCGCGATAATAGTAAAATAGTAGCGAAACTATGGGTGATTCCAAAATGCCATTTCTTCAAGGCTGATGTGACCTTCGTAATAGGCTTTCCCTACCACCACCGCATCGATGCCAGCTTGGCTGAGGGCCTTGAGGTCATCTGCCCCACTCACTCCGCCAGAGGCAATCCAGCGAAGCGATGGAAATTGAGCCTTCAGGTGAACATAGAGTTCTAAATTGGTTCCACTTAGAGTGCCATCTTTGGAAATATCGGTGCATAATACCTCTTGAAGTCCTTCGTCTTGCATGCGAGCAAGCAGGGATTCGGGCGATTCGCTAGCGGTTTCTAACCAACCTGAAAAGGCCATTTTTCCGTCTTTGAGATCGAGTCCAAGAATCGATTCATGGGGATAATCGTCCAGTAAACGCAACCAGTCGGGTTCATTTTTAATGGCCATCGAACTACAAATAACTTTCGATAAGCCAGCCTCCAGAAGATACTGCGCATCTTGATAGCTTCGGATTCCGCCTCCACTTTGCACCGATAGTCCAAGCTTCTGAATCATAGCCTGAATATGCGAAAGATTCAAAAAACGACCTTCTTTGGCTCCATTTAAATCCACAACATGGATATGGCTAAAGCCAGCCTCTAGAAAGATTCGTGCCTGTTCGAGTGGGTTATCATGATAAACAGTGGCCTGATCGTAATTGCCTTTGTGTAAGCGAACACAAGCCCCGTCCAGTAAATCAATCGCTGGAATGACGTGCATAAACTATCTGATGAAAATTTTTGAGTAACTGTGCTCCGTTAGCCCCACTTTTTTCGGGATGAAACTGAACGCCGTAGTAGTTTTTATGGTGAACGACGGCCGAAAAAGGATGGATATACTGACTTTGCGCGATGGTATGTTGGCTAAGGGGTGCAAAATACGAGTGCACAAAATAAAAGGTGCTCCCAGAGGCAATATCCTCAAAGAGTGGATGTTCATTCTGATATTCAATGGTATTCCACCCCATGTGAGGCACCTTGAAATCGCGATTACCTTTCGGGTCGAACCGTTCAAGATCGCCTGGAAGGCAGGACAGCGCTTGGGTGGCCTGACCATCGGGCCCCGCTTCCGCTGAGGAATCGAAGAGCAACTGCATACCCACACAAATGCCTAATACCGGTTTTTCGGTTTCCTTTAAATACGCAATAAGGGATTGTTCACGTAGAGAATCCATGGCGTAGGCAGCGTGGCCAACTCCAGGAAAGATAATGCCATCGGCCGCCTCTAAGTCTTCTGGGCGTTTGGCCAAGTAATACCCGATATCAAGTCGGTCTAAGGCATGTTGAACCGAGGCTAAGTTACCGGCCTTATACGCAATAACAGCTATCATTAGAGTTGTCCTTTTGAGCTTGGAATCTGGCCTGCCGTGCGAGGGTTGTGTTCAACCGCCTGCTTTAAAGTACGAGCTAAGCCTTTGAAACATGCTTCCACTTTGTGATGATCGTTGGATGCTCGGGCCGAAATATGCAAGGTCGCCTTCATGTGCATCGCCAAGGAGTAGAAAAAGTGTTCAATCATGTCCGTGGGTAAGTCACCCACATAATGACGAGCAAATTCGGTTTCAAACAGTAAGTAAGGCCTCCCAGAAAGATCCAGAGCAACGGTTGCCTGCGCCTCATCCATCGGTAGCACGAAGCCATATCGTTCAATCCCTCGCTTATCGCCAAAGGCTAAACTTAGGGCTTCACCCAGAGCAATACCCACATCTTCAATGGTGTGATGCTCGTCGATATCCAAATCACCTTGGCAGCTGATACTTAGGTCAACGAGCCCATGGCGAGCAATTTGCTCCAACATGTGATCGAAAAATTGTATCCCGGTAGAAATGTCATGCTTTCCGGTTCCGTCGAGGTTTAACTCGATAAGAATGCTGGTTTCACTGGTTTTTCGTTCTATCCGTGCCGTACGTGGGCCGGATGCTTGGCGTTGGGCTGATGCTTGCTCTTGACTCGCAGCAGCGGATTGCTCTAGGCTTGCAATGCCGATCTTCTCCTCGCTCAATGCTTGCTGCAGATCCAGTTGCTTCCAAATCTGCTTTCTGGCAGGACCATCCCATCCCAATACTTCGATTAAACTTTCGAAGAAGGCATTGTTTTCGGTGCGATCACCGATACTAATTCTCAGGGTGTCCGAGCAGTGGAGCTCATTGCCTCGGTACCTCACAATAACCCCTTTTTCGGCAAGTGCTTTTTGAATCTCGAGGGCTTGATCTAGCTGAACCAACAAAAAATTGGCCTGACTAGGAAAAATCTTGTGAATTTTAGTGGCAAATGCAGGTGCGCCATGCTGGTTTAGGATCTCTTGCAGGCTTTGGATTCGTGTTTGAACATAGCTTCGCTCTTCCAAAATATCACGTACTTTTTCCCGCATTATTTCGGGTTCAAGCACCGCTTCAAGAGCTATCTGAGTACTCAGGGCGTTGATATTATAGGGCGGTTTTATTTTATCGAGATAACCAATGATATCGGGAGATGCCAAGGCAATCCCGAGTCGAATTCCCGCAAGACCAAAGGATTTAGACAGAGTTTGAAGTAGCACCAGATTGGGATAATCAGAAAGCATCTGGCTTAAACTTTCTTGCTCGGCAAAGTCGATATAGGCTTCATCCACCACCACTATTCCAGCGAAGTTTTCAATAACGGTTTGAATATCCACAGTGGAGAGTACATGACCGGTTGGATTATTGGGAGAGCATAAGAAAATAATGCGCGTTTGATCATGAATAGCGTCCAACATATGCCCAACATCCAAGGACAAATCGGCTTGAAGTGGGGCCTCATCGACCGCTACATTATGAATACGCGCCGATACCTTATACATCCCGTAGGTGGGAGGAGTGACCAAAACAGAGTGAGTTCCAGGCTCACAAAATAATCGAATAAGTAAATCAATAGCTTCGTCGCTACCGTTACCCGTAAACACTTGTTCCATGGTTACTCCACGTAATGTGGCAATCGCTGATCGTAACTCGTGCTGATAAGGGTCGGGGTATCGATGTACATTCTGGCTTATTGCCGATGGATGTGCTAGCGCAGGGCCTCCTCCCAATTCATTGGCATCGAGCAACACCCCTTGGCTGTACTGATCTCTTGCCGAGGTGTATGCGGATAGTTCCTGAATGTTGGGACGTACCCAGTCCGAAAGATTAAACGACTTATTCATGGGTAGAAGGTAAGGTTTTCAAGCGAATAGAAACGGCGTTTTTGTGTGCTTCGAGCCCTTCACG
>JAYPDB010000088.1:4141-8973 GCA_038125045.1 Bacteroidota bacterium
GCATCGATTCGCAGGCCAAGGCAAAGGAATTTTGAAGGGCTTTTGCGGCGAGTTCTCTGCGAGGTAGTTGATCCAGTTGTTTTTCGAGCTCTACGGTCAGTCCTTCGAAGGAAAATCCTGGCGTGTAGAGTACGACCACCTGTGAATCCGAGCCATGTTCGGCCTGGGACAATAGATCAGCTGCCACAAAATCGGGTCGAGCGTTGTGATCGGCAATCACCAAAACTTCCGATGGGCCCGCGGGCATATCAATGCTTACCTGCGCCTCGGACTGTTGAGCCAGCATCTTCGCAGCTGTAACATATTGATTACCCGGTCCAAACAATTTGTCCACTTTGGGCACCGATTCGGTTCCAAAAGCCATGGCCGCTATGGCCTGAGCACCCCCTGCTTTGAGTAGGTGGGTAATGCCTGCCTTTTGAGCGATATAGACGATTTCGGGGGCTAGTGCACCCTCGGCATTTGGAGGAGAGGCCAACACTCGGGTCGTGCAACCTGCAATCATCGCAGGAATGGCCAGCATCATAGCTGTGGATGGAAGTATAGCTGTTCCGCCAGGAACGTAAAGACCTACCGCGGCGATGGGCCTCATTATTTTTTGACATTCGACCCCAGGCATGGTTTGCATGCGAAGGTTTTGCCCTAACTGCGCACGGTGAAAGGCCTCTATATTTGAAAACGCCAGATCAATAGCCTCTTGCACCTCTGGGGGTAAGGATATCTTCTCCTCGTGTGGATTCACCACTAAGGATTGGGCGCTTTGCCCGTCGAATGTTGTGTTCCATAGAGCCACGGCAGTATCACCTTCGGTTTGAACCGAGTCTAGAATCGGTTGTATACGTGAGAATATCGTCCCAAAATCGATGTTGGGTCGTTTAAGCAGTTCGCTTCGCTGCTGGTCGGAGAGCTCTGATTCGAGGTAGTGAGTAAGAGTCATAAGGTCACCTTTAGGCAATCATACTTTCAATGGGTAGCATTACAATATCCGAGGCACCAGCCGCTTGAAGCTGCTCCATCACATCCCAAAACTGGTTGTAGGGAATTACGGTGTGAATAGCGACCATTTCTTCATTTGCCAAAGGCATAATGGTCGGGCTTTTCATCGAAGGCAGTAATTCTTTGATTCGTTCCACAGAATCTTTTGGAGCATTCATGAGTATGTATCGACTCTCTTTCGCTGTACGATACCCGTCGATGCGTTGAAGGAATTTTTCGATGAGGCGCTGCTTTCCCTCCGAAAGAGGTTGCTCGGTTTGAATAAGTTTGGTTTCAGACTCAATGATCGTAAAACGCTCACTTAAGCCGTTGGCTTTGAGAGTTCCACCCGTAGAAACCAGATCGGATATGGCATCGGCTACTTCGAGTTGAGGGGTGATTTCAACCGCTCCAGAGATTTGCACAAATGAAACCTGAATGCCTCTGTCATTAAAAAATTTCTTCGTTAAAAAGGGGTAGGAAGTGGCAATACGCTTGCCCTCAAAATCCTCTGGGTTTTCTAACCCAGAATTGTTGGGTGACGCCACCGCGAGTCGACAGTTCCCGTAATTGAGTCCACGCAATACGGTGACCTTGGAATCTTTTTCAAATACCTCGTTTGCACCCACAAATCCCAAATCACAGATACCGTCCTGTACATATTCAGGAATGTCATCATCGCGAAGTAAGAGCAATTCAACATCGAAATTACGGGTCTTCACCATGAGATTCCGCTTATAATTGTCAAATTCGATGCCTATCCCATGTAACAAATCGATTGTTTTGTCGGTTAAGCGTCCGCTTTTCTGAATAGCAATACGAAGGGAAGTTGTGTGGTCTAATGAACGATTCATGGAATTAAAATTAAAAAAATGTATGTGAGTTAGTGTTGCGCGTGATGGGTCGTAAAGGTGGATTTTGCGCTAAAATCCGCATTGCTTACTGGCAATGATGATGCACCATCGCAGGATGAGCATGAGCCGAATGGCTGCTCTTCGGAAGTTCGAAAGATCCTTGGGTGTTTGTGCTATATAGATAGTTGTTTGCCAACTTGATGATGCGATATGATCGTGAGTGTTTCAGAGAATTAAGGTGAACTCATCTGTACAGCGCTAAATATAGCTATTATATAGAAAAGGAGTAAGGGGAATTTTATGCTCTCGAAAAGACGTTGAGACCTAAGTATATTAGTTAACGAAATGCTATATTTGTAGCTCGTTGAGCGTAAGAATCATGATTTAGCGCGAAGATAGAGAGTTTTAAAACCGTTCAGCACGTACTCTATAGAATGGTAACGAAGACTCAATGCACGTTTCATTCAACATAGAGAGCCCATAATTTCGAAAAATAGTACACGTATGCATACGATTGCCCAATTAACTTACATCCCTTTAGCCACTCACAACCCTACAGAATTGGTTCAAGACTTACTTGAACATCTCGCTCAATATGAGGTAAAAATTGAGGTGGGTTACTTATCATCTACGGTTATTGGTGAGCCCGATGAGGTTTTTAAACTCATTAGAGAAACCTACGAAATGATGTCGCTAGAACAAGAGCGATTCCGTTTTCACATCGAACTACTGAGCCCTGAAAAGTAATATCTGAGAGGATTTAACCCTTATGTCCAACATTAGGAACTTTTGTATCATCGCTCATATCGATCACGGTAAGAGCACACTTGCCGACCGTTTACTGCAAATTACCGGTACCATCACCGAACGAGAAATGCAGGAACAAATGCTCGATGATATGGATTTGGAGCGTGAGCGTGGCATTACCATCAAAAGTCATGCGATAAAATTAAATTATAAGCGTCCCAATGGGGAGTTGTACCATTTCAACTTGATCGACACCCCTGGTCACGTAGATTTTGCCTATGAGGTTTCCCGCGCGCTAAAGGCCTGTGAAGGAGCCATATTGGTGGTGGACGCTACTCAGGGAATTGAGGCACAGACCATTTCCAATTTGTATCAGGCCATTGAACAAGGGCTGGAAATCATTCCTGTGCTCAACAAAATTGATTTACCAAGCTCCGATCCGGAGGGGGTGGGACAGCAGGTAGTCGATTTGATTGGTTGCGACTTTGATGAAATTTTAACGGTTTCAGGTAAAACCGGAGAAGGTGTTCCCGCACTTTTAGAAGCCGTTATTGAACGTATTCCTGGTCCTAAAGAGGAAGTGGATAAACCCTTACGTGCTCTTATATTCGATTCCATTTTTAACACCTACCGAGGCTCTGTGGCCTATGTTCGAGTGATGGAAGGAGTATTGCGAAAGGGAGAGCGATTTAAATTTATGGCCAATGGTATTGAATATAATGCCGAAGATATTGGACATCTGCGCATGAGTTATGAACCCACTCAGGAGCTCAAAGCTGGTGATGTGGGTTACGTGATTGGTAGTGTAAAATCTCTTCAGGATGTGCGAGTTGGGGATACCATTACTCATGTTCGCGGTGGGGCAACTGAGCCCATTCCTGGATATCAGGAAGCTAAGCCCATGGTGTTTAGTGGGATTTTCCCTACTCAGTCGGAAGATTTTGAGGATCTTCGCTCGGCACTTGAAAAGCTTCAACTCAATGATGCTTCTCTAACCTATGAACCCGAAACTTCTAAGGCGCTAGGTTTTGGCTTTCGAGCCGGCTTTCTAGGGCTTTTGCACATGGAGATTGTACAAGAGCGCTTGGATAGAGAGTTCGATATCGACATCATCACCACGGTGCCTAACGTGCAATATGAGGTGTTGTTAGAGGATAAAACCAAAATCAGAGTCGATAACCCGTCTCAAATGCCGGATGTGGGTGAGATCGATACCATTTATGAGCCCTATATCAAGGCGAGCATCATCACTCCAGCCGAGTATATCGGGCCTATTATGAAATTATGCCAAGAACGTCGAGGAGTGTATGTGAACCAGATGTTCATGCAGAATAATCGGGTTGAAATCACCTACGAACTGCCCATGGCTGAAGTGGTCTTTGATTTTTATGACCGTCTCAAGTCAGGAACTAGAGGCTATGCATCACTGGATTATGAATTCATTGAATATCGACCTGGTCAATTGGTCCGCTTAGACATCCTGCTGAATGGAGATCAGGTAGATGCCTTATCATCCATCTCGCATCGCGATAAAGCCTACTACCAAGGACGTAAGGTCTGTGCGAAATTGAAAGAACTCATCCCAAGGCAACAATTTGAGGTAGCGGTTCAAGCCGCAATTGGAAGTAGAATCATCGCTCGAGATTCGGTGCGAGCCCTAAGAAAAGATGTAACCGCCAAATGTTATGGAGGGGATATCTCTCGAAAACGTAAGCTGTTGGAGAAGCAGAAAGAGGGTAAGAAACGAATGAAACAGGTGGGTTCTGTGGAAATACCTCAGGAGGCTTTCCTGGCTGTTTTATCGATGGACGACGACGATTAACACGTTGATTGGCTTCTTGTTTGTAAACTCGCTAGGTGCGATTTTTGCAAATTTTATTCCTTGATGTAAAAGAATCGCTTCTGTTTTGAACCACAGTGCTAACTGTGCTATCTTCATACGAATTCAGAACGGTTTTCGTTATCATCATTAAATTTATTCACGTACTCTCTAAAACATATGGATGTAAAGCATCTTCACACTTCCACACGCAGCAATTCTAACCGGTTACAAGTGATGGAAGATCGATGCGATACCTACTCGTTATTTGGAGCATCGAATCCATTATCGTGGAAGAAACTACGGACCGCCATAACCATTTTCTTTTTTGTGATGTTGGTTAGTACCTCTCAAGTTCATGCACAGTTTGAAGAACCGGACATTAAAAAGGTGTCTAGTGAAGACGTTACTCAGTTTCAACAGCAGTTTAAGGATAT
>JAYPDB010000089.1:0-8732 GCA_038125045.1 Bacteroidota bacterium
CGGAATGGTAGATATTCTACCCGATGAAACTCCAACCTGGCGGGCACTCGAACAAATCATTCATGAAGAGGCCGCAAACTTTGGGTTTAGCGAAATCCGAACTCCAATATTAGAACCCACCGAACTTATTAAGCGTGGGGTTGGCCAGCTCACCGATATCGTTACCAAAGAAATTTTTGCCTTTCAAAAAGGTGATACGCATTATGTATTGCGGCCAGAACTTACCGCACCCGTCGTTCGTTCTTATGTGCAACATCATTTGGATCAACGCGGTGGAGTTCAAAAACTCTACTACATTGGCCCCATGTTTCGCGCCGAACGGCCTCAAAAGGGACGTCAACGACAGTTTCATCAATTTGGTTTAGAAGTCATTGGAAGCGCCGATCCGGTTGCTGATGTAGAAACCATCGCTTTTATGATGCGCATCTATGAGCGTATAGGCATTAAAAATTTCACCCTGAAACTCAATTCTGTTGGAGATCCTGAAAGTCGTGAACGCTATAAACAAGTACTTCGAGACTTCTTAGAACCTCATCGAACCGAACTTAGCGAGTTATCTCAAACGCGCTTAGATAAGAATCCGATGAGAATTTTGGATTCCAAGGAACCTGAGGATCAACCCTTCATCGAACGGGCTCCAGTTATTCAAGATTACCTAAATGAAGCATCGACTCAGCACTTTGATCAGGTATGTGAAGGCTTAAACGCCCTAGGAATTCAATTTGTATTGGATCCACACTTGGTTCGAGGAATGGACTATTATACACGAACTGCCTTCGAATTAAGTAGTCCAGATTTAGGGTCTCAAGATGCATTGGCAGGAGGAGGCCGCTACGACCTATTGGTAGAAGAAATTGGTGGGAATCCAACTCCAGCCGTTGGTTTTGCTGCCGGAATGGAGCGTTTACTCATTGCATGTGAAGAGTTGGGGGTATCCTTGACTGATCCTAGTACATTGGATGTCTATGTGGTTTGTTTAGGAGAACAAGCACGGCTATGGGGCTTATCTCACATGTCTAAAATACGCGCGAAAGGTTACTCGGCCAGCATGGACTACATAGGTCGTTCGATGAAAGCTCAAATGAAAGAAGCGAACAGAGAGAACGCACGGTACACCCTCATTGTAGGAGATCAAGAACTAATAAACCAAGTGTTTGTTCTTAGAGATATGACCAAAAGCACCGAACTATCTGGCTCCTTCGATGAGCTTATGACTAAGATCAGCTCCTGAGTAGTTAGATCACGTTATCGAGCCACTCACGTAATTCCAAAATATCTTTGGGATATCCCAGAATCGAAAGTACATCCCCAGACTGAAGTCGTGTTTTACCTTTGGGAATCACGAAATCATTATTACGCTCGATAATGGTTACCAGGCACTCTCCCGGTAATTGAAGTTCCATAATGGCCTTATCAATCCATTCTTCTGTGGGGGTATTTTCCTGTAAACGAACATGAATCAAGCGTTCATCCGAGAGTAAAACCTGCTTCAATTCGCGTTCAGACTTAGCGGCAATCCATCGATCTAAAAACTCTTCGGCTTCTATAAGCTCTGCCATATGCCCAATAATTCTCATATGCAGCAAAGGCTGATCTTCTGGAGTAATTAGATAGATTAGGGCGTGTATTTTCTCTTCACCAAAGGCCTCTAAGGTAAGCCCTCCTTTACACTGAATAGACACCATCTCTGGCATTCTAAGCCCCTCTAATTGCACATACTTAAAGTATACCCCTTTCTTTAGACGAACAGCTTGTGTGGCAATATCGGTGAATGCATCGGACCAATTACTTTTCAAATTGGTATCCTTGCTTAGTCTTGCCTCTAAACTGTCTACCGCTTTCTGCGATAAGGTAGCTAAATTTCTATCCGATGATTGAGCCCTGACCACTTCCGATCGAGCAATAACCTCTTCATAGGTAAGCGAACTATCAATATTTTTTTCATTAATGATGGTCATCAATTCATGCTCAAGCGCCTCATAACGCATTTGCCCTAAACGAGCATGAACGTGATAAATGGCTCCCTGACGTTTCACCTTACCATGCGCATAGTAGAAATACCAGGCGATACAAAGTATGATTAAGGTACCGGTGAGTCCTACTGCTAGCAGACCCATTTCTGCCACCAACCAAAGCGAAATAATCATTCCTAAAATTTGCACCCATGGATAGAAAGGTGAATTGAATCCAGGTTTATAGGCTTCAATTTTACTTTCCCTCATCACAACAACCGCCAGATTCAACAAGAAAAACAGCAGCAGCTGAAAGGCACTGGCCAATTTTGCCACCGCTTCCACATCGAACAATAAAAGAACCAAAATCATCACGAAAGTGGTGCTTAATACCGAGATATGAGGCGTTTTAAAACGTCCAATCTTTCCGAAATATTTGGGCATTAAACCATCTCTACTCATCGCCAAAGGATACCTAGAAGCCGACATGATCCCGGCATTCCCCGTAGAAGCAAAGGCCGCAATCGCAGCTACTACAATCAATAGAATACCAATGGAGGTCGGTATCCATGTGATCACCACATTACCCGCATCGGTTACGGGTGTAAGGCTGGAAAACAAGGTTGAAGCAGGCAATACCTTCACCATGATAAAAACACCCAATACATACACCAAACTTGCGGTCATTAATGACAAGGTCATACCCAACGGGATGGCTCTATCCGGGTTTTGAACTTCCTCGGCAATACTGGCTACTTTGGTGAGGCCAGCATAGGAGACAAACACCAACCCAACCGTAGAGATGAACCCATTCAGCCCGTTAGTTAAAAAATTACGCTCTTTCATCTCGGGTAACACGGCGTTACCGGTCAGATATTCAACCCCTTCAATCAGAAAATACCCCATAATGACAACCAGTGCCGATACCAATAGACGCTGCAAAAAAGCCGTCTCTTTCGCGCCAAAAATATTTAATAACCCAAATACTACGGTAAGTATAAGGGCCAAGGGTAGCATGGGAACATCTACATACAAACTGAGATAGGCTCCCATCCCAATAAGGGCAAACGCACTCTTAAAAATGAGTGCAATCCAAGAACCTAAGCCCCCGATTGTTCCCACCAAAGGTCCTAAACTACGATCTAAGAAATAATACGCACCCCCAGCTCTGGGCATGGCTGTTGCAAGTTCAGCAACAGTAAGCATAGAAGGGAGTATTAAAAATCCGGCTACTAAATAGCTCAAATACACACTGTTTCCGGTTTCCATAGCTGCTATTCCAGGCAGTAAAAAGAAGCCTGAACTAAACATCGCACCAGTACTAACCGCATATACGTCGAATAGGGTAAGTTTTTTCGAGAGTCGTTCTTTCTTGGCCATAATAAGTTGGTCTAGAAGTTTTTAGAACAATGTAAGCGATGAATATGCTTAGAATCTTTTGTATGTTGCGTACTAACAAGCCAAAGTTGTTAGTCAAATTGCTCCTTCAATATAGGATAAAATTTAATTTCCTTGGCTGAATTATACGGAATTATATGAGTCAACAAATACTCGTCGGTTTAAGTGCCGTGATTGCATTGGGAATTAGCGCCCAATGGTTTGCCTGGCGAAGCAAATTACCAGCCATATTGGTATTGCTGATTTTTGGGATCGTAGCGGGACCCGTTACCGGTTGGATCGATCCGGATGCTCTTTTAGGAGATTTATTAAGCCCTTTTGTTTCCTTTTCTGTGGCAATCATTCTCTTCGAAGGCGGGCTTAGCCTACGCATGGCCGAGTTCCAAAAAATAGGCGGGGTGGTCATTAAACTCATCACCATTGGAATTGCCATCACCTGGTTCTTAGCAGCCTTATCGGCTTATTATTTGTTAGGACTCAGTTTGGAGATCGCTATTCTCTTTGGAGCCGTATTAATTGTGACAGGACCTACCGTTATTATACCCTTACTCCGGCAAGTGCGTCCCACAGAAACCGCGGGATCGGTTTTAAAATGGGAGGGCATTGTAAATGATCCCATTGGTGCCATGATGGCTGTTTTGGTGTTTGAAATTATCATTACCGGCGGTTTTTCAAACATGGATGGCAGTTCCGCCATAATCATTGTTACTACCATTGTAGATGGTAGTTTTTTTGGGGCACTGGGAGCGGGTATTCTCTACCTCATGCTCAAAAAACATTGGATACCCGACTATCTCCAGAATCCCGTTACCCTTATGCTGGTTATTGCCGTGTTTACCGCCTCAAATATCCTTCAACACGAATCCGGACTAATGGCGGTCACCGTGATGGGGATTTTGCTTGCTAACCAGAAGGCCATACGGGTCAAGCATATCATCGAGTTTAAAGAAAACCTGCAGGTCTTACTCATTTCGGCTCTGTTCATTTTATTAGCCTCTCGACTTAAGGTTGAGGATTTGGATTATTTTAATCTTCAAAGTGGCCTATTCATTCTCGCATTGTTATTTATTGTGCGTCCCGTTTCTATCTATGCCGCTACTTTAGGATCAAAACTGAGTTTCCAAGAAAAAACCTTTTTAGCGTGGATGGCCCCACGCGGGATTGTAGCGGCAGCCATTTCTGCCATATTCGCTCTTCGATTAGAACAAGAGGGGTTTGCCGATGCCCAGAAGCTCGTCCCTTACACCTTTGTTGTCATTATAGCGACCGTAACGGTGTACGGTTTATCCGCCAATCCCGTAGCCCGACTTTTGAAAGTTGCCAAGCCTCAACCTAAAGGGGTGTTATTTTTGGGTGCTCATACCTGGAGTATTCGACTGGCCTGTACCCTACAACAATTAGGGTTGAAAGTATTGGTTGCCGATTCTAACTGGGAAAATATTTCAAAAGCTCGGAAAAGCAACCTAGAAACCTATTACGGGAATATTCTTTCCGAATTCGCGATGGATGAAATAAATTTCGATGGCATTGGATATCTGTTTGCCCTCACCCCCAACGACGAGGTAAATGCTTTGGCATCTATTCGCTTTGCTGAAATATTCGGATCATCAAACGTATTTCAATTAGCCCAATCATCCATTTCTATTCACAAGGAAAATGAAACGCATGAGAGTTTAGGAGGTAGAATTCTGTTTACGAACGAATGGAATTATTCCGCTATTGAGGATTTAATGAGTGAAGATGTTGATTTATTTTTATATCGAGTCACCGATGGGTTCAACCTGAAAAACCTCAGCTATAAGCTGGGTAATCATGGTCTTATTGTTTCCGTGATTAATGGAGAAGACAACCTAGCCCCCTACTCCACAGATAATCCACCTTCTACCCAATTAGGTGATATTATTGTTATCTTTCATGCGAAAGATGGCGAGTACGTGGAAACACATGGACTCGTACCCTATGAACCAATGACGGAATCTGAAGCGCTGTCCTAGTTCTTCAATACGTCGGTACCATTCATTTGGCGCAATATGACCTCCAATCACTTACTTAAGGCCCTTAACAATCAGGCAACTCCGTGCTATTATTACGACATGGATGTGCTGAATCAAAGTTTAGAGCACGTCCAAAAACATGGCATTCAGAAAGGATACCATGTGCATTTTGCACTCAAAGCCAATCACGAACCCAAAATTCTGAAGCATATTCAGCAAGCGGGATTAGGAGCGGACTGTGTGAGTGGCGGAGAGGTACAACAGGCTTTGGATTATGGTTTTAGCCCTTCTCAAATTGCATTTGCTGGTGTAGGGAAAACCGACGAAGAAATGATGTTAGGGCTCAAGAATGATATTTTTTGTTTCAATGTGGAATCCTACCAAGAGTTAGTTGTGCTGAACAAACTAGCCCAGAAGATGGGGAAAAAAGCCCGTGTAGCATTACGCTTAAATCCGAATGTTGTTGTGAATACCCACAAGTACATTACCACAGGATTACATGAAAACAAATTTGGCATTAGCGATGATGAACTTGTTGAAGTCTTAGCGTATGTACCCCAAGCGGAGGCTATTGAATTCTTAGGAATACATTTCCACATTGGCTCACAAATCACCGATTTAGCTCCTTTCGAACAGCTTTGCAAAAAATGTAATGACTATGTCCGTTTTATTGAATCACAGGGATTTCAGATTCGCGTATTAAATATGGGGGGTGGATACGGCGTTAACTATGACGCTCCCGACGAAGCCCCTTACCCTGATTTCAAATCCTTTTTTGAAGTGTTTGATCGCCACTTGATGGTCCGTGATGACCAAGAGGTGCATTTTGAACTTGGACGTTCGATTATTGCACAAGCAGGGTCACTACTTACAAAAGTACTTTACATTAAAGAGCGTCAGGTTAAAAATTTTGCCGTTGTGGATGCTGGTATGACCGAATTGATTCGACCAGCCCTCTATCAAGCCGTTCATCATATCGACAAGTTAACTGTGGATGAAAAGCCAAAAAACAGTAAGATATATGATGTGGTGGGTCCAATATGTGAAAGTTCCGACACCTTCCGAGTAGATATTGAATTAGAGGAACTAGAACGTGGAGACGTTTTAGCCATTCGAAGTGCTGGTGCTTATGGACAAGTAATGAAAAGCCGCTACAATCTTCGCCCCGATCATCCAACACTCTATTCAGACGAGCTATGACCAACGAAGATATACATGTACTCAGTTTCGAAGGTCCTACCGTCTTGGATGCCCTATCGCTGATCCAAGCTATAGAATACCTCTCCGAATATCCAAAAGCGATTGCGGTTTTATCGGCTCTCGGCAATACGCACGATAAATTATTAGCCATCATAGATACCGCGGTTTCTGGCAATGTAGAAGCCGCGCATTCCATGTCGGATGAAATTTATGATCTGCACTACAACCTTATTCGCGAAGCCTTAGATCACCATCCAAATCCAAAAAATACCCTGATTCTGGAAACCACCGATAAGAAGCTGGATGATTATAGTTTGAGGCTTAAAAAACTTTTGAATTATGCACAAAAAGCCACAGATCAACAGGATCGTTGGATTGATTCTATTCTTCCTATTGGAGATCAAATAGCAGCCTATGTGTTTAGTCAGGCCGCCTTATCCTGGGGAATTTTGACCCAGTACGTTGAGGCGACCAAATTGATTAAAACCGATAATAATTACGGCCAGGCCATACCCAACACCATGAATGTGTATCAACAATGTGGTTCCTTGGAAACCCTTATTGAAAATGGTTTCACCCCTATTTTAGGAGGAGGATACGGAAAGAGTCAGGAAGGATCATTAAGCCGAATGGGACCCGATGGATTGGATATAACCGCTCGACTCATCGCAGGGGCGTTAGAAGCCAAATCGATTGAATTTACAGGTTAAGTAAATGTTACAATGTAGCAACATCCGTCTTTCTCTGGGGGATCGCGCCTTATTGGACGACCTATCGGTCATTATTAATCCAGGAGACAGAATTGGTTTGGTAGGTCCTAATGGTGCGGGAAAATCAACGCTTTTAAAGGTCATCATGGGGCTGCAAGAGGTCGATGGAGGACAGGTAAGCCTTTCAAAATCCGAAAGCCTTGGATACTTACCACAAGACGGCGTAGACCCTGATTTCAACCTCACCGTTGTTGAAGAAGTTGAAACCATATTTCAAGAAATTTTCGACCTAGAACGCGAAGTTCAAACTTTACAGCATTCACTAAGTGAACTAGACCCCTCGGATCCCAGCTATGCTCAGAAATTGGAACAGCTCGGAATCTTGCAAAACCAATTGGAGCAGTCTGGGCTTTATAGCTTACGATCAAAAGTCGAAAAAGTGCTATCAGGATTAGGATTCTCTTCCAAGGATTTCCATCGAACAACCAAGGAGTTTTCAGGCGGATGGCTCATGCGTATCGCGTTAGCTAAGCTACTTCTTCAAGATCCCACCTATCTGCTACTGGATGAACCAACCAACCATTTGGATATTGAATCTCTTCAATGGCTTGAGCAGTTCCTAAGTCAATATAACGGGGCTGTAATTGTGGTTTCGCATGATCGCTCATTCTTAGATGGGCTCACCAATCGAACCTTGGCTATTCGGCAAGGTAGCATACATGATTATGCGGGTAACTATAGCTTTTATGAAAGCAAATGGGCAGAAGAACGAGAGTTACTGGTCAATGCCCAGAAAAATCAGGAAAAACACATCAAGGAGACGCAGGAATTTATCGATCGGTTTCGATACAAAGCGACTAAGGCTCGACAGGTTCAAAGTAGAATTAAGCAACTCGAGAAGTCAGACCAGATTACTGTTGAAGATGAGTTAGGAAGTGTTAGTTTTCGATTTCCACCCCCCGAACGAACCGGCCAAGTGGTGGTCACACTTGATCAAGTGAACAAAAGCTATGGCTCAAATGAAATTTTCAAGGGAATTAATTTAGAAATAGAGCGGGAAGATAAAATCGCCGTAGTTGGTCCCAATGGAGCTGGTAAATCAACGCTAATCCGTATTCTATGTGATCTAGAGCCCATACAAGGAGGCACCAAAAAGATAGGTCACAATGTGCAGCATGCCTATTTCGCCCAGCATCAAGCCGATGAGTTAGATGAAAAAGAAGATGCGTTAGGCATTATGATGAGCGCAGGCTCTGGCCAAAAAGAGAGTACCCTGAGATCGCTTCTAGGAAATTTCTTATTCACAGGTGATGATGTATTCAAAAAAGTTAAGGTGCTTTCGGGAGGAGAAAAATCCCGTCTGGCTCTGGCAAAAATGTTGCTCTCCCCTGCTAATTTTCTCATTTTCGATGAGCCTACCAACCATTTGGATATGAGTAGCAAGTCCGTACTTCAACATGCTCTTCAGCAGTATGAAG
>JAYPDB010000090.1:0-3155 GCA_038125045.1 Bacteroidota bacterium
TGATACCGGCTGGTTCCTTCTCGATCATAAATTTAGAGAAATCGCTGCGGCTTTAGCCGGTCACCAGCGGCAATTTGGGGTTTCTTCTCTGGTTGAAGCCTACCAGAAACACTACCCTTTCCACTGTCATCTCATGCACGATGCGCCATGGCAAGATGTGGACAATCCGGCTATGTTTGAAGCCGCCCAAAAGCTATTCAGCTAGTTTGAGGCACGATAGTTGCCCAAACCCACTCAGCAACCAACCCCCTCAAATCCTATTCAGCAACCTACCCTAATTCCGTAAGGCGAAATTAAAACGGTATCCCGCTTCGATCATCCCCACGGGTCGAGTAGAATCATTGCCCTCCACATTGCTCATGTTTCGCATGATATTTAAGCCGATATCCCCTCGAATCCACCAGCCCGAGGTCGATTGCACCACCCCCTTCAACCCGAAACGAACCGTCTGCTGAACCACCCCGCTAAGCACGAAGTCTGGAACCGGCTCCAATTCGTCGGGATCCTTACCTTTTTGAGTCAAGGGCGATCCAATAAATTCCTTATCAATCACCTGCTCGCCTTGTAGCAAGGCCCCTGCATAGGGGCTCAACCGCATATCCAAGCCTCGACGGCCCTCCTTGGTAGACACGATCCAATCCGCCTCAAACTCCCCAAACACATAGTCGTTAAAAGGCGCGCCAATCCCCCGCCCCAAATAGAGATAACGACCCTCGGCCTGATCGGTATTATAGGATTGAGCGCTAATCATTTCCGCCTTGAGTTTCAGGTTGATAGGACGCTCGGCCAAAGCCAATTGCGCGTTGAACATCACGTTGTAGGTGCTGCGCTCGTCGATGCCTCGTCGCTCGCGAAAGAAGATGACATCGTCTAGGATAATTTCGGTGTGAAGGCTAAGGGTGTTCGCGCGCTGAATCTGAGCCCAGAGCGCTATACCCGTCAAATAGTTGATAAAATCGTTTTGCGGAGCATTATCGGCCTGAAAAAATCCAATCATCCCCGGCACCCAATACTTGGGCTGCGGAATGGCATCCCACCCTGAAAAAATGAGACTCTCCCGGTACGAAAACATCAGATGCGGTCTCGGCCTCCAGTCCAACCTCTTGGCAAAAAGAAACCGCTTCACCGACAAGGGATCCTCCCGCGTGTCGCCGTTGTAGATGCCATCGGATTTAAGGTTGTCCAAATATCCCATCACACTCGAAAGCTGCAGATGCTTGGTTCCCAGGTTGATTTTTAGCTGATCATAGGTCACCGAATGATCCGAAATCATCGCCCCATTCGCCCCGTAGATGCCCCAATGATTGAGCACCCGCCCCGAATACACCTCCAAGAAATCGTTGCTGTAGCCCACATAGGCCTCCTCATTGCGCGTCCAAAACCGATTCACCGCATCCAACCCGTCAATGTTGCGGTCTTCATAGTACTCAAACCGCGGATTCGCCTGCACCACCCAGCCCCTATGCCGCATACTCGCCGCCACCTCAACCATCGGCCACAAATACGCCTGATCATCGGTGGGCCGATAGGCATCCTCACGCTCCGAATTATTCACCTGCCAATAGGTACTCGCCCGCAAATCCAGCACCGGCCTCCGCCCATCGTCATTGGCGGGCGCTTCCAACCGCTCGGCCAATCGAGAGGCCCATTGTTGCTCAAGATCCGTCATATTTCGGGTTGAACCGTCCCCTTCCCACAGCTTCATAACCGCCTCTCGAACCTCGTCATAACGGTATGGCATATCGGTTGGATGAAGTTCAAGGAGATGGCCCCGGCTTTGCAACTGGCTAATCCATTCGTAACTCTGCCAATCGTAGAGGGAGAGCACTCGCGAGTCTTTGTTTTGTTGGTTTTGGTGATTTTGGCGATTTTGGTGGTTTTGGCGCAAATTCTGTGCCGCCTGACTTTGTTGTGCAAAACTCGTTGAAGGTAAGGCCGCAAATAAGACCAGCGCTCCCATCATGATAATTGTTGAACAAACCCGTTGTTTTGACCGATGTACGGACCCATTTACTCGCTCGTTGATGAACAGATTACGCATGTTGATTACATTTTTTTGTTTCATACTACCTTCGACAACACCATTAGATGCTAGTAATATAATGTATGCCATTCACTTATGCTCTCTTTGAACTACTGGTTAAAAAATGGCTTCTAGGGAACGAATGAGCTTTATTTCCAAGTTTTTATAAGTGACTATTCATCAAGAAAGAACTCAAGAAAGAGCTAATAATTGGAACAATCCATGATAGGAAACGAATCCGAACCGCAAATTAGACCCCACATTGTAACCGGTGTCACCCATAGCAGAGCCGAGTTTTTACGAACAGCTACTCCCTTGGCGGTTGTAGCCGCTTTGGGTATTCCCTTAATTTCGTGTGGGGTTACGGATTCGGGTGATGATTCGGATTTAGATGCCGATGATACCAACGACACCAATGACGATTCCAATAATGACAATGGTGGCGGCAACAGTGCTTCCGCCTTTAGTGTGGATGGAAATACCATCACCATCGATACTTCCGTAAGCGGAGGTGAAGCCTTGGCTTCCGCCGGTGGATGGCTTATTGCCAGCGAATATGGCTTCTTAGCCATCAACATTGATGGCGCCCGCGTCCGCGCCTTCAGTGACGTCTGTACCCATGCGAGCTGCCGTAATGCGTGGCAGTTTTCAAACGAGACGTTAATCTGTACGTGCCACAATTCGGTCTTCAACACCTCTGGCCAGGTGGTGAGTGGCCCAGCCGATAGTCCACTCCCGGAGTATACGGCTTCCAAAAGCGGTGATATCATCAAGATCACTAAGGGATAGACAGGTTTCGGGTTGAAAGTGTTTTGCGGTGCTTCTTGGATTGAAGGCGTTTTTTGGCGCTTCTTGTATTGAGAAATTTTTGTTTAAACAGTATGTGTTGTTTATATTTTCTAACAACACTTAAAAGTGATTAATCACTCACTTTCTGCATTTTAACACCAAAACTGCCCCTACAGTATCAAAAACGGCGATTCTCTTTCTCTAGGCAACTTTATATTTACCCTTTACCAAAGCCTTTAATTCCCTCATATCTTCAACGCTTCCCCGAAGTATTCCGTATCGGATTCCCGTCAATGACTCCAGCAGTAGTCCGGCTTCTAATTCATACTTCGAATACCCCATC
>JAYPDB010000090.1:3165-7082 GCA_038125045.1 Bacteroidota bacterium
TTCAACCGCTTCTCTAAGAACTCGTTCCCATTCTTCTGGCTCCCAAACCGTAGTGGTCCACTCTAATTGAGCTTTTAAACGCCAATAACCCAGCAATTGATCAGGAACATCAAAAAAGAAATCGATTAGAGAAGAGATAAAAACCTTGGGATCATACTCGGACATGAAGCCCGCAACCTCAAAGATCATTTCCTGACCGCCTTCCGCCAATAACTCCTCCAACAATCCCTCCTTGTTGGTATAGTGACGAAAGATCAACCCTTCGGAAACGCCGGCTTCCTGCGCAATTAGCCTAGTGGATGTCGCATGATATCCTCGCTCATTAAAGAGTCGTAAGGCTACCTCACCAATTTTTGTTCTTCGATCCTCCATATACACCAAATATATAAAAGTGAGTAATCACTTACAAACTCAAATCAAAACCATCCAACTCCGGTATCGCACTCCTCTTACCCGCAACAAAAGCACCCAATCTAGCACCAAACCGTAGCAACTCTTGAGACTCCATCCCTTTGACCCATCCATTAATCACTCCCGCCAAAAAAGCATCCCCCGCGCCGACCGTGTCAACCACCTCAACCGGATATGCCTCTTGACGAATTAAGCCCTCACGCTTATTCCATAAACAACAGCCCTCAGCTCCTAAAGTCAGAAGCACACACTCAAGCCCAAAATGCGCTGCAATCGAAGCCAAACACTGCTCAACATCCGAACAAAACTCCTCAACCCCAAAAGCCCATTGCCAAACAAGCGCTAATTCCTCCTCATTTAGCTTCACAATATCGGCCATTTCCATGAGCATACACACCCGTTCAGGGGTATAACCCTCTTTTCGAAGATTCACATCCAGTATCAAGCGACTAGACGTTGAACGATTCACCTTCAACCCGTGTAACACATGTTCTCGACTAACTTCTGAGCGAAACAAAAGGCTCCCTATGACAATATAATCGGCCTTATACCATTCCTCTTGTTGAGCCTGCGAACATTCCATCGCATCCCAAGCCGCAGGATACCTGATTTCGTAATCTGGAAAACCCTGAGTATCTACATCCACCTGTACCACGCCGGTTGGATAATTATTCACCTCGATCCCATCGAGGGGCAAGCCTATGCTGCCAAGCTGAGTCAAAACCTCCTTACCCAAAGCATCGTCTCCCACGGCGCTTGCCACGTTCACCGGAACCCCGAGCCGATGCAGATGGACCGCTACGTTCAGGGGAGCGCCCCCAAGGAAACGACCATCAGGCAAAATATCCCAGACAATTTCACCCAAACATAGGACCTTTGGGATACTCATCTGACCAATTCCGACTCTAACTCCTCGAGCGTTTTACCCTTGGTTTCAGGCATGGTGCGTAGAACAAATACGAGTTGTAAGACCATCATGCCCGCGAAAAAGGCGAATAAGGGAGCTGGATTATCTCCTAAGAGCTCCATAAAAAATAAGGTGAACAGGGTGATCAAGGCTGCAAATACCCAATGCACCCCCGTTCCAAACGCCTGTCCGCTGGCACGAACGTGATTTGGAAAAATTTCGGAAATAAATACCCATATCACCGCACCTTGACCAATGGCGTGCGAGGCAATAAATCCAAACAAGAAGAGCACCACGATGGTCCCGCCTGCGCCCGTATAAAAAGCCCAAGAAACGACCGCTAACGTCACGATGTACCCAATGGAGCCGTAGAGCATAAGCTGCTTTCGACCGGCGCGATCGATCAAATAAATCCCCAGCATGGTAAAGACCAAATTCACCAACCCTATACCCACCGAGGATAATAGAGCGGTACTGGAAGCCAGGCCGGCAGATTCAAAAATGCGAGGGGCATAATAGATCACGAAGTTAATGCCTGAAACCTGGTTGAAAAAAGCGACCAAAAAGGCCAAAAGAATGGAAAAGTTGTATCGACCCGAGAAAAATGAGTCCCCAGACGCCGCAGAACCCGCAGAACCTCCTTCATACTCCTCAATTTCAGAAAGGATATGACTGCCCTCACCCGATGGATCAAGTAGATCCAAACATGCTCTCGCTGCCTGATGATCTTTTTTATACACCGCTAACCAGCGTGGACTGTTTGGAATCCCAAACGCCATAATTACGTACACCAAGGCTGGAGCGCTTTCAAGTCCCAGCATCCAACGCCAAGAATCGTCCCCAAAACTGTCTCCCACGGCCCAATTGGATATAAAGGCCACCAGAATCCCCAAGACAATCATAAACTGATACAAAATCACCAATCTCCCGCGACGTGCCGCAGGCGCAATCTCAGAAATATATGTCGGAGCCGCCACCGAAGAGGCGCCTACACCCAAACCACCAATAAATCGGAAAAAAGAAAACATATATGGATCTGTGGCCAACGCCGAACCGAGGGCGGAAACCAAATACAGCACACCAATGGCAATCAAGGTATTTTTCCGGCCGTATCGATCACAGGGAATCCCGCCCGCCAATGCGCCGATTACCGTTCCCCAAAGAGCCATCGACATGATAAAGGTCCCATGAAAAAGCGGACTGGTATTCCAAAGCAGTTGAATGGGCTTGTCGGCCCCTGAAATTACGGCCGTATCAAAGCCAAATAGGAAACCTGCCAGTGCGGCAACCACCGAGGCATAAAGTAAGGTATTAGTAGTTTTCATCCCGATCCCTAATTATTGTAGTTAGTAATTTTTAACATCCGACGATTGTAAAGCAGGTTGAATAAGTCCCGACACCATCAACTCATCCGAAAGCGTAGCCGATCTCCAGCTTTCAACTGGGCCGCTCGCCACTGCTGATCCTTCGGAAGGTAGGCGATTCGCGGGTAACCACCAAGTGTTTGCCCATCCGGCCCTAGCAAAATAGCTTCGGCGTTGGGAGGCAACTGAATAACACCTGGGGCCACTACCGAAGACCACATAGATCCTTGCTTAGACCAATAGCCTCTAAATTCTTTCCAAAGATCCAACAAGCCAACGCTCACTTCTTGTAAACGGATACCCATGCGATTACTCTGCGAGCCCACTACAAAATCAGACTCCAAAAATAAGAGCTGAAATTCCTCTGGCACCCAAGCCCACTCCGGCCCGGGTTGAATCCGCAGTCGAGGCACTCCCGAAAATTCAGGGAATTGCTGATCTTCTTTTCCATTTGAATCCAGTCTTTTCCCGTTATGACCCTCGCTCGCTTCCTCCGGTGTTCCAATCCACTCCAAAATCTCTCCGCCCTTCAATCTCCCCGCTCCAGGAAGATGAGAATAGGAGCCGTATTGCGACTTTCCAACAAAACCACTGGCAGCCATGCCCACATACGCTCGGCATCCTTGCCTCACCGCACCCAATTCGAGTATCTGCCCAGCTCTTAGTAGAATCCGACTTCCTTGTTTCATGAGTTTTCCATCGACCCGAGCTTCCATCATAGCCCCGGTGAGAGCAATGACGGCATCATCCAAAAATTTCAAGCGAGGCCCCTTCAAGGTACATTCCAAAACAGGCGGCAAAGCGCCTCCAGAATCAGTTGCCAAAAGGGATTGAAGTTGCTCCCAAGCTAACCCATCCGCGACGCCTCCTTTTGGAATTCCATACGCCTGGCCTGAAGACCTCCCTTCGTCCTGAACGCTGGTCCACAGTCCTGGGTCTAACACCTGGACCCGGATGCGACCAATGGATTCAAGTGGAATAGATTTTGCACCATCCATCGAAGCTGGCTCAGATGTTGCCTGATCGAGCTCTGCCTCACCCAGCTCTGCCTCACCCAGCTCTGCCTCACCCAACTCCATTGCATCAAACTCCTCAACCGAAATAGCCCGAAAACGCACCCAATCACCAACCTGAACCGGGGTGGGTGATCCATCTGTCTGCCCAAGATCCAACAAGGGCCGTGGCGTGCGCCCAATACTGTTCCACCCTCCTGGACTCTCAATAGCATACCACCC
>JAYPDB010000090.1:7182-8727 GCA_038125045.1 Bacteroidota bacterium
GTGGCGTGCGCCCAATACTGTTCCACCCTCCTGGACTCTCAATAGCATACCACCCGGTTTGATGCCCTCCTATGCCCACCGTGCCCTCAGGTACCTTTGTTCTAGGTCGTTCCAACCGCGGCATCTTCAGCGCATCATCCAATCCATCCAAGAACACAAAACCGGGTAAAAATCCAATGGCCGCCACTCGGTATCGCCCCGCGCTATGCTGCGCAATCCATTCGGCTCGAGAACGGCCCGAAACCTCTTCAATCCGGTCCCAATCCAAGCCTAATTCATAACAAACCGGAAGTTCAAAGTCTTGAACACCTTCCTCGACAGCATCCCCAACAGCTTCCCCAACACCTTCCTCTAAACACTCCTTTATCCAGTCCCAAAGCTCCTGATGAGTCAGTTTTTCCTTATCAAACCATCCCCCTATCGACCTGTAAGAGGGTACCCACTCTACATCATCCCGAAGCTTTTTGATCGCCAAAAACTGCTGCAAACTCGCCTGATTTCGATCAAGTTCACAAGCACCACTCACAAGTTCAACCAAGAGGCACTCTTCTGTGAGCGCCCAAGCTCGCCACAACAGGGCTCCCACCTGTAGACGACCAACTTCAACCCCTAACACAGAGAACCTCCCACCGCAGAACTCGATACCGCAATTATCAGCAAGGACGTACCTCCACATCCCATTCACGGAGTTTTGCCGCCATCAACTGAGCCAATTCCACGGCATCCGGTGTATCGGAGTGCAAGCACACCGTATCCACATCTAACTTCCGATACACCCCATCGGTGCATAATACCTTTTTATCCAAGACCAGATCCTTGAACTGAGCCAAAAACCTATCCGAATCCGAAATCACCGCGCCATCCAAACTTCGAGAACGCAAACGAAGATTGGGTTCATAGGCTCGATCGGCAAACACTTCAGCGCAATAACTCGACCTTATATCTACCCGAAAATCCGAAACAGAGTCGACACCTGCACCAGCACCTGCACCAGCACCTGCACCTGCACCAGCGTCGCCAGAACCTACCCCTCGATCCACACGCACCAAATCCATCCCCAAACCCTTAGACACCTCCGAACCCGACAAGCCATACACCAAAACCTGCTCGTCCCAACTGCGCCAAAGCACCCACAAACGCTCGGCCCACTCAGGATCACGAGCGGCTATATTGTATAAGGCTCCATGCGGTTTGATATGATGAATGTCTACTCCCAACTCCTGGGCCACTTGCCGGCCCAAATCGAGTTGACGTCGTAATTCATCCCCCAATTCCTCGGACCAAGGATGCTCCATTCGGCCAAATCCCTCTCGGTCAGGGAAGGATGGATGAAGCCCAATGGATACGCCTAACACAGCTGCCTGTTCCATGGTGGATCGAAGCGAATCGGCATCACCCCGATGACCGCCACAGGCGATATTCACCGAAGACACCAACGGCATGATGGAGCGATCCCGCAGCTGTTGATCCGGATTTGGATCTTTAGCATCCCATTCTCCTAGATCACAATTTAAATCGATGTGAAAAGATTCTAACTGATTCATG
>JAYPDB010000091.1:0-8598 GCA_038125045.1 Bacteroidota bacterium
GTTACACCTTTCTGGTTGAAAACATCGATCCCACTATCGATACCCTCTACAACATCACTTTATTTCAAGAACCCACCAAAGATCAAAACAGAGCATATATAAAAGCAGAAAAGGGATTCCTTACCAGTGAAGGTACCGAAGCCTTAACCCTTCACCTCTTTGATGGTGATATTCTACGATACCCCAATAAGCGGACCGTTTCGGGTGATCGAAATATGGAACAGATCAGCTTTAAAAAACATCGAAAAACCTTTGATTTATCCGACTTAGCCTTCAACAGAACCAATTCGGATGGATCTAACAGAAGCGACCGAACCATGAGCATTCAGGCCATGAGAGTAGTGGTAGATACCCTAAGACAGGAAATCAAAGAATTACAAGGGTCTCTTGTCAATGACTCCCTTACCTACCTCCACCCCGCCACTTTTAATCAAAATTCTTTTGGAATGGCTACTAATGGCTCGGTTTCACCTAAGGATTCTAGTATCGTTTCATCCCTAGTCGTTCTGAACCATGTGCTGTCGACTACCCAAAAAATACGATTAGCCAATTTGGGTTATAGCAAGGCAGAAAATGTTCAATCACAAATTGAACGGGCCATCAGTAATGAATTATGGCGAGTTAAACGAATCCAACGATACTGGGTTGAAATCCACAAGAAGTTTTCCATTCCCTTTGCCTGTATCATTTTCGTTCTGCTAGGGGCACCTATCGGCATACTCACTCGTAAGGGTAATGTTGGTTACGCCGCCATCATCGCATCGGTGTTACTCACCCTGTATTGGATTTCTGTCATTCAAGGTGAAAAACTAGCCGATCGACTGTTTATCTCACCATTTTGGGGTATGTGGTCATTCAATCTGTTGTATATGGCTATTGGCTTGGTCCTTATTTTCCATCTAAGCTATGATCTTAGATCGCTTATTCCCACATCTAAAGTAGTCGACCGCTGACCATGACATCATTTGATCGCTACATCATCCAAAAATTATTTTCCATTACCCTACTGGTGCTGGTAGTGCTCATTTTTATTTTTGTGATTATTGATTTTTCGGAAAATAGTGACGATTTCACGGATCGCGGGGCAACCATGGCAGAAATTTGGGGCGATTACTATGCCAATTATGTTCCAGAAATGACTCGCTTGGTACTTCCGCTTGCTATTTTTTCCGCATGTTTATTTTTGGTAGGTCAACTCTCAGAACGACTCGAAATCACCTCACTTAAAGCGGCGGGTGTTAGTTTGTACCGATTATTTCTTCCCTTCTTAGTTTTCGGCACCCTAATGATGACCAGCCTTAGTACCCTTGACGCATGGATCATTCCCGAATCCAATAAAGAACGCATTGCCTTCGAGAATGAGTACATACGACAAAAAAATGAAGATCTGGACCGAAGTGATATTTACCGAGAATTAAGTCCCGAGAGCTATTTACAAGTCAATTATTTCGACCGAGATCAACAAACAGCTTACCGAATTCGCATGGTTGAATTTAACCAAGATGGCGTAAATAAGATTTTAACTGCCACCAATATGGCCTGGTTAGACGACAAAGAACAATGGCGTTTGACCACGGTCCAAGAGCGGGTATTTAGCGATTCAGGTTTCGTTGAACGAAATGTTGCAGGTTTTGATACCGTACTCAGTATTCTACCTCAAGACCTGGCAAGAAGTAGTTCCGATATATACCAACTTAGTTATGTAGAAGCATTCCAGTATATCGATGGTATTAAACGGAGCGGAGCCAGTGGAATTGAAATACCTCAAGTACAATTGTTTGCTCGAATGGCCTATCCCTTTTCCATTTTGGTGGTCTTGATGATTGGGTTTGCAGTAGCCGCTGTACGCAGAACGGGTGGAAAAGGTTTTTATATCGCCTCGGGTTTGGTCATAAGTTTCATGTATCTGGTTACCATGAAAATCATTGAGCCTTTTGGCGCGCTAGGTATTCTGCCCCCACTTTGGGCAGCAATCATCCCTCACATGGTGTTCTTATTGGTGGGGCTCGTTGGGATGAAGCAGATACAAAAGTAATGTTTCGGGTTGAAACTACCCGTTATGCTTCATAACTCTTGATGTATAATAACGTATACTCAATCAGACTAAGCCTCTGCTTGCGGGCCTCTATACAATGGAATATCCTTGGTTTTATTGGGTATCATTCCGTGTTCATTCTCGTAACGCGTCACATTATCTTGAAGTGCATTCAGCAGGCGCTTAGCATGATCAGGAGTCAAAATCATTCGTTTCGCAACTTTTGCTTTTGGAACCCCAGGCATAACAGCAATAAAATCTAGAATAAACTCAGAAGGTGAGTGAGTAATCATAACCAAGTTAGAATAAGTCCCCATTGACTCGGACTCACTAAGTTCTATTTCCATAGTTCCCGCTTTTGGTCCCGTTTTATTTTCGCTCATTATTTCGCCTTGGTTGAGATTTTCATTTTCGAATGTGATTGAGACGAACGTCGGTTTCATCTCTCCTCCAATTCGGTGTTATCAAAGAAAATACACAATCCGTCCGAAACAATTAACATGGATGTGATTTATTGAGCTAAAACGATAGTAATGAGACGCAACTTCTTATCCGAAGATTCATCGGTTTAGGTTGCTATCACGTCAGTTCATGTACATGCGTATCTCAAAACGACGATTTTTGGCCTGATTTTCCAAAATGGGATTACCTAAAGAATCAACATTAGGAACCATGGGATGCGCATCGGCGTATCCTGAGGCCCGAATTCTATTTGGTGTGAACCCATTTTCTAGTAATACTTCCACAACATTGGAAGACCTGGCTGTGGAAAGATTCCAATTAGATCCATAACGACCACTTGTTACGGGCCTGTTATCAGTATGACCTTCGTCGTCTACAAAAAAATTTTCGTCTTCCATCAATGCGATTCGCGAAGCAATTCGCTCCAGTACTTCCATCCCTTGCGGAAATAATTCTGCTGAGCCTATATCGTACAAAAATTCATTACTTAAGGTAAGCTTAACCTCATTGTTACTAAGAATGATGTCCTAACCTAATTGATACCTTGTTAAGTTTTTTTAGGTTTACTAACGCCAGTTCATCCAAAATTACCATATGAATGGGATGCTTAAGAAAACTTTTTGCTAAATCATCAAGGTGTTTAGCTTGACGTAAAACTACTTTCGAAGAATCCAATAATTGTTTTGTCGCATGATATAATTCTAAACTCTCGGTGAGAATAATCAGATATGTCATAGATGTATCTTAACCATAAAGAATTTAAGTGTAACCCATAAACAGACTAGATACAATGATAACGTCTAAACCCGTTGTCGGTACGGTTTTTGTGATTGTGTAACCTGAGAAAAGACCCTAATATTGCACCTCAAAAATTATTAAATGCTTCCACACATCTAATAATAGGTTTGAAGTAGATGTTAAGTATAATAGTATTGTACATATCGATACTATGGAAAATACATCTTATATTCGAGGGTTGTTTTCTCGTTTAAGCTTCTAATACCCTTTTTTAACAATTCTATACAAATGCGCTATGTTTCTTACCCAGAATAAACCGACCGATTACGATTGTGGCTATAACTTGGATCTCATGATTAAGGCGCTCCCTCGAATTGATCATAAGGAAGAACGCTTAAAATATGCCAAACGTATCGTGGGCCTAATTAAACAATCGCATCCCTCATGGGTACAAGAGGAAGGGCATAGTGAAATGGCATGGGATTTTTATTTTGAACATGCCTCCTACGATCCAGAAGATTATGGGATCAAGCATCCCTTTAGGCATGGTTTAGAGGATGATGCCCGGTAAAAGAGTTGTGACGATTTCTTGAGTTGCACTTTAATTAATGTAATTTTCAATTTATATTGAAAATTCATTTTACTAACTGGCAAATCACAATACATGCCTCCCTCTTGGTTAAACATTACCGAGCTCTCACACGCAGTACACCTAGCCTTGGAACAAGCCAAGTTTAACGCAGATACGCAACAATACCTATCCTGTAGTATAGGAGTGCAAGACGTTACATCGAAGGCTGTTTATAATCAAATTCCTTCCAATGAGGTCAGTTTTTTCTTAGAGAATCGGTCCGAGTCGTTTTCAATTGTAGCCGAGGGAGTACTATAAAAAATAAACACTTCGGGTATTCAGAGGTTTAAAAACACCTCTGGAATCGGTAAGGATCTTATTGCTCGCGTTCATGGATTTGGCCAAGATGGACCCTCACAGCCCATTCATCTCATAGGTGGCTTTTCATTTACTGATGAACTGGATAAAAGTAAGGAATGGACCGATTTCGATACCGCTTTATTTCACCTCCCAAAATGGTTACTGATAACACAGGAAGGGCAATCTGTACTTAGTTTGGTAGAAGCTTTCGACCCTAACTACACTTTAGAAGAGTGGTCAAATCTTTTCAGAATCAAAATCTCGAAATGGCTGGAACGGTTCAACCCAAAAAACCTACCCTCCTCACACATAGATTCAGGTATACATAATGAATTCAGTTTATCTGGAAATACGTTTTCAGTCACTCATTCCGTGGGACCATCAGCTACAGAAACAGACGATCCCCAAAGTCCAAAAACCCTCCAATCATTAGAAAACATTCAGCATTGGAAAGGGATGGTTGAGGAAGCTAAAAAACAAATATCTGAGCAGCGCCTTAAAAAAGTTGTGCTTGCTAGAAAATTGAGTATTGCCCATGAGCAACAACCCGATTCCCATGCCATTGTAAAGGAACTCCTTTTAGCGTATCCAGACTGTTATGTGTTCGCTTTCAACCCGAAAGGATCTTCCTATTTCGTAGGGGCAACTCCCGAGCGATTGGCCCGATTTACACCCACTCAGGTAGAAACCGAAAGTTTGGCCGGAAGTACTATGAGAGGGCGAAACAGATTGGAAGACGAGGTATTGGCGGGACAACTACTCAACAGTAAAAAAGACCGCCTAGAGCATGACATCGTGATCGAGGCTATTGAGGAAGACCTGGTCCCCTACTCCGAGCGATTAGAACTATCCAAGGCCCCACAAGTCAAGAAACTTCCCAACGTACAGCATCTGTACACCCCAATTTCCGCAACCTTTAAGAAGGGTATTTCACGAACCAATGTTCTCAAAGATCTTCACCCAACGCCGGCTGTAGGGGGCTTTCCCAGGTCGGAAGCATTACGATTCATCAAAGAAGAAGAGAACTTTAACCGTGGGTGGTATGCCTCCCCCATTGGATGGATCAATTCCCATGGAGTAGGTGAATTTTATGTGGCCATCCGGAGCGGACTCATCGATGATCACCATGCTCATTTATATGCCGGATGCGGTATTGTAGAAGATTCCGATCCCGAAAAAGAGTGGATAGAAACCGAGCTTAAACTTCAACCCATGATTCAAGCCGTTTCTAGAGCGAATCAATCAGCTTCCGAAGCACGAGGAGCTCAAAGGTATGAACGAGACTCCGTCATTTAAATGGGCAACTTGCGTGGTACGAACCCTTTACTCTGAGGGGGTAACCACAGCTGTGATTTCACCAGGTTCTCGAAACACCTCTTTAACCTTGGCCTTAGCCATGCATCCTGGTATACAATGTTATTCGGCTATTGACGAGCGATCTGCCGCTTTTATGGCCCTAGGCATTTCCAAGATGAACCGAATACCAACCCTGCTGTGTTGTACATCTGGAACGGCTGGCGCGAACTATTACCCTGCCGTCATAGAAGCCTATGAGAGTTCGGTGCCTTTACTTATTGCCACCGCCGATCGACCAGCCTCTCTTCAACACGTAGGTGCCTCTCAAACCATTGATCAACACGAGCTCTATGGATCCTTTGTACTCGATTATCAACAGCTTCCAGAGGCTGAGGATCTTCGGGTTGAAGGCGATTGGTCCGCCGCTATCAAACAAGTCAGCCATGCCGCAAGCTGTGCTCTTCAAGGCGGACCCGTACATGTGAATATTCCCTTTCGAAAGCCTTTTGAACCTTCCGATCAGCAACGAATAGAGTACACCGAATTAATTAAGCAAGAGTTTAGCTTGCAAGATAGACAAGAAACGTTCGAGACCATAGATTCGGCAGTATCATATTTTAGAAGCAGCAAAAGCTTCCGAGAAAATGCCCATGCACAAGCTCGTCATATTTTTGCAGAAGAGTTCATTCGTTGGTATGCTTCACAACAAAGGCCCATGATTGTGGTGGGCGCTGAACCAACTCCCATGCAATGGAAACAGGTACTCCCAAAATTACTTGAACACCCTAATGCGAGAATAATCACCGAAACAGGAGCTTCGGTTTTTGGTTGGGATTTTGATGAAGCAAGCCTCATTCAAAGTCGTTTGGTTGCCGGTTGGAAATCGATCCTAACCACTCAAAACGCCCCTAGCTCGGAAATTGATGGCATCATACGATTGGGTAAGGAAGCTATTAGCCCGGAAGTACAAAAATGGCTTTTCAACTGTAGAAACGCCTCCCATATTCGATGTCAAACGCATGAATCCTTTGAAAACAGCCAACATCTACCCTGTAGATTTTGGAGCCCTGAGCAGCAAGAACAATGGCTAACTATGAGTTCCCCTGAACTCCAATGGCCTGAGTATTCGCAGAAATGGCATCAGGATTGGAAGGACTTAGAGCTGCTTCAACCCGAAAAGAATCGCACCTATTTCCAAACCAACCGGAAATTAACCGATGGAGCGGTTATGCATGCATTAGGGGCGATGCTTCCACCCGAGGTATTCGTCTTTTTTTCGAATTCGTTCCCGATCCGTGACCAAGAACTGTTCCGTCCAGAGTGGTCCAAAACCCATCAACTCATCAGTCAACGTGGGGCCGCTGGCATCGATGGCATTAGTTCGACTGCGATTGGAGTGAGTCTCGCACTCAAGCGTCCTGGTGTGGTGCTTACTGGTGATATCTCCTTTTTATATGATTCCAATGCCCTACTCAGTGGACGCATACTGTCCCACCCGTTACTGATTATAGTCTTCAACAACGGAGGGGGAAGTATTTTCAAAATGTTACCGGTCTATATGAGTGAGCCCGAACATATAGCATGGTTTCAAACACCTCAGCAGGTACAGATTCAAGACTTGGCTCGAGCCCACGGTATTAGCTACAAGGGGGTCACGAGCCTCGACGAATTGAATGACCCAAGTCTTAGTTATTGGATTCATGGATCTCTAGATTTTGCAGCGAACATCATCGATGCTAAGGGATCGCAAAACCTCCGAATTTTGGAGTTTTTTACCGATGATGAGTCTTCTATTCACGAACGCAAGATCTTAGGGGCAGGTGGGTTCACGTGATTCAGAGGCATAAAAAGCATATTAAATTACGTGGAATCGACTATGCGTATACCGAATGGGTCAAAGAACCAGTCCCAACATCACCCGATCGAACAATGATATTTCTGCATGGATTTATGGGCTCAGGAGCTATTTTTGAGGAACTTGCAGACGAATTACTGTCCAATATACCCAAGAATTACCGGGTAATTGCCCTAGATGTAATTGGACACGGCCACAGTGAAGGAGCCGAAATGCACTACCGCTTTTCCACCCAAGAACAAGTCGCTGATTTACGCTCATTTATCGAACGAATGAGCGATCATCCCGTGATACTCATGGGGTATAGTATGGGGGCTCGGTTAGCCCTTTCTCTCGCCCTTCGGTATCCCAAACTGCTGGCAGGTTTGATACTGGAAAGCGGTTCATTTGGAATTATAGACCCTACAGAGGCCCAAACCAGGCAAAGTCTTGACGGTCACCGAGCAGATGAATTACGAGCCAACTATTCAGAATTTATACGCCAATGGAACCGTATGCCGCTGTTTTCAAGCAAGCATTCGAAACCATTGCCTAAGAAGTACACCACCATACAGCGTGAACAAGATCCCTATTGGATGGCCAATAGTTTATTAGGCTTTGGTTCGGGAACCATGCCCTGTGTTCATGACCAGCTCTCTTCATTAGACACCCCAACCCAACTCCTGGTTGGTGGAGACGACACCAAATTTATTGCCATAAATCAACGAATGCATCAACAAATTCCAAATTCGTATCTTAGTATCATTCGTGAATCGGGCCATCGCGTTCATAATGACGCACCAAAACAATGGCTCTCAACCATTCAATCCTTTATCCAACTTTACCTATGAGTACTTGGTCGACTAAAAAAACCTATGAAGACATTACCTATAAGGTGCGGGAAGGGGTCGCTAGAATTGCCTTTAATCGACCTGAAGTGCGAAATGCCTTTCGGCCCAAAACAATATTTGAATTGTATGAGGCCCTCTTAGACGCCAAAGAGGATAATGATATTGGAGTGGTCTTGATTTCGGGTGAAGGACCCTCTCCCAAGGATGGCGGATGGGCATTTTGCTCGGGTGGAGACCAGAGAGTACGAGCAAAAACTGGCTACAAAGCCGATGATGGAATCCCCCGCTTGAACATATTGGAGGTTCAGCGTCTCATACGATTCATGCCCAAGGTAGTCATAGCGGTCGTTCCGGGATGGGCCGTAGGAGGTGGACATAGTTTACATGTGACTTGCGACCTGACCCTAGCCTCCAAAGAACACGCCATTTTTAAACAGACCGATACCGATGT
>JAYPDB010000092.1:0-6967 GCA_038125045.1 Bacteroidota bacterium
CCCTACTGCGTCGCCGCCACTCTCGGAATGGTCAATATCGATTTCTGCCGGCCATCCAAATACCACACCCCACGCTCATCGAAGTAGGCATCTTCCTCTAACATGATGCGTATTTCTTTTCCCCATTCTTCGATATAACTGGCCGCATTCAACTCGATGGAATAGGCGGTATTTAGATGAAGGGGATAGTCTCCGGTACCTGGCACTCCACCCTGCGAATCCCACATTCCCAAGGTTGTTCCCGCCGCATGACCATGATACCCGATTGGGTGCGTATAGATCGACGGTTTGATGCCTTCTTCAATGGCCTGTGCCCTCGACATCGCCAACACCTCATTCCCCGTACGGCCTACCTCAAAGTTATTGGTAAAAATATCCTGTAGCCTATTTCCGCGATCAAAAGCTTCCACCAGATAGTCAGGAACCTCGGTTTCACCGGGTTTAAGCACATAAAAATGCTGCTGCGTATCGGTGTTTAATCGCAAGTAGGTAATTCCAAAGTCCACATGCAGTAAATCTCCCGGCATAATAATATCCTCGGATGGTCGCGAATCAAAGGTTCTCAAGTGATCGAAGGATTCCGGATCAGCCCGTTGAATGGATACACTGGGATGAAACCAAGTAATGAGATTTAGATCCCGAACTCGCTCGCGTAGCCACCAAATCACATCTTCGGTAGAAGTAATCCCGGGATGAATTACCCGTTCCGAAAAAGCTTCCTCCAAAATCCCATGTGCAATTCGCACGATATGAGGGTACAAATCGCGCTCCTTAGCCGACCGTTTTTCCAACCACCCAACGGCAACCTTCTCGGCCGAAACCACCCGTGAGGCGTACTTCTTGCCGATGTTCTCCAAAAAATGCTCATAATCCGTGGCCTCAATCCCGTCGGCTAATCCCCAGTGCTCCGAACGGTTCACCCCGATTTGCTGCGGATCACGCTCCTCAATGATTTCTCTAAGCCGCTTCCACTGATCAGGCTCCACTTCCTTATCCCAAGCCTTTTTAAACACCTCCCCCACATCATATCGCGCCACCGCCAAGGTCTCCAAACCCTCCTCAGGACCGCGGTCATAAATCACCAGTATGGTGCGTCGTCGAGCAGCCAACCAGGTCGCCGGAAGCATGGTTTCGATCACCGGATCCTCATTGTATTCCCTCGAAATGATCACCCACATGTCCATACCTTCCCGCCGCATAATCTCCGGAAGCACCGTTTCCATCCGCTCTTTGAGCACTGCATCAATCACCTCGGCTCGATCTTTCATCGACAAGACCATGGCCTCGGATACCTGATCACTGGTTTGAGCCATAACAGGCAGGGAACTCCATACCATCAGCAAAGTCATACAGGCTATGCCAACAATTTGAGCGAAGGTTTTTTCTCGGGTTGAAACTATTGGATTCGTTTTCATCATCTTTCTGCGATTAGGAACATTCAAGGTTATCATATAAAATCTTCAATTTCTATTTTTGACACGAGGGTAGATCTCTATTCATCTCTGCTTTGAATCCACGCCTCCATAGCGTCTTTTTGCTCGCGAGAAGCTCGCCGCATGATACTCGTTTGCATACGGGGATTGGCTTGAAGGATTACGCTAGCTTCTTTGGGCACCCCCCATCGGCGAAATTCAACATCCACCGTCTGCCCTACTCGCTTGCTCGCCACCACCTCATCGATCGAACGCTCAGAGGAAAGCCCTAATCCAGCAAGCGTATGAACCAGGTCTCCCCGGTTCAACCCGGCCAAATAGGCAGGACTTCCGATCTGAGGATCCGAAACAATTTCCCAGGCCTCTTCATCCCTGTTCCACCGACTCGAGACACCGATGTAAGCTTCGTTTTCGGCCATCGGTGTTAATTCCACCCCAACGCGCGCCAACACCTCAGCCATATCGGGCATCTGGCTGTCGTAAATATGGTGCTCAAAAAACGACTGCGCCAATGAATCGCCCACCATTTCGGCTAGAATTGCTTCCAAATCCTTGAGGCTGTAGGGTTGCTCTTTCTTGCCATAATGCGACCAGAGCGTTCGCATATAATCGTCCAGATTCACCGATGTTTCGGACCTAAGGGTCACATCCAAAGCCAAGCCCAAGAGCGAACCGTAGGAGTAGTACGAAATAAAGGTATTGGAATTGTTGTCCGGATCAATGGCGGTTGCGGCATCGACAAATGGTGCGCGATAACTCATTTCAATCGGGTTGAAAAACTGCTGCCCCGGAGACAATATCACATAGTTGAGCGTGCGGGAAAGACCCTGCACATACTCCTCAGCGGTGATAATTCCCGCACGAGCCAGTATTAAATTGGTGTAGTACGAGGTAAAACCTTCGGCGAACCACAGGGCTCCACTCATATTGGCTTCCTCAAAATCAAAGGGCTCCAGCGATGCCGGGCGGATGCGCTCCACATTCCACGCGTGAAAGAACTCGTGTGAAATGGTCCCTATCGAAGTCTCAGCCAACGGCTCTTCCATGGGTTTTCGATTGGTCACAATGGTCGAGTTACGATGCTCCATCCCATCGCCACTGGCCTGTGGCATATAGCAACTCAAAAAGGTGTACCGCCCAAAATCGAATTCAGGAAGCTCTCCAAACACCTCTCGTTGGGCTTCCACAATGGCCATCACCTTAGCAAAATAGGCATTTACCTCACTGTCCGATGCCGGCGTATGCAAGGCGAGTTGAATCAATTGCCCATCCACCATTCGCTCACGCAGATGATAATCACTCATTTCAATAGGGCTGTCCATGAAATAATAAGCATCAGGCGCATAAAAGGTCGTAGGAGTTAAGGTTTTTAACTGCGTAGCCACCTTCCAATTCAAACCCTCGGGCAGGTTCACCTTCAACTCGATGGGTCGATGCATATAATTACGCGCATAGACAAAAGTAGCCGGAATATTAAGATGCGCATGCGATTCATCGACCTGAGAATAGGTCCCATCGCCTCGATTCGCGAAGAGGGTATATTCAAACCGAACAAATCCATCATGACCTAGCACATCCCACTGCTGGGGGTTGGGCCGCTGCACCTCAAGCTCATTCCCCTGCGAGTCAAAGGCCTTAACCCCGTACACATTTTTGGCAAAATTATGAATGGCATAGCGCCCTGGTGAGGTCCGAGACATTCTCACTTGCAGGGGCTGTTCATCCACATTCGGAAACTCAACAGCGATGCTGGCCTCGTGATGTACCGCGTTTTCAAAAGAGATTTCATAGCCATGGAGGGTCTGCGCCTGAACCTTTGAAACCAAACCGCTCACAGACAGCAGTCCTACAATCATCACTGCAACGATGGATAACCCACCGACCCTCTTTTTGGGTAGTTCGACTTGTATATAGGTCTGGTTTTTTCGGGTTGAAGGGGCGGTTTGCTTCATAACTATTCCGATACGTTGGTTAAATGGATATAAATTTGCTTTCTATGGCTTCTAAGTGAAACTATGTTGTTGAGTTCCAGCAGGCCTCAAGAGCCGATTCCAGGTGATTCATTTCTTCTTCAACACCTACGGTTATGCGAATTCCATTGGGGATACCAAATTTACTTAGCTGCCGTACAATGACTCCTTGATGAAGCAACTCCTCGGTAAGCCGAAGAGCATCTGCTTCATCCCGTGCCAGAATCATAACGAAATTTGCCGTCGATGGAACATAGGGAATATTCTTTTCGGCTAAAAAAGATTCGAAGCGCGTTCTGGCTTGATTCGTTTTCACCACCGTATAGGCTAAAAATTCCTGATCGGCTAGGGCAGCTCGCGCAGCTTCCTCACTAATGCCCGAAGGTTCAAAGGTATTTTTGGTTTTCCAAAGGGCGGCAATCAACTCGCGATGCCCCATGGCATATCCCACGCGAAAAGAGGCCAACCCATAGGCTTTGGAAAAGGTGCGAAGTACCAAGGTATTAGGGTGTAGGCTCTCTTCAACCCGCTGAATCAAAGGGGTAGTCGATGGGTAATCAGGTAGATGTTCCGCAAATTCAACATAGGCCTCATCCAAAACCAACAGCACACGCTCTGGCAGGGATGTCATAAGCACATCGAGCTCCTGCTGGCTAATCATGGTGCCGGTTGGATTGTTGGGATTGGCTATGTACACCATCCTGGTTTGCTCCGTTACCGATGCGGCAATGGCTCCCACGTCAAAAGAATAGCTCGGGGTCAATGGAATCTGCTTTACGGGAATATTCTGAATGTGCGCTTGGATATTCAAGCCCACAAAAGTGGCTGACGCCGTTATAATTTCATCCCCTTCCTCAAAAAAAGTGCGGCACAATAACCCCAATAGACTTTCCGATCCTGATCCTATGACGAGTTGATCGGCATCACAATTCAAGTGAGTGGCCAAATCCTGGCGAAGTCCATTGGCCAGGGCCGAGGGATAATTACTGGCCACATGCATGGCCTGCTCAACCGCTTCTCTCACTCGTTCGGAGTACCCCCAACGGTTTTCGTTCGAAGCCAATTTAGAGATTCTAGGCGGATGGTAACGCTGCATTACCTCTTCTATGGTCTTGCCTGGAACATATCCCCTCATGGCCCGAATATGTGCGGGTATGGATTCAATAATATCTCGATCAATCGACATAGGCACTTCTCAAAAGTCTAAAGATGATCCTATAAGATAATAGCCCGGCTTTTCTTTTACTAACCCATGAGATATTGTATTTTGAGGCATGAAAAATTTTGTCGTCACCGGAGCAAGCCGTGGAATTGGCCTTGCAACCGTTACATACTTGCTTACTCACGGCCATCGGGTATTCGCGCTAAGCCGAAGTCCACTACCAGCCGAATTATCGAATATAGACGCCACTAAGGAAGCCTCAGGTGTCGGAAAGCTGCATTGGCTCTCCAGTCGAACGAACGACATGGCGTCAAGCGTGCAAAGCATCAAGGATGCGTTGGATGGGGAGATTTTACACGGGGTGGTACATAATGCTGGGGTCTTGCTCAATAAACACTTCTCAGCGACCACCGAGGAAGATTGGCAAGAGCAATTCGAGGTGAATGTGTTTATGGTCTTTCGTTGGACGCGTGCCTTAGAATCATTGTTAGATGCAGGAAGCCACATTGTGCATATTTCGAGTATGGGTGGAGTTCAGGGCACGTCCAAATTCCCCGGGTTGAGTCTGTACGGTGCCGCAAAAGGAGCGATCTCCGTATTTACAGAGAGCTTGAGCACCGAGTGGGTCGATCGTGGGATATCGGTGAATGCTTTGGCGCTGGGGGCGGTTCAAACCGAAATGCTACAAGAAGCTTTTCCAGGGATGCAAGCTCCGGTAGAGCCCGATGAAATGGGAGCATTTATTGGTGATTTTTGCCTCAAAGGACATCGCCTGTTCAACGGTAAGGTATTGCAAGTTGCCATGCAAAATCCTGCCTAAATTTTCGTACTTTCTCAGAAACAAAGATCATCTATCATTATGAAAACGATTGCTATATGGGTGCTGATGGGGATATTTGGGTTCATTGCTCCCTTAGATGCGAAGGCCCAAACCATTAATACTCTGGGTGAAAATACCCTCAATGGCGCTTTGACCGGAACCCTTCTTGGAGGTGCCAGCATGGCGTTAACCAATGAAACCGATTTTTATCCTCTACAGGTGGGCTTAGGATTGGGTACGCTCTATGGTTTAGGTATGGGCGCCTACGATCTGCTTGAAACGGGTGGAAACGACCAGCTTATTTCGGGAACCTTCAACGATGGTAAAAACAGTACCATTATCGTACTGCTCGACACCTTCTATGGTGCAGCAGCCGGTAGCATCGTGGCTACTTCTGTTATGTTGGTGGCAAATGAACCCTTGATTGGAGGCTTGCAATATGGCGCAGCCGCTGGTGCTTTTGCCGGATTTGGATTTGGACTTTTTGACACCTTTGTGCTCGCCGACCGAAGCACGAGTTTGAGCTTTGCACAGCCTGCTTTCTATGAAATTCTAACCCTTTCTTCCAATGGATGGACCAGTCACCCACACGTAGGAATTGATTTTGTTCGCCTAGAACTCAGTTTCTGATCTTCTATCTACTCGTCTGAGTACTCCTCGGGGTCTAGCTGATGTGCGTGGCCGGACCGATTTATTTCGACCAGTGTTTTTAAGATCTCTCGTACGGTTTGCATGTGTCCGGTGAGCGAGTGATGGAGCCCATCGGGAATATAGTGCCATGCTTGGGGCTCTTCTCCCATACGATTCGATTTTAGGTCAACAATTCCACCCAATTTTCCCGTGACCACATCCTGAACCGCCGCTAAATCTTCTGGTTGTATGCTGAAGCTATACAGGGCATGTTCTTCGAGTAATTCTGGAATCACAGGTGCGGGGCTTATCCAAACCGGTGGATGTGATACATCATGATCTAATATATCTTGAATGGCCTGAATGTTCTCCCAGGTATCGGAAAGCGGGATCAAGGTACGATCGGGATAAATAGAGAGTCGTTGGGCATCAAAGGTTCCTAAGGCGACAATAACCCAATCAGGTTTATGAACCAAAAGATCACGGTCGATTCTTCTCAAAGCATCTGTGGTCGTATCTTGGGCCTGACTGGCATTGATAAAGGTGAAATTGGCGTCCTCTTTGGCCATATTCAATAGATGCTTTAGTATCGATACCCAACCCTGGGCATCCAAACTAATGGAATCTCCAAGAACTCCAATAATCTCCTCCCCGTCGAAAGGAAGCGCGTCGATGAGGTCCACGATTTCATCCTCTTTAAGTAACTCTAAAGCCGCTTGACGAGTGTTTTCCTCCATATTCGCATAGGCGTGCACAACTTCTTCAAGGCTCCAATCTAAAAGCTTTGCTAGAATCTCTTGATGATGTTTACCAGGGAATAATGGAAAATGTGAACTAACATTAACAAAGGGAAGCAAGTACTGCTCAAGTACTCCGCGTTCTTCTTTGGATTGAGATACCCGCGATGGGTTCGACCCGTTCGACGAAGATGATGTACTCATATACGATTAGG
>JAYPDB010000092.1:7067-8409 GCA_038125045.1 Bacteroidota bacterium
TCTTTGAAATAGTCAGAAGCATTTATCGTCAGATGATAGTCTTTCAAGAATTCATAAAGGTTCGCACTTTTCATTTTGCGCATGGCCTTCATCACCGACTCGGTTATTTGCTGATACAGTATATCATTAGAGCCTTCAAAAATCTGAAACGGACGGCTATCAACCGTGCTACGACCGGCAATGTGATCGAGTCGATATCCCTTGGCGCCTGTGAGCTGAAGCAAGGACTGCGATGCTTTCTGCATATAGTCGGTTAGAACCGATTTAATGGCATTGGCCTCAACATCCATCTTGGCTGTATTGTGCTTAAGCGGCACGTTGCTTGCCGTAAAATTACACATCGCGGAACAAACCGTGAAATAGGATTGAATCTTAGACACACGCGATTTTACCTGATCATAACTCAAGAGATCAATCCCACCCACTAGACGCTCTCTACAATGCGTCATGGCTTCATCCATCATTCGACGCAAAAAACCCATTCCCATTCCTGGAAATTGCAAACGAGAACGATGCAGTAAATCCAACATCAAGGTAATACCGGTGCCTTTTGGCTGAAGTTTATGCGTCTCAGGTACTTTAATGTCTACCTGATTACGACCATAAGGCAGCATATACAGGCCCAAATTATTATAATATTCCTCCACTTCGATTCCCCCTTTTCGAGAATCATGCACAAAAAACGAAATGTCACGAGTCAATTCACCTTGACCATTCTTTTCTCTTGCCGTCATAATCCAGTAATCGGCCATACCGGTTAAGCCAGCCCAGTGCTTGGTTCCTTTTACGGCATAATGTTGATCATTCGGGTTGAACTGAACGCTGGTCTGCATCTTCAAAGCTTCCGAGCCATAGTCGGGCTCGGTAATCATGAGACCACCCATTTTTCCGTGATTAATCACACGATCGAACACTTCTTTTTTAGCCTCCTCCGAACCATAATTTGCCAAAGGTTGAAGGAAAAGTGCACCATTAATACCCATCATCAAGGAAAGTGGAAGTGATTCGTAGGAACTCGCTTCCAACATACTTAATGCTTCTCCCGTATGTCCACCAAATCCACCATGTTCATGCTCAATGAAGGCAGCTAATGGTTTAGACGATAAAATAGTGCTTAAGGATTCCTGACAAATACCACGATCTAACGCATCAGTATTTGTCTCATGTTCCTTCTTAAAGATATTAGCTAGTTTTTCTCGGTACTCTTTTAAAAATGAATCGAATTCGATCATACTCTCAGTGCTGTTTTCTATTAATTAAGAGATTAATTGACAATAAATATACAACTAAAATCCGGTCATAAAAAAAGCCTCCGGTTGCTGGGCAACGGGAGGCTTATAAA
>JAYPDB010000093.1:0-1717 GCA_038125045.1 Bacteroidota bacterium
AAAAAGTTCTTGACTACCCTAAAATACCATTACCAATAATGGAAAAAAATTGAATTATAGATGGAATATTATATTACTCGTTACCATATGTATGTTTTTTTAGATAAACATAAGAGCAGTTAAACGTCTAAAAATCAACTTCAAACAAAGTGTATAGTATTGGCAAAAATAATGCGTATTTTTATGTGCGCTAATTTTTTAGCTGCATGAAGCCCGAGTTGAGATGATGCCACAATCCCATTCCTCTCTTTGCTGGCAACATCTTAATATTTAAATCTACAAGTACTATGTCTTCATTTTCAGAGTTGGGCCTTAAGCAAGAACTGCTTGAGGGAGTAGAACGTCTCGGTTTTACTACGCCAACCAAAGTTCAAGAACTCGCAATCCCCACCATCTTAGATTCCTCTCAAGATCTGATTGCACTCGCTCAAACCGGTACGGGTAAAACAGGGGCCTTTGGCTTGCCTCTTCTTCAAAAAATTGACCCTGAGGTCAACGATGTGCAAGCAATTGTACTTTCTCCTACCCGTGAATTAGCCATTCAGATTGCCAAAGACCTCAAGGCCTTTGCTAAGAAACTCAAAGGTGTTAAAACCGTTGCGGTCTACGGGGGCTCAGAAATTCGCACTCAAATCAAGGCCTTAGACAATGGCTGTCAAGTCGTGGTGGGTACTCCTGGACGTATGTTGGATCTGATTCGACGAAGAAAATTACGGGTTGAAAATATCCATACCCTTGTACTCGACGAGGCCGACGAAATGCTGAACATGGGCTTTCAGGAAGATTTGGATGCCATTTTAGCCGATACCCCAGAGGGCAAACAAACGCTCTTGTTCTCCGCAACCATGCCTAAGCAGATGTCGAGCATGGCTAAAAAATACATGCACGATCCGGCTGAAATTGAAGTTGGTGAACGTAATTCAGGCTCGAAAGATGTGGAGCACCAATACTATGTGGTGAAAGCTAGCAATCGCTTTGAATCCTTGAAACGACTTGTGGATCTTCATCCCGAGATGTACGGTATTATTTTTTGTAGAACGCGTAACGAGACCATGGATATTTCGACCTGGCTCAGCCGAGATGGGTACGAAGTTGATGTGTTGAATGGAGATCTTTCCCAAAACCAGCGCGATCAGGTAATGAACCGATTTCGCAGTAAAGATCTCAAGATTTTAGTAGCTACGGATGTGGCCGCGAGAGGATTGGATGTGAACAACCTATCTCACATTATTAATTACAATCTCCCCGATGATCTGGAAGTCTATATTCACCGAAGTGGGCGAACGGGTCGTGCCGGAAATAAAGGAATTTGTATGAGTATTGTGAGTCCGCGCGAACAAAGCAGGATTCGACGCCTCGAGAATATGGCCTCTCAACCCTTTATTAAATCTGAGGTGCCAACCGGTGAAGAAGTCTGTTCTAAGCGTTTGTTGCACGGATTGGAACGAGTGCAGAAAGAAGCGGTTAATCCCGAACGAATTCAGCCATTCTTACCAACGGCGATGGAGGCCTTAAAGGATTTGTCCAAGGAACAGATCATTGAGCGTTTTTTGAGTCTCGAGTTCCACAATTTACTCGAATACTATGAGGGATCCAGCGATTTGAATGCGAAGGGCGATGGCGGTGGAGACCGAGGTAGACGTCGTTCTTCTTCGCGTCGAGGGGACCGACGATCAGGCGGTGGTGGTGGCCGAGGGGATCGCCGATCAGGTGGTCG
>JAYPDB010000093.1:1817-8355 GCA_038125045.1 Bacteroidota bacterium
AATCGGGGAGCTACACGCGCTTGAGTCATCTGTTCAAAAGCGTAGGCATAGCCCAATAACTGGGCTTCATCCCATGCGCGGCCGAAAAAGGACATACCTACCGGTAATCCCTCAATGGTGCCCATAGGTACGGTAATGTTTGGATAACCGGCGCGCGCGGCAGGTGAACTTGAAGACAATCCGAAATTATCTCCATTCACCAAGTCAATTTTCCATGCGGGTCCACCGGTAATAGAGATTATGACGTCGAGATTGTGTTCGTCCATAACTCGGTCGATTCCTTCGGCTTGGGTTTTTCGAACCAAATCTTCTAAGGCCTCTTTGTATTCGGTTTCATCCAAACTTCCTTTGGCTTGGGCCGTGCTTAGGAGTTGATGGTCAAAGAACCGCATTTCAACCGGATCTGCTAAAGTGCGAGCAATCACTTCTTCTAGATTTTTTACAGGTGCCTTATCACCAAGTGAGGTGAGATATTGGTTCAACCCGTCCTTAAATTCGTACAACATCACCTGGTAAGAGTTTCCTCCAGGATTTTGAGTAGAAATTTGATCCAGTTCGATTAGTGTAGCACCGGCGGATTCAAGCTCCCTTAATCTCCGGTTAAACAAAGTATCCACTCTAAAATGGCGTCCGCGAGGTCCGTTATAGATCCCGATTCGAGCGCCCTCTAATGTGGCAGAAGACAAACCTGCCGTATAATCGGTTCCAACATATTCCGAACTCCTCAAGGTTTTGCTATCGGCTGAATCCACACCCGTCATTGCCGATAGGGCTAGGGCAGCATCGCGCACGCTACGGGTCATTGGCCCTGGAGTATCTTGAGTAAAGGAAATTGGAATGATACCGCTCCTACTGAGCAAGCCTACCGTAGGTTTGAGTCCAACCAAACCATTGGCGTTCGAAGGGCAGGTGATGGATCCGTTGGTTTCGGTTCCGATGGTGAATACCGCTAAGTTGGCTGAAGCCGCTACCCCCGATCCGGCACTCGAGCCACACGGGCTTCGGGTAATGTCGTAGGGATTTTTGGTTTGTCCGCCGAGTCCACTCCAGCCAGAAGAAGAAAAGCTAGAATGAAAATTGGCCCATTCACTTAAATTAGCTTTACCCAGTATAATCGCTCCAGCTTCACGTAAACGCTCCACAATAAACGCATCTCGGTAGGGGATCGATTGTTCGAGTACTCGAGAACCTGCTGTATTGGGCATGCCTTCGCGGGTATCGATATTGTCTTTGAGAATCACCGGCACCCCAAAAAGAGCTCCTTGCATCTGGCCCTGCTCAAGCTCGGTATCGAGCTGCTTAGCGATGCTCATAGCTTCGGGGTTTAGATGCAATACCGAGTTTAGCGTTGGGCCCTTGGGATCTTGATCCAGTGCTTCGATTCGGCCCAAGTAGGCCTCAATCACTTGGCTTACCGTAAAACGTCCACTGGTGTAACCCGCTTGCAGCTCGTCAATGCTGATTTCTTCTAGTTCTAAGCTTTTGAAAAGCGTATTAGACGGATGGTCCACTCCCCTAGGCCTCTCAATCCCACTCCCACAATGCACGGTTGTTGCAAGCAAACAGGAGAGTAGAAAGAGTCGTAACATAGCCGTTTACCTCAAAGATAAGTGCTTAGTACCGGTATTCGTCAGACTTATAAGGTCCTGTGATAGGTACCCCAATGTAGGCGGCTTGCTCATCGGTGAGTTCTTCTAAATCAGCGCCAATTTTGGATAAGTGTAATCGAGCTACCTTTTCGTCTAATGACTTAGGTAGGGTATGCACTTTGCCGGATTCAAATTCTTCGGGTCGGTTCCAAAGAGCAATTTGAGCAAGGGTTTGATTGGCAAATGAATTACTCATCACAAACGATGGATGCCCCGTGGCATTCCCTAAGTTCATCAAACGACCCTGCGACAATAAAATCACCTGATTGCCATTGGGTAGGGTATACAAATCTACTTGTGGTTTGATGTTGTCCTCGTTTGCGTTTGCTTTGAGCCAAGCCACGTCAATTTCGTTGTCGAAGTGTCCAATATTTCCTACAATCGCTTTATCCTTCATGCTTTCGAAGTGCTTTCCTATAACAATGTCTTTGTTACCGGTAGCCGTTACAATAATATCGGCTCTAGGAGCAGCATCATCCATACGCTTGACTTCAAAACCATCCATCGCTGCTTGTAGGGCGCAAATAGGGTCAATTTCGGTTACAATAACGCGTGCACCAGCACCCCGTAGAGAGGCAGCAGTTCCCTTACCTACATCGCCATAACCTGCAACTACAGCTACTTTACCCGCCATCATCACATCGGTTGCACGACGAATGGCATCGACTGCCGACTCTTTACAGCCGTACTTATTGTCGAATTTAGATTTGGTGACCGAATCATTTACGTTGATCGCAGGAAGGGGTAAGGTTCCTTTTCGCTCACGCTCGATGAGTCGTAACACCCCCGTTGTGGTCTCTTCAGAAATACCTTTGATGCCATCGGCTAATTCGGGGTAACGGTCGAGCACCATGTTAGTTAAATCACCGCCGTCATCGAGAATCATGTTTAAAGGCTCGCCATCGGGGAAGAAAAGGGTCTGCTCAATACACCAATCAAATTCCTCTTCGTTCATACCTTTCCATGCATATACGGGAATTCCAGCGGCAGCAATCGCAGCGGCGGCGTGATCTTGGGTAGAGTAAATATTACATGAACTCCAGGTCACCTCAGCGCCCAAATCTACGAGGGTTTCGATGAGCACCGCGGTTTGAATGGTCATGTGCAAGCATCCAGCGATTTTGGCACCTTTAAGGGGTTGCTCTGCTTTGTATTCTTCACGAATAGCCATTAAACCAGGCATTTCTGCCTCGGCCAATTCAATTTCTTTTCGTCCGTAAGCTGCCTGAGAAATATCGGCCACTTTGTACGCCGGTTTTGTTGAAGGCAGGTCTGCTTTTGCGGTTTCTTTAATGGATTTCGTAGATGAATCTATGATTTCTTGAGACATGGTAAGAATTGTAATTAAGGTAAGTAAGCTTCTAAGATTGATTTTGTTTTTTCGTAATCGCCTTGGGTTCCTCTCGAACCTAATTCTGTGGTAATGACGTAGCCAGCGGTGTCAACATAGACTTTGAAGGGGATTCCCATAGAGATTACTTGTTCTCCTACACCGTTTACATCGACGACCCAGTTAAAGTCATAGGGATTGTCTTCGGCAAACTTGGCAACACCCTCTGGATTGTCGGAGAGAATGGTATTTACGGCTAACACCTCGAATTGATCGCCATATTCGGCGCGCAGTGAATCCATAGCAGGAAAGACCATGAGGCAAGGCGAACACCAGGTTTCCCAAAAATCTACCAACACAATTTTCCCTTTGTAATCGGATAGCTGTACTGCCTGGCCATTCAGGTCTTCAAAGGTGGCGCGCTGCAAGACCCCTTGTATGCGCAATTCATCTTCGCTAAGATTGTGCTTGTTTACATCCGAAGAGTCACTTGAACAGCTAATAGCCGACACCCATAGTACCCCAACCATCAAAATAGATGTGATGTACATTTGGTAGTATGAAAGTTTATTTGTCATAACAGAAGATTACAGTGTGGTCGATTGTATGGTTTACTGGTCAACCATAAGACACTATTAGAACCCATAAAGATACGATTTCATTCTGATAAAAGTTGCTTTCACATTCTCGTGTGAATTTTGTCCGAGCCTCTTATCTTCTAGCTATGCAAACTTCATCTCAAGGGAGCGTCAGTCGAGGACCACAGTCCCAAGGCTCCACTCAAAAAACCTATGATTTTATTATTGTCGGGGCAGGCATTGTAGGCTTGGCAACCGCCTATAAGTTGCACAATACATTTCCCGAGGCTACCATACTCGTACTCGAAAAAGAACAGCGAGTAGCGGCGCATCAAACCGGTAAGAACTCTGGGGTGATTCATTCGGGAATCTATTACAAACCAGGCAGTTACAAAGCTCGAAATTGCAGAGATGGTCGACATCAACTGGTGCATTTTTGCCAGGAACACGAGGTGGCCATGGAGGTCTGCGGCAAGGTGATCGTCGCGACCAAAGAAGAGGAACTCGAACGCCTAGACAAGATTTACGAGCGAGGGATTCAGAATGAAATCGAGGGCATCAAGATGATTGATGTTCAGGAACTCGCCGAGATTGAACCGCATGTTGCGGGGGTCAAAGCCATCCATGTACCCTGCGCAGGTATCGTCGATTATGTGGGCATGTGTGAGCGCATGATGGATGTGATTGGCTCCGATGGGAGAGGGCAGGTAGTCTTTGGTGCGCGCGTGTACAAAATCGATGAGCAAGCCGACGAAGTAAAGGTACGCGCAGGAAATGAGCAGTACAAAGGGCGTTACCTCATCAATTGTGCAGGACTGTATTGTGATCATGTGGCCAAATCAGCGGGTATTCACTCACCCGTTAAAATAGTCCCCTTCAAAGGAGAATATTACGAGTTAAAACCCGAGGCCGAATATCTAGTCAATCACCTTATTTACCCATTGCCCAATCCAGAGTTTCCATTTTTAGGTGTTCATTTCACCCGAATGGCTCTTGGGGGTATTGAATGTGGACCCAATGCGGTCTTTGTATTCAAGCGCGAAGGCTACAACAAATTCGCCTTCGACCTCAAAGAATCACTAGAGTCACTAAGCTTTCCAGGTTTTTGGAAGATGGCCAGTAAGCACTGGCGCATGGGACTAGATGAATATAAGCGCTCTTTTTCGAAGGAAGCCTTTGTAAGAGGACTTCAAACCTTAATACCCGAAGTTCGCAGCCACCATCTCAAGGATTCACCAGCCGGAGTTCGAGCGATGGCCCTTCAACCCGATGGAGAAATTCTCGATGATTTTTATTTCGAACAGGCCGATCGACAAATTCATGTGCTCAACGCGCCAAGTCCGGCGGCTACCGCCTGCCTTTCCTTAGGCGATGAGATCGTGAAAAAGTGCCAAACCGAATTCAATTTATAACGTTTAGCTTGCGGTTTACACCTTATATATGTGTCCAAAAGTAGCCATTAAGACCGATTCTCTCTCCAAACGTCTCTATGCACAGGATGCTTCGATGTACGAGGAAACTCCCAAGGGGGTCGCCTTTCCCGAAAACGGAGACGATATTGTATCGCTGGTTAAGCAGGCCGCGGCCAAAAAATGGAGCATCACTGCCCGCAGCGCGGGTACATCGCTAGCCGGTCAAACGACGGGAGATGGACTCATTATGGATGTGTCTAGGCACATGACTAAGGTGCTGGAGTGGAACATCGAAGAGCGTTGGGTTCGGGTTGAACCGGGGATTATCCGAGATCAGCTCAATCGCATGGCGGCCCCACAAGAACTACTATTTGGCCCAGATACGGCCACAGCGTCACGCTGTATGATTGGCGGGATGATTGGCAATAATTCGGCCGGATTGTATTCCATAAAGTACGGAAGTACTCGCAACCATGTGCTTGAAATGGATGTGGTGCTCAGCGATGGTTCTCGCATGATTGCCAAACCCCTCACCGATGAGGAACTCGAGCAAAAGTGTGCCCAGAAAAATTTAGAAGGGCACATCTATCGCGAACTCTTAGAGTTATTGCATGAGCATAAAGAGGCGATTGAAGAGCACTATCCCCACAAAGAAATTAAGCGTCGAAATACGGGTTATGCCTTGGATGCGTTGTGCGAGATGCATCCCATTACCCCCGGTGGGCGTCCTTTTAACCTATGCGAATTACTGGCAGGTAGCGAGGGGACCCTGGCGATGACCGTGTCTGCGAAGTTGAATTTAGAGCCTTTGCCTCGCTACAAGCGCATGATTATTCCGCAGTTTAAAACCCTTGATGAGGCCATGCGGGCCACCGTTCTAGCGGTGGATAAAGATCCTGCCGCGGTTGAATTGGTCGACGATATTATTTTACAGGCGACCAAAGAGAATTTGGAGCAGGCTCAAAACCGTTTTTTCCTACGTGAGGATCCTAAGTGTATTCTCATCATTCAGTTCGAAGGGGATAACCGCTATGAACTAGACAAGCGTGCGCAAGAGCTCGAAGATGAGCTGCGGGCCGCTAAGCTGGGCTATGCCTATTCACAGCTCGAAGACCCTGAGCGAATGAACCGGGTATGGGAACTTAGAAAAGCGGGCCTAGGACTGTTGATGGGGCTGGGCAAAGAATCTCGATCCCCCGCATTTTGTGAGGATACGGCCGTTCGCGTAAAAGATTTACCCGCTTACGTCAAAGACATTGAATCCATATTAGACAAACACGATACCCATTGCGTGTTTTATGCTCACGCTTCGGTGGGTGAGCTGCACTTTCGCCCCATGATCGATACCACGACCATTGAAGGGGTGACCAAGATGAAGCAGATGGCCAAAGAATTTGCCGAAACGGTGCATAAATACAATGGTTCACTCTCCGGAGAGCATGGTGACGGTCGGGCAAGGGCCCCTTTTATCGAGCAGGTGTTGGGAAGTGAAATGATGCCTCTACTCGAGAGGGTGAAAGATATTTGGGATCCGGAGAATCGGTTCAACCCGGGTAAAATTGTGCGGGC
>JAYPDB010000094.1:0-8252 GCA_038125045.1 Bacteroidota bacterium
GCCCGCGGGGAGTTGGCAGAGTTATGACATCGTGTTTATGGCGCCTCGGTTTTCTGAAAAAGGCACCTTGGTTTCACCCGCACGCATTACGGTATTTCACAATGGGGTTCTGGTGCAAAACAATGTGGAGCTGTTGGGGCCTACGGTCTACATTGGAGCGCCGCACTATACGCCTCACCCTGAGAAAATGCCCTTGGCTCTCCAAGACCATGGGGATCCCATTCAGTTCCGAAACATCTGGGTTCGGGAGCTTTAGGGGGTTAGTTCAACCCGAAAAGAGATAGTACCCAGGCTTGGAAGGCTTGCTGAAAGTCTTCCGAAAAGTCGGGTACTGGAGTGGATGCTTTGGTGTATTTACTTTTGGCGACCTCTTTTTGTTCGTCATCCTTATCTTCGTTATCCTTTTCAAAGGCGATTTCCACGCCGGAACCCGTGCACAGATTATCGGTGGGGCGGAAGTCATGATCCAACCCGGGGAAGCTTTGTACGGTCAGGTGTTCAGAGAAATCCGGTGAGGTACTCGATGGACGTGCCAATCTTAGAGCCTCCATGGCCCAGTCCGCAGACACGAAATAATCCTCCTCGGGGAAGGCGAAATAGGCCGGCAGGCTCAGCTGCGCGAGATAGGGGGCCGGATCAAAGTCGCTGAGCTCGCTCAGGTGCCTCCATGCTTTGGTGAGGGGAAAAGCATTGACCCAGTTTAGGTCTGAAATGGCTTTTTTCTGGGCCCGGTCCATGGCCTCGGCCTCCGGGTCGCCTTCACACAAAAATCGAGAATAATATTCATGGGTTAGCCGGCGCTCGGTATCATAGGTAGGGGCGGCGAGGGAGGCTACAAATGCCAAGGAATCTCCGTACATCGCACCCAAGAGCTGGGCCACCGTTCCGCCTTGAGAGTGGCCTACCACACCGATGCGGTCTCCGTCGATGCCAGGATGCTGGCGCAGGGCACGTACGGCCGATCGGGTGTCATCGGCTCGTTCGAAGAGATCGGTTCGATGCCATCGACCTTCGGACAGGCCTACCCCGCGTTTGTCGAAATAGAGGAGGGCAATGCCGTGGTTTAGAAAGAGTGCTTCCAGATTTTCGCGCACAAAATCGGTGTATAAACTTTGGTGCGAAGAGTTGGGTCCGCTACCCACTAGAAAGACAATGGCAGGGGCCGGGTTATTGGCGGCATCAGAAGTTAGGGGCATGACAAGCTCTCCATGGAGTTGATACACCCGGTCTTCGTAGAAATTTTCGGCCTGACGTTCGCTTAAGGAAGTATCGGAACGGGCGATTTGCCTGCTGAGGTAGTTCTGAGACTCAAACCAAAATTCGAGACGTTCCTGGGCTTGGGAGTTTAGACTCAGGCTTAGACTTAAACTTAGACTCAAGCAAAGGCCTAGGCAAAAGCACAAGTTTTGGTTTTGGCGTACACGCAAGCTATGAGCCAGACTCACGCCCCGTACGCTCGCAAGCGATAGGCCAAGTCGAATCACTCGGTGCCCTCAGTAGCCTCGTTCTCAGCCGCTTCGTTTTCTGCGGCTTCCGTGGCTTCTTTGGCTTCTTGTTCGGTTTTCATATCGGCGCGTAAGGCCACAAAATAATCCATGAGCACTTGTCGCTGATCGTCCGATAGACGCGCTTCGGGGTGCATCAACCGGTAGGAAGGAAGAGGCATTTCCCTATTCTCCACGTACTCAATCACCTCTTCGGCTTTATGATCGGCTCGTCGGTAGGTGTAGTTGCCCCACTCGGCAAAGTTCAAATGCCCTTGACCGTCCTCGATATGATAATCAATCCACCAGGCCACGGGTTGAACATTGGTGTACCACGGATATTCCACATCGTAGGAGTGACAATCGTAACAGGCCGAACGCAGGAGATTGGCCACCTCGGCGGGTGGTTGCTCTAAGGTGATGAAGTCGGCGTTCATGTCGGCTTCGGGCTGCGTTTTATCGATCTGAAAAAACTGAATAATAACGAGAACGGCGCCTAGGCCGAGAGCAATCTTTTTAATCATCGTGTGTTCCTCTGTAGTAGGTTCCTTTTTGGTTAGTTTCCTTTCGGGGTGAAGGCTTGAATGCCCGTAATCTCACGCCCCAATATGAGTCCATGAATGTCGTAAGTACCTTCGTAGGTGTTCACCGACTCCAGATTCACCATGTGATGGATAACGCGGTAATCGCCAGTGATTCCGTTTCCGCCGTGCATATCGCGAGCCACTCGAGCAATTTCTAGGGCCTTGCCACAGTTATGCCGCTTGGCCAGCGAGGTCATGGACGGATGATGCTTGTCGGTGTCCTTGAGCTGTCCCAAGCGCAAGGCCAACATCTGCATGGAGGTAATGTCGGTGAGCATATTGGCCAGCTTGGTTTGAATGAGCTGATTCGCCGCTAGCGGTTGGCCAAATTGCTTCCGATCCAGCACATATTGCCGCGCTCGTTGATAGCAAAACTCAGCCGCTCCAATGGTACCCCAGGCAATGCCGTATCGGGCCGAGTTCAAACACATGAAAGGGCCTTTGAGTCCTGTGATGTCGGGAAACATCTGCTCATCGGGCACAAATACATCGTCGAAGACCAACTCACCGGTTTCGCTCGCGCGCAAGCTCATTTTGTATTTGGTGTGCGGCGCGCTGTAGCCTTTCATTTCTTTTTCCAGAATGAACCCCCGAATGACGCCAGGGTCGTCCTTATGCTCTTTGGCTTTGGCCCAGACCACTGCGATGTCGGCAATGGGAGAGTTGGTGATCCACATCTTGGCCCCGTTGATGATCCAGCCACCGTCGGTTTTCATCGCCGTGGTTACCATTCCACCCGGATCCGATCCGTGGTCGGGTTCGGTAAGCCCGAAGCATCCAATAATTTCGCCTGCTGCCAGCCTTGGGATGTACTTCTGCTTTTGCTCTTCCGAGCCAAAAATGGATATGGGATACATCACCAGCGAAGACTGAACACTCATGAACGACCGATACCCCGAATCGACCCGTTCCACTTCACGCGCCACCAAGCCGTAGGCGGTGTATGAGGCTCCGGCACCTCCGTATTCCTCAGGAATGTTGACTCCCAAAAGACCCATTTCACCCATTTCTCGGGCAATATCTTGATCAAAAAATTCTTCCGTATTCCCTTTCAGAGCCCGTGGTTCGAGCGAGGATTGCGCATAATCACGCGCGGTTTCCATAATCAAACGATCTTCTTCTCCAAGTTCGGATTCGAACAGAAAAGCGTCATCGATATTAAATAAGGTCTTTGCCATTATGCTGGATGTTTACTTCTTCGGGTTGAATAGGCCCCGTGTTCGTTCTCTAAGCAATGTAGCAGTTTTAGGGATTTTCTTCCCAACAATTTCAGCCCAAATTTAGAAGATTAAGTTGGGTAAACCGGAGGCGATAATATGGGTAACCATAAAGCAATAAATAATATTTCCTTTTGAAGAATAAAATTCTGAAGTTGTATGCACACAATTTCGGGCATAACAATAAGATCCTGGGTTAGGATTATGTGCTCCACACAACATATTAGGGAAACGTTACAACACGAGGTTACACATGAGAACGACGATAGATATATCGGACGAGCTAATGAAGAAGGCCAAAATTCATGCCGTCAAAGAAGGGATTACCTTAAAAGAGTTGTTTACTCGACTTTTAGAAAAAGAAGTGGGGGAACTCTCGGAGAAAGCTCAAAAAGCGCGTAAAATCAAAGAAATGGCGGAGCAGCTACGCACCGGAGACAAGAAATTGGACGCCGAAATTGAAAGTATGACTGAAAAAATGTGGAAACGCTTAGAGGGTTGATGTCTTGATCGGGTTAACAATGGCACCCCTCTGGGCTTTTACATTTTTTTTATAGTTTTTGGCAGCTTGTTTGAGTTTAAACTACCCAAAATTCCAGTTCACCCCGCGCCCAATTTCAGGGTCTGGGTAATTCCAATCTACGGCGCCTTGATCACAGGCGTACATGCAGGTGCCACACTCAATGCAGTCCTCTACTTGAAAATGCACCTTTTTTTGTTCATCGAGGGTGTAGCAGTTAGCCGGGCATACCCAAGTGGTACACTGGTGTGGACAGCTGCTGTTGCAGATATCGGTATCCACCACAATATGAGGTTTTATTTCGCTTCGGCTTTGATTGCGGTATCCCACCAAACCTAGTCGTTCGGCTAGTGATTTCATAACGACCTCCCGGCTTTAAATCCAAATTTCGCCATTTCCCAGAGGCTAGAATGCGTACGAACGGCGTCTAAAATCATATCCTTCGATTTCGCTGTGGGCTGGTTGTCGATACTAAAGAACGACCGACCAAAATCGCACAAAATGTTGGGCACTTTATGCTGCATAATAGGGTCATGCAATACATGCACGGCATCCTGAAACCCGTTAATATCCTTCATAATGTAGCTGGCGTCCAGTTTTTTGCGATAATCGGCCAGTTTTCCCACCGAAAAGTCGCCGGCGGCTTTGGCTTCTAGCACCGTTTCGGCGGCTAAAATCCCAGACCGCATGGCATAGTCCATGCCTTGAATGGCCTTACCCGCATTTAGTAGCAAATTTGCGGCTTCACCGGCAATCAATACCCCGTCGGCATAGACCTCTCGAGGCATGGCACGCTTGTCTCCTGAGGACACCACGTGGGCCGAATACTCCACCACTTCCCCGCCTTCGATCGCATCGGCGACGACCGGATGTGTTTTGAAATGACTCAAAATATCATGCGGCGATTTCTTCTGCGCCCGCAGCTCCGCAATACTTAGCACCAAACCCACCGAAAGGGTATCCTTGTTGGTGTACAAAAAACCACCCCCTTCTACACCATCAGTGGCCCAGCCCACAAATTCATTGCTCATGCCCGAGCGCCCACGCAGCTGAAAACGATCTTCCAGTCTCTGCTGATCGAAGCGGATAATCTCTTTGATACCCGTGAGCATATGATCGGCGGGCACATATTCGGTTTGAAGCCCTACTTGCCGCGTGAGCAAATTGTTCACGCCCTCGGCAATAATGACCACCTGCGCACGAAACTCCTCGTCTCCGGTTTTAATCCCCACCGCGCGCCCGTTCTCCATGAGCACCTGATCCACCTTAATATCGGTGGCAATAAAGGATTCCTCGGCAAAGTCACTCGCATCAATGGCCTCTTGCACCTTTCCGGCCAGCCAGTTATCGAAACGCGCCCGAAGTACCACGACTCCAGTGTAGGGAGGCTCGTTCCAATGCCTCGATTTAAAATCTAGGGTAAAGGCCGACTGCTCGTCCATCAAACTAAGCCGGCGATGATTCACAAATCGCTCCCAACCACCATCTTCTTCCTCCCAGTATTCAGGCACCAACTTCGCCAAATCGCTTCCCCACAGCACGCCGCCGGACACATTCTTGGCTCCGGCAAACTCTCCTCGCTCCACCAACAAAAACTTCGCATTGGCACGCGCCAAGGTCATGGCCGCCGATAAACCGGCTACTCCACCACCAATAATTATCGCGTCAAAGCGTTCGTCTTCCATGCTATCCTTTGCGTCGTTTAATTTCGGCGATTAGTGCCGGCAATACCTCGTATAAATCCCCCACGATGCCGTAGTCGGCCACCTCAAAAATGGGCGCATCGGCGTCTTTGTTTACCGCCACGATCACCTTCGAATTGGTGATGCCCGCCACGTGTTGAATGGCCCCGGAGATTCCCACCGCGATGTAGAGCTGTGGCGAAACTACTTTCCCGGTTTGCCCGATTTGAACGCTAGGATCATACACTCCTGCTTCGGTTAAGGCGCGTGATGCCCCGATGCCCGCATTCAAAACCCCCGCCAATTCCGCAATTAAGGCTTTGGCCGCCTCATCCTTGACCCCGCGACCGGCCGCCACGATGGCCTCGGCCTCGTTCAAATCGATGGTATCTGCGGCTGCGGTGATGATTTCTCGAATCTTGGTGTGTAGCTTAGAATCGGCATCTTCTATTGACACGGGTTGAAGGGATATCGTGCTCACATCAAGCCCTCTATCTGACCCCAAAGCCGCCTGGTCCAAAATCCCATACGAGCCTGATCGCACAGAGACCATCACATGCTGCGCGCTAGCCTGCACCTTGGTTTGGGCTTTGGAGGCCATCACTGGTCGAGTGGCTGATAAGTGCACCTCGTCACCTTCCGCAGATACCTCAAACTCCGACACATCCGCGATTACACTCGCGCCCAACCGCACCGATAAAGCTCCAATTATATCTTTGACCCCTTCGGTGGAGGCCATGGCTACCACACTGGCTTTGGTTCCGGTACCCGTAGCTTGGGTATGAGCCGCTTGCACCGCGGATAGCAAAGCCTGATTGTTATGCTCTTTAAATACTTCATCGGTTGCCATCCATACCGTATCCACGCCGTAAGCTCCAATTTCTAAAGACCACTTTGCCGCGTCCCAATCCGTTACTTCGGGGGAACAGACCACTGCGTGCAATTCAGCACCATTACCACCACCATGTTCGCCCATGCTACTCACCAACTCCCGACCTCGGGATAAGACTTCGAGGGATGAGCGTTTGATGCCTCCGTTTTGAACCGTAAGTAGATGTAGAAAGATCATGAGAGTAAATCGTTTTGTTCTAGGAGTTCGGCTACTTTGCCCGCATCTTCCGCGGCGCCCTCGTTAAATTTCTGCCCCGCTTGTCGAGCCGGTATTTCTACGTAGGCTGCAACGTGTGTCTTGGGCGCAACATCACCTTCGTTCAAGCCCAGATCGCCCAAGTTCAACACCTCTAAAGGTTTTTTCTTTGAGGCCATAATGCCTTTTAGTTTGGGTATTCGGGGCTCATTCATGTCGTTGGAGCAGGTGATTAAACATCCAACACCAGCAGCCACCATTTCTTGCCCGCTATCGCCTTGTCGTTTCACCAAAAATCCGCCATCTGCTTCCCGAGTAATGCCTACGGCGTTGGATACGTAGGGCACCCCCAACAATTCGGCCACCATGCTTCCGGTGAGTCCTGCGTCGGTGTCCTGTGATTGCTTGCCAAAAAAGAGGGCATCGTATTGCTGCCCTCCATAAAAAGCCGCCAAAATCTTAGCGTAACTATAGGAATCTAGGCCCTGCACTCCCTTGAGCCCTTCCGTTGAAATATGCACCGCCGAATCGGCGCCCATCGCCAAGGCTTTTCTCAAGGTTTCGGCGGCCTTCGCAGGCCCCACACTCACCACCACCACTTGGCCGCCATGCGCTTCTTGTAAGACCAAGGCTTCTTCCACGGCCGAAGCATCATAGGCATTTAAGACCGTTCGATCGACATCCAAAATGAGTTCGCCGTTTTTAATTTGCATCGGGGCCGTGACGTCCGGCACCATTTTTACGCTCACGAAAATTTTCATAGCTCAGTCGTCTGATGGTTCGGTAAAAAACCGCTTTTCTGATTCAAATAGCCTTCTTTTAGGGCTGGTTAGTTGCACTTTTTGGAATATACAAAAAGGCGAATCAAATATTACTGCAAATTCTCGTAATCACTTAGATGGGCCTGATCGGTCTCGCTCAAAATGGTATATGCCGCAAGCTTGATTTGGCTCTCCGCATCGGCGAGCATGGCGGCAATTTCACGAGACTTCGCGTCAAAAAATAAATCGAACAAAAAGTTACTGGTCGATCGTCGTTTGGTGGTTTGGATCAGCTCCAAGGCATCCACCAAAGCCTGTCTAGCCTCCTCAGGATCTTGGGTAAAGCCGTCAAGAGCCACTCGATGATACTGATAATAGGCCTTTCGCAAATCATCATAGCTGGAATTCATCATATCGGCGACCAAGGTAAACCGGTTCCTGCGGTTATTGGACGAGCGAGCCCAGCCAATGGCATTAGAACTCTGCGCCAAATCCACCACATCCTGCGCCTTGGCAAAATAATCACTGCCCCCCAGCTCGGCAAAACTGTCAAAATCATAGCCAATCATCAGATAGGCATAGTAGTCGATAAACCCGGTGAGCGCCTCAAAGGTCAACTCGTCATGCACCAAGGAACGCCCTTCGGGATAAGAAAACTGCCATGCCTGATCACTCACGATAATGGAGGAGGTTTCCTGCATGGTTCCATAAATGGGCCGCCTGGCTGAAATCACCGCTTCCGCCGAGTAGGTGTAATCGGTACTGGCGGAGGTCAAAATGATGCTGATCTGGCAATTGATGCGCTCATGCTCGAGCACCTCGGTCTCGGTCCATCGGTACTCATTGATATAGGAAGCAAGCTCCGTGGCCAGGGTTTGTTTCACATAGTCGTAGGAGGTCCCTTCCAACTGCTCATC
>JAYPDB010000095.1:0-8179 GCA_038125045.1 Bacteroidota bacterium
CACAAGTAATTATACTCTTCCCCCCATTAGTATTTGCCTATTTCTACTCTGAGGAATATGTAGGACTGTTTGGAGCTGCGCTTCGGATCGTACTATTGGTGATGATTATCGATCGAGTGTTGGTTCAAATACTTTTACCTAACCTTTCTCGAATGTGGAGCCAATCTCATGAGATGATAGGTGATGTGCTTTCCAATGGATTTAGAATACATTCACTTATTGGACTTTACGGAAGTCTTGGTATCCTTTATCTAGCCCCCTATTTGATTTCAGGGATTTATGGATCAGAATATCATGAAAGCATACCCCTCTTACAAATGCTTTCCATTTTGATCTTTTTTACGTTTCAGAATAGCATATATGCTACCTCTCTTGTCGCAATGGATTCCGAATCTGCCTATCTGAAAGCAAATGTACTCGGAGGCTGTATAGGGGCGGTTATTCTGATCGTTGCGGCCTTCCTATTTACCAAAGAATCGCAGATCCCTGTACTCTTGATTGGACTCGTTGAAGGTATCATAATGGGATTTAGTTACTATTATTTCAACAAGGCACTAAAGAAAAACTCATTGCCGAATCTACATACTAAGCTTACCAGTCTATATCTAAGTTTCGCTATTGGATATGGTGTATATATCGGTCTTTTGTATGTAGGTTCATGGTCTCATGAGTTAATAAGTATGATCAGTTTAACAGTAACACTCGCAAGCACCATCATACATAACGATCTCAGACGCTCGGATTTTACACTCATACAGAAATTCATGCGCTACCAACCCCCAGAGGATGAATGATATGGATCGAATATTCACCATAGGTGTACTAGGTTTAGAATCAGGATTACAAGCATTACTTGAGAATATGGGTGTTCAATTTGTAGCGCTTAGTACACTTCCAAAGGATGTAGCTGAACATTCTATGATCATAGTACATCGTCCTCTAGAGAAATGGGAACGACAGGAATTAGGCAAACTTCAACCCGAAAAAAAATCGAAGGAAAATGCTACTCAGCAACTAGGAATCCTATATACCTATGAAAGTTCAGAGATGCCTGAGCATGCTCTTAGCAGAGAAATCCGTCGAACATCGATTACCAGTCGTGATTTACTCGGTACTCAACTTGAAGCATTCAGCAGTGTGGATCTTTATTCACCAATAAGGCTTTTCGAACCTTTAGAACACCTGTTCTCGGCCGTCTATTTAGAAACAATGGGGAGGGTTTACTTTGGTTTTCCTATTGAAAAAACACTAGAACTTAAAGGCTATACAAGAAAACGATTCCCAAGTACTTTAGATTTGCACCCGAATGAATTGGTATCGAAGGTACATCGACAAAAATTACAAGATCTGCTTCAACTCGGACTTGAAAGGGTACTTTTTTCTCTGGGATTACCATGGGTGCAAACCTGGGTTTTCCCAACGGATCGGCCGGTCATCACACTTCGAATCGATACGGATTTTGGGACTCAAAAAAGCATGCAGGAATTATTTGATTTGGCTGAAAAACATGACGCCAAACTAACTAATTTTCTTCATGTTAGTGCCCACGACGATTGGTTGGAGTGGTTTGTTAACTTTCCTACTCATGAATACGCTATCCATGGTTATGATCATGCTCATATACGTTCTAGTTATGCACTTTACCAAGATATAGAACAAGCAAATGAGCGCATGAAAGAATATGGTATGAAGGCCAAAGGTTACGCCGCTCCCTATGGAATTTGGAGTGAAACCCTTTCAAAGGTCTTGGATACCTATCCTTTTATTTACAGCTCTGAATTCACTAATGAGTACGATGGATTTCCTTATTATGTGAAGGGTCATCAGAGACTACAAATACCAATACACCCCATTTGCACAGGAAGTCTACGTCGATACGGTGCTTCTGATGATGATTTTAAACATTACTTTCAACAACTATTAGACTCAAAACTAAGGAATTGGGAAGCCATGATGCTGTATCACCATCCACTTCAACCCGGAGCGAGTGCTATAGATTTTGCCATGAACTATGCAAATGAAGCGGGAGTACAATGGCTTAGGTATGATGAATGGGCCATTTTCTGGATGAAAAGGCTCAAACAAAGCTATGACTTGAAATACTCCTCACAAAATGGTGTTTTAACTGGTAGCATGAATGGTGATATTCCTCTACTAGTTAAAACGGAGCATGACCGCGGTTTTCTGGCAACGCCATCCAAGGTAATATCCGGAATTTCTATTCAGGATCAAACCTCAGATATTAGATGGACCCCTGCTGGTAGCAGCATGATAAGCGATGATTTTTTAGATCATAAACGTACACAACCATGGAAACTCTGGAAAGAGTCATTGATTCAATACCGAAATAGAATACGAATATGACCATTGGCTTTCTTATCCCCCCAAGTGTACAAGTAGTTAATGGAGGTGTTCGTCGCCAAGCCACCGAGACTACACATCATCTTGAAAAACACGGGTTGAAGGTGCTATGGGTCGAAAAGCGAGAGGATCTCCATACTATTGATCTCTTGCATATTTTTGTGGCCAGCCCAGAGCATCGCAGTTTCCTCACAGTTTTGAAATCATTTCAGTTGGAGCAATCGACAATGTTTCCCGTTGTACTTTCTCCTGTATTCTTTTCGCCTACATCTGTTGGTATTACCAAAGTAAAGATACAAGCAGAACGGTGGTTATATCCTTTCCTCAAAGGTCGGGAGTCGGAATATTGGTTTAAATCTGAACTGTGTAACTATGCAGATTATTTATTGCCCAATACAAGAGAGGAATTCCATCAGGTACATCGCCTTTTTGATGTGCCAACGGACCGGATGCAGGTTATACACAATGGTGTTGATCGACGCTTTCTACACTCAGATGCATCTCTATTTCAACAACGCTATGGCTCCGAAGATACCATACTATTTGTGGGTCAGGCGGGTTCAACCCGAAAAAATATCAAACGACTGCTCGAAATTACACCAAAATTACCTGCACGCTTGGTTGTCATTGGTGATTTTGGAGAAGATTCCTACTCATCATCGTGCCAGTCATTAATACAAAAATACGGGGTTTTACATATACCCAACCTCAAACATGAAGATCCGTTATTAGCCTCTGCATACGCCAGTGCAAAGGTATTTGTATTACCTTCTCTATTTGAAACACCAGGTATAGCGGCTATGGAGGCGGCATTGGCGGGAGCGCAAATTGCACTAACTGAGCGAGGTGGTACACGTGAATATTTTGGACATCAAGCGTCTTATTTGAATCCCTATTCACATCAAAGCATTCTAAATGCCATCATTGATGCATATAAACGTGAAGATGTGGGTTTACGCGATAGGATGGCTACTACTTTTTCCTGGGATCGAATAGCAAAGGATACCTTATCGGTCTACCAAAGAATAATCGGTTGAAAAATAGGTTTTCATGCCATCGATGATACCTTTCACGATATAAACAAGAATGACTACCATGAGTCCAAATTCGCGGAAAAGTAGAATCAAAACGAAATAGGACACAAATAAAAAGGATTTAAAAGGGCTCTGCTTGAAGGATTGCAAATCCATTTTAGGCACTTTATCGAATGGTAAAGCGCTTAACATAAGCACCGATAGTACTATAATTAATGGTGCTACGATACTATTAACACCGTTTCGAAAGATATCAAAAAGAGCCAAATCATCATTAAAGGTTAGATAAAAGGCCGCTAATATGATGGCAACTGATGGTATTGGAAGTCCGGTGAAATGAAATTTATTGGGCTCTAATCGAGTATTTACGTTAAATCGAGCCAAACGTACAGCACCACATAGAGCGGGCACCGCACTAATGAGTACTCCTAAGAATTGAAACTCATGTAAGCAAAAACGATACATCAAAAACGAGGGTGCTACTCCGAACGATACAATATCACTAAGAGAATCTAACTCGATACCAAAATCTGAATCCGCATTGGCTAAGCGTGCAACATAACCGTCTAATACGTCAAAAAAGCCAGCGGCAACCATAAACCAAGCACCTCTAAATAATTGATCCTCAGAGATAGCTACTATGGCTAAAAAACCCGAAAACAGATTCATCAGGGTAAAAAAGCTCGGAACAGCAATTCTTCTATTCACAGGAGGTTTTCCCTTCTTTCTTGCCAAGCGTTGTTGCTTGAAACTTTGGTAGCGATGTTTAATGGGGTATTTCATGAGTGAGATAATTCTGCTATTACCGATACTCCTGCAACTGTTCTATCGCCCTCTTTCACAAATATTTTCGAATCTTTTGGGACCACTACATCCATCCTACTGCCAAATTTCATGAGTCCAAAACGTTTTCCCGCTTCAAGTTGATCCCCCTCGGATAAATAATAGACAATTCGTCTAGCTAAAAAGCCAGTGATTTGGCGGAACAATATTTTTTTTCCAGAAGAGTGCTTCACACCAAACTTTGCCTGCTCATTATCCATGGATGCTCGTTCGTTCCAGGCCATTAAATACTCGCCTGGCATATAGCTAAGGTATTCTAAAGTACCTGATAAGGGACTCCTGTTGATATGAACATTAAGGGGTGAAAGGAAAATACTTATTTGGATTGCATCGGATTTGAGGTATTCAGATTCCTCGATTTCCTTTACAATGACGACCTTCCCATCGGCAGGTGATAGAATCTGCTCTTGTGTAATATTGGGAGGTAAATAACGCTCAGGATCACGAAAAAAATAGATACTCAGCAACCAAATTGGCAATAATAAGATACTCAATGCAATGAACAACCATAAAGGTAGATATAGCCAAGAACATAGACAGATAAGTCCAACAACCGTACCCACTAAGGCTATGGTGGGATAACCTTCTTTAGCAATTTTCATTAGAATAGGCGTAAAACGTCATTGAAGATTACAAATGCCATTAGGGAAAGTAACAAAACAAATCCCAAATTCTGAGCGGCTATTTTAACCTTTTCCGTTGGTTCTCTTCCAACGATACCCTCATAGATAAGAAAGACAAGATGTCCTTAAAAGAGCCGTGATTTCCCAGAAACCAATCCAACCGGCTTGATCGATTGCCTGTTTTGTTAAACTGGCAATGGCAATAGGACCACCTAGATTTTGACGAACAGAGATATCACCAGAAAACATGCGTGAAAATCCACCTATAATACCCTTTGTTTGATCTGCTACCTGATTCCACCCTTCTTCCAACGAAGCAATAAATCCAAGTTCAATAGACCTAGCACCAGATTGCGCAAGAGTTGGCCCATTGATTCCAATGGTACGATCATCGTTTGGCGTTATTCGAACTTCAAATTCTTCTCCATCTCGTTCCATTACAAATTCAATGTCACCAGAGCTACTCTGGATAAACTCGATAAGCTGTAGATAATAGTTAATGTCTTCTTTATTTGCAGATACGAAGCGATCTCCTGCTTTAAGGCCTGCATTCTCTGCTGGAGAACCCAAAGCAACACTTGAGATAATGGGCGGGTACACATTTGACCCATTTAAGAAAGACTGATCTTGTAGGCTATCCAATATGCTAGAGGGTACAAATATATCCATACTGGTACCATTTCTAACGATTTGATAGTTAAGATTCGAACTTGTTATTTCAGAAATTGAAACCAAATCCTCAAAGGCATCTACTGAATTTCCATTGACACCATAAATACGATCATCGGTTTCAAAACCAACCTGTTCTAACAAACTTCCCTCGGGTACATAGAGACCTTGTACACGATCGATAGGTAGACTAAGTTTACCTTGCGACCAGTTCATTCCGGAGTAAATAAAAAATGCCAATATCATATTGAAGATAACGCCGGCTGTAATGACCACCATCCGTTGCCAAACCGGTTTACTTCGGTACTCCCAAGGTTGTGGTTCTTGTGCGAGATGTTCCGTATCCATACTCTCATCAACCATACCCGAGATCTTCACATACCCCCCTAATGGTGTTGCACCAATACAATAATCTGTATCTCCTTTTTGGAATCCCCATATGCGTGGTGGGAATCCAACAGAGAATCGTTCGACCCTCATTCCAAACAATTTAGCAGCTAAGAAATGACCTAATTCATGAATGAATACAAGGATCATCAGTGCACCTACAAAAATGAGGATGGTTTTTGCTAGTTCAAATACTTCCATGTTGACAAATAGTTCTTGCGTAATCTCTGGTTTCCTTATCTAAAGCCATTAGTGATTCTACATCTAGGCTTTGATTGAAACTGATTTGGTTAAGGCTTTTTTCGATAATTTTAGGTATCTCAATATACTTAATTTTACCCTCTAAAAAGTGTGCAACCGCAATTTCATTTGCGGCATTTAAGATAGCAGGCGCCCCTTCGTGCATTGATACCGAATCAATCGCGAGTTGGATGCAGGGAAACCTGTTAACATCTACCGGTTCGAAATGCAATTGATGCATCATACTCCAATCCATACGTGATGAATGCAAGGCTAAACGACTAGGGTAGCTTAATGCGTAAAGAATAGGAACCTTCATATCAGGAGGGCCTAATTGAGCCTTGGTAGAACCATCGATATAGGTAACCATGGAATGGATTATACTCTCAGGATGAATTACGGGTCTAATCTTATCAATGGGAATATCAAACAACCAATGAGCTTCAATGATTTCTAACCCTTTGTTCATCATAGTGGCGCTATCGATGGTAATTTTGGAACCCATACTCCAGTTAGGATGATTCAATGCTTGTTCAATGGTAACATGGGCCATTTCATCAAGACTGAAGCTTCTAAAAGGTCCTCCACTTGCCGTAATAATGATTTCTTCAATGCATTCTTTGTCTTCACCTACCAAAGACTGTAGCATGGCTGAATGCTCTGAGTCAATAGGTATTAGGGTTCCCGACGTCTGTTTTAGCACATCTGTAATCAGTGCACCACCTACTACTAAGGATTCTTTGTTCGCAAGCGCAACTTTTTTATGGTGTTTGAGCGCATGATAGGTCGGAGCAAAACCTGCAAAGCCGACTAAACTGTTCAACACAAGATCAATTTCAGGATCAATGAGTAAGGACAGTATATCTTCATCCAAATAATAAGTGGTGGTTCTACTAGGGTCGCCCATTGAAGGTCGTTCTTGTTTGTATTGCTCTCCTGTGATCACAGCATATTTAGGATTGAATCGGCGACACTGCTGATCAAGTAACTCCTTATTGTTATGTGCTGTTAATAACACTACATCAAAAAGGTCCTTGTGTTCACATATAATATCTAAAGCTTGCGTACCTATTGAACCCGTGGAACCCAATAAAGCAATTTTAATCTTGCGATCCCTCATCATTAACTTAGCTGGTTCAGCTTTATTACCGCAGCCATTCTACCTGCAGAGCTAGACTCTCTTCTAAAGGAATAAAAATGTTGGTCATTCTCCACGGTACAGCTATCATCTTTTACTATGTTTTTTGACGGAATTCCATAGTCCATCAATTCTGATTTAATATATGATTTTAAATCGATATGAGGTTTAATAAATCCGTGTCGATGAATAAATGTCTCAGGAAATAATTCAGCAACCTCTTCCCCAACCTCAAATGCATCTACCGATATACATGGGCTTATAAAAACTTGTATGTATTGTTTGTTAGCCCCCAAATCAATCATCTTGTCTAAGGTTTTTCGAACAATCCCTTGTTGGGCACCTCTCCATCCGGCATGTGCAGCACCCACAACCTTATGGGTAGCATCTCCAAATAAAACTGCCCCACAATCGGCAACTTGTATCATCAAGGCCAAGCCAGGCTCATTGGTTACAAATGCATCCGTCTCAGGGTAAATTCCACCTTTAGAAACATGTTCCACATGTGTTTTATGTACTTGCTGAGCAATGGCTATATGTTTGAGCTGGGTAGCCGTTTCGTGTGCTAAAACCTTTAAATTCGCTAAAACAACATCTTGTTGCTCTGTAGAATTAAACCCAACATTAAGTCCAGCGATGGTAGCGTTATCTGCTAAATACTGAGCATTTTTAAGACTGAACCAACTTAAAATTCTGGATTCATTTAGGTTCTTTGGGCGTATGAATGTGAGCTGGGAAGACATGGCTTAAATGATCCTCAACTCTTTGTACGGGAAATGGTTGATTCGTCCATAGTTCAAACGAACGAGCCGCCTGATGAACCAACATGGGTAAACCACCGATGCACATAGCACCTTGTTTGCTCGCTTGCTCCAAAAATTTAG
>JAYPDB010000096.1:0-2248 GCA_038125045.1 Bacteroidota bacterium
GTGACCTGTTCAAATTCTCGTATGAATCCTTCCCGATCATTTTTTTCTACCAATTCGGCTAGCATCTGATGGTGCTTAAAAAAGCTGAGCAGCAAGTCGCGCCGTTCTTCATTGGCGAATACGATATCGGCATAGAGTTCGGCGCTTTGTGCAAATATTCGACCCGTCATCATTAACTCGGCCCTATAAATAGGCGAAGAGTAATCGAGCATATCGTTGGGCTTTAAATCATAATGCTTCATAAATGAGCCGTGTAATAAGGCCACGAAATGTCTAAGCCCCTGAACCAAATGCATGACGTGGTCATGTTTTTCGGCGTCTGCTTTAATAAGCCTCATACCCCATAACTCACACTGGTCTAAAAACCACTGGCTTTCTTTTTCGCCCTGTACCGAGCACGCTACCATGAGTTGTTTTGAGAGGTTCTCTACATCGGGCCCATGCATGGGGTGCAAGCCTAAAATAGGCCCTTGGTGAATGGCTTGCATATCAGCAATTGGAAGGCGTTTATTCGACGTAAAATCCGCCAGAATTACCCCTGAAGGTAATCGCCCTTTTAATCGTTGGATAACCGATTGTGTCACATGAATAGGTACGGTAATAATAACCATGTGCGCGGTTTTTAAAGCCTCGTCCAGCTCGTGCCAATTCCCTTTATCAATACTCGTGGTACTATAGCCCGATTGATGGGCCATCCGCTTGTATAAACTTCCCATTCCCCCTTCGCCCCCAATAAAAATCAGATGCTTAACTTCTTCGGTAGCCCTTGGGAAGGCCTGCTCGGATTGCCGTTGGCGAGAGGAGCTCATAATCATGCGCAGAAAATCCTCCGCCCACTCAGGGTCGATCCCTTTCTGGGAGGCTAATTTTTTGAAGGCTTCTGTTTTTTCTTGTTCTCGTATGGGTACAAAAACCGGTAGCTGATGGGCTAATTTGGTTTTGGTAACCTCCTGAACTATTTCACCTCTCTGCACTAATAGGTCCAGTATTTGCTCATCTATAGCATCTATTTTAAGCCTTAAATCCTGTAAGTTCTTATTTCGATGGGGCATGTTGTGTGTCTAAAATCTAATTCCAAAATACCACCTATAATAAGTGAACTTGTTTTGATTTACCACTTTAATGGCATTAGAATAACTTTTATTTCATGTATTAATTCTTGACCCACCACTTATGTAAAACCCGTACCTTTCAAGATGTCAGAGTTTCGCCTACATTCACCATTTGAACCCGCCGGAGATCAGCCAAACGCCATAAAGGAGTTAACCGAGGGTATCCTTGCCGGCGATCGCTTTCAAACCTTGTTAGGTATAACGGGGTCGGGTAAAACACGCACGGTTGCAAGTGTCATTGAAAATGTACAGCGGCCCACCCTTGTTATGAGTCACAACAAAACATTGGCCGCTCAATTATTTCGAGAGCTCAGTGATTTCTTTCCTGAAAACCGGGTAGAGTTTTTTATCTCTTATTACGATTACTATCAGCCTGAAGCCTATATCTCATCCCAAGATAAATACATTGAAAAAGACCTCTCGATTAATGAGGAAATACAACGGTTGAGGCTGCGCGCCACCAGTTCTTTATTGTCTGGTCGTCGTGATGTGATCATCGTTTCCTCTGTAAGTTGTATTTATGGTATTGGATCCCCTTCAGAATATGAAAAACTCATCATTACGCTTAAAGCGGGCATGGAAATACCCCGAAATACCCTTCTCTACGATTTAGTGGACCTGCATTACACCCGCAAAGATCATGACTTCCACCGGGGAGTTTTTAGGGTTCGAGGTGATGTGGTAGACGTGTTCCCCGCCTATTCCGATGAGGGCCTTCGTATTACCTTTTGGGGGGACGAAATTGAAGAAATGGCTATTTTTGACGTAGATTCTGGGGCCATTAAAGAGCAGGTTCACGAGTTCCGCATCTATCCCGCCTCTCATTATGTAACCTCTAAGGGGCGTCAACAAGAAACCATTAAAGCCATTCGGGAAGAGCTTTCTTTTCGGGTTGAAGAATTACTGGATATGGATAAATATCTGGAAGCCAAACGCCTTGAACAACGTACACTCTTTGATCTTGAGATGATTCAAGAAATCGGCTATTGCAGTGGTATCGAAAATTATTCACGGCATTTAAGTGCGCGAAAACCTGGAGAACGGCCGTATTGTTTACTCGACTATTTTCCCAAAGACTTCCTCCTTGTGGTCGATGAAAGCCATCAAACGGTTCCCCAAATCAACGCCATGTATGG
>JAYPDB010000096.1:2348-8086 GCA_038125045.1 Bacteroidota bacterium
CTCGGAAATCAGGTAGATGACCTCTTGGAAGAAATTCGAATTCGGGTTCAGAAAAAAGAGCGAGTATTGGTCATCACCTTAACCAAACGCCTATCCGAAGAACTAAGCGCCTATTTAAAAGATATTGGCATTAGCGCCGCCTATATGCATTCGGAGCTTGATGCATTGGAGCGCATAGAGGTGCTGTATAAATTCAGAAGAGGCGATTTTGACGTGCTGGTAGGAATTAATTTACTAAGAGAGGGCATCGACATTCCCGAGCTAAGTCTTGTCGCCATTATGGATGCCGATAAGGAGGGTTTTTTGCGTTCTGAGACCTCCTTGTTTCAAATTGTCGGTCGCGCAGCCCGTAATGTCAAAGGAAAAGCCATCATGTATGCTGATAAAATTACCGACAGTATGCGTAAGGTTATTGAAGAAACGGAGCGCCGTAGAGAAATACAAAAAGCATATAATGAACAGCACGGTATCACGCCCGCCACCATTGAAAAAGAGCTAAAGCCGCTGGTTGATCCTGCACTCATTTCAACCCAAAAAGTAGATTTTTCAAAAGAGGCCGAAGCAGCGGCGCAAGCTGATTACTTAGAAAGTGTACGAGTTGCCGACAAGGGCTTATCGTATCGTGCAAACCCGGCCATGAATGAGGTGCACTTTGAGTCCAAAGAAAAGTTGCTGGATCATCTGCGCGAAACCATGTTACACGCCGCCAAAAATATGGAGTTTGAAGAGGCGGCTCGAATACGAGACCAAATCTCAAAACTTGAAGTTGAGCTGTAACATTAGAGGCCGTAATGCCTCTTTTCTCCATGAGCTCGTGATAGCATAACTGCCCTTTAGCTCGTTTGGGCAGCCTTCAACCCGATTTTTTTACAGAGCTCCCCAAAGGCGGCTAGCTCTTCATCACTAAGATCACTAAAAAGCTCCACTACGCGGTCAATGTGCGATGGAAAAATAGAGGTTATAAAACGCTCTCCCTCGGCGGTTAATTTTATTATATGAGAGCGCAAATCGGCGGGGTCTTTGTCTTTTTGAACCCATCCTTGTTTCTCGAGGTTCATCACGACCATTGTGATGTTGCCACCCGTTTTTAAAATTTTATCTCCTAAGGCCTTTTGGTTTAGAGGTCCCAAATAAAATAATGCCTCCAAAACACCAAATTGACTTTCCGTTATGTCGCACTCGGCAAGTTTGCGCGATAAATAGTTATGAATGGTGTTGCTCGCCCTGCTGAGCTTTATAAATGCATTAAGCGTCTCAACCTCTCTGGGAGTCCCTTTGTAGTGCGTTGGCATCTATATTGAATAGGTTATGGTTACGGGCACATGATCCGACATGTCCCATTCTTTCTCCATGTTAGCATCTTGAACCCGAGAAACCAAATCCGAGCTTATCATGTGATAGTCTATACGCCACCCTTTGTTTCTGGATTTCGATCCCGCGCGATAACTCCACCATGAGTACTTATCCTTTTTTTCTGGATACCGCACGCGGTAGGCATCATAAAATCCAGTATTGAGAAACTCATCGACCCAGGCTCTTTCTTCAGGTAAAAAACCCGATGTTTTATGCTGTTGACTAGGATTGTGGATGTCTATTTCCTTGTGGCATATATTAAAGTCCCCACAAATAAGTACCGGTTTATTCCGCTTTAATAATTGTGTGGCATAGTGCGTCATATGTTCTAAGAATTCCATTTTCATATCTTGACGAACATCGCCCGTTGTACCGCTAGGGAAATAGGCCGATACCACAATGATGGTTTCAAATTCGGCTAAAATTACACGGCCTTCCGCATCTATCCAGTCTACTCCGAGCCCTCTTTCTACTTTGATTGCGGGCTCCTTACTAAATATGGATACCCCCGAATATCCTTTTTTTTCGGCAACAGCGTGATAGGTGTGATAGACGGTTTCGGGTAATGATGCCTCAACCTCTACCTCGCTTGCTCTTATTTCTTGAAAGCAAATGATATCCGGTCTGGTCTGATCAAGCCATGATAGTAAGCCTTTTTTTACGGCGGCGCGTATACCGTTTACATTATACGAGGAGATGGTCTTAACAGACATGATCGGTTAGGACTTTAAAACTGCGAATTTCCTTTTTCCAACTTTTAAAATAAACTCGTCACCTGCCGAGGCAATAATGGTGTGGCCTGCATCGGTAATTTTCTCTTCGTTCAGGCTTACACCCCCTTGCTTTATAAGCCTTTTGGTCTCCCCATTACTGGGTGAAAACCCCAGCTCTGATATAAGTTCAAGTAATCGATACTCTTCGCCACTCGTTAATTCATAAACGGGAGCATCATCTGGAACTTTTTTCTGAATTATGGTCGTCTCAAAATGTTCACGTGCACCCTTCGCCACCTCTTTTCCGTGGTACATTTGAACTAACCGGAAGGCTAAATCATGTTTCGTATTCCTTGGATCTTGCTCCGCTTTTTGCTGTAGACCTTCCAGTTCCGATGTTGGAATATCCGTTGTCAGTTCAAAGTAGGTATATATAAGTTCGTCCGGGATAGACAGAGATTTGCCATACATGTCATTTGGGTGCTCATCTATGCCTATGTAGTTGTCGTACGACTTGGACATCTTCGCTGAACCATCTGTGCCTACCAATAAGGGCATCATTAAACAAATTTGCGGGCTTATCCCCTTTTCTTTTTGAAGGTTTCTCCCCACTAAGAGGTTAAATTTTTGATCGGTACCGCCGAGTTCAATATCGTTTTCTAAGTATACCGAATCTTGTCCTTGGGCAAGCGGATACAAGAATTCATGAAGAGAAATAGGCTCATTATGCGCGAAGCGTTTGGAAAAATCATCGCGCTCAATCATGCGCGCTACGGTCATTTTTGAACTTAGGTGTATCACATCCAAAAAGCTCATGGGCCCCAGCCAATCCAGATTATTTACGATTTGAAGGCGCTCTGAATCGAGTATTTTCTTCGCTTGATCAATGTAACTTTGAGCGTTTGACGCCACCTCTTCTTCGGTGAGGGGTGGTCGAGTCGCGTTTTGACCTGTTGGGTCACCAATCATCGCCGTAAAACCACCGATGATCAAGATCGCTTCGTGGCCTAAGTCCTGGAATTGACGTAGTTTTCTCAAGATTACAGAATGGCCTAGATGTAAATCGGGTCGTGTTGGATCCACTCCTAACTTTACTTTTAAGGGTGTATCCGTTTTAATAGATTGGGTAAGTTTTTCTTTTAGCTCTTCAAGAGGTACAATTTCTACGGCACCTCGTTGTATAATAGATAACTGTTCGTCTACGGGTAAAAATTTCATTTCTCTTCGTTTATAACGGGCAAATTTTGAATTGGATTATAATTTTTCAGGGTATTCTTTAATGTCTCGGTATAGTTTTCGGCCGCAGGATAAAGGGTGGTAACAACATTAAAGGCTTTTGGACCAACCTGTATTACATAGGGGTATAATACCGACTGACTTCTGATATCCTCTTTTGGAATATTAAACCCTGAAAGTAAAATTAATAGGGTGCTAATGATGATTGCGGCTTTAAGCATTCCAAATATCGCCCCCAAAAACCTATTAGCGGTGCCTAGATTTACGGCTTCTAACCAGGCGCGCATCCAATATGCAAGGAGAGAAATGATACTAAGAACACCAATAAATAGGATGGCTCCCGCTAAAAACGGAATAAAACCCTGTGAGGGATCTTCAAATAAGGTGGAAATAATTGCGGCAACCTCATCCATGTAGGTAAAGGTGCCGTAGACTGCCAAAACGACCCCTATTATGTTCAACAATTCTTTAACTATGCCATTTACCGCCCCTTTGTATGCCATGTAAAGAAGCGGTAATCCTATGAGAATATCCAACAAATAATCCATTTTAGGACTCCAGACGAGCTTTAACTAAGCGATTGACTAATCCTCCATCTGCTTTGCCTTTTAATTGCCCCATGATTGGCCCCATAACCTTACCTAAATCTTGCATTCCTGATGCCCCGGTTTGAGCTATTTTAGCATCTATTATGGAAACGATTTCCTCTTCGGTCATGGGTTCGGGCAAGTACGACTCTATAATTTTGAGTTCTGCCTGCTCTGTTTCTGCCAGATCTGCGCGATTGCCATCTTTAAATTGTTGAATGCTCTCTTTTCTCTGTTTAGCAGCCTTCGTGAGTACCGCAATAGCATCTTCTTCAGTAATTTCGGCATGCCCACCGGATCTTAGCTCTATTTCTTTTTCCAAGAGCTTCGCCTTCAAACTTCTCAGAACCTGTAGTCGTTGAGTATCTTTGGCTTTCATTGCCGTGGTTAAATCTTTTAAAATACGTTCCTTTAACATGCTATCTTGGTTTACTGTTTTTGGAAAATCTTCTCGATTTACAAGACGATAACTGACTGAAAAATATGCAAAAAAAAAGGTTATACAAGCTAATGTATAACCCAGAAAAATGTTGGAGAAACAGGATTACGATTTGTTCTTAGACAAAAACTCGTTTACGTTTTCTTGGTCTATCATTACCTCACGGTAGCTATATTTACCGTTTTCATTTTTTGTGGACACTACAACCTTAGCCATCTTTCTAGCTGATGCTTTTTGTTGTAATGCCTCGGAACCGAATACTTGCTTCTTTGCCATGGTTCTATATTATTTAATTTCTTTGTGAAGTGTATGCTTGCGAAGTACAGGATTGTATTTCTTCAGCTCCATACGCTCTGTTTGGGTTCTTCTATTTTTGGTTGTGACATACCGAGAGCTACCTGGCTTCTCCGTACATTCCAAAATTACTTGTACTCTATTACCTTTTGCCATCGGTTATACCTTCTTTAGTAGGGTTCCTTTTCTGCGAGCATCCTTCAAGACCGCAGAAATACCTTTTTTGTTGATGGTTCGAAGCGTTTTAGCAGATACTTTTAATGTTATCCACTTGTCTTCCTCAGGAATGTAAAAGCTTCGTTTCTGTAAATTTAGGTGAAAGCGATGCTTGGTTTTGTTGTTCGCCTTAGACGAACGGTAACCATTCATTGCTTTTCTTCCAGTAATATCGTCTCTTCGCGACATGTTCTTAGTTCTAGAATTTTGAGATAGACACCAAAGATAGAGGTATAATTTTCAAAAAACAATGTTAATAGCATGGAAAAATCACAAATTTTTGTGGTTTTCCACAAATTATTAACGAAACCCGGGTTCATCGCCCGCAAAAGAAGCCTCAAATTTCGTTTCTACGCCTCCATCTCATGTTTTTTCAATAATGACCCTCACTTTTTTTGTTTTTGGGTCTATAAACGCTATTTTCAGCAAATAATATCATCATCTACAAAAGCTACCCTATTTATATATGGCTACAGAAAATAAAAGCGACTATAAAGCGTCGAATATACAGGTTTTAGAAGGTTTAGAAGCAGTTAGGAAAAGACCCGCCATGTACATTGGTGACACCGGTCAACGAGGATTACACCACCTCATCAATGAAGTCGTGGACAACTCTATCGATGAAGCCCTAGCTGGGCACTGCGACTATATCACAGTTGCCATTAAAAAGGATGGTTCGATGTCCATTACGGACAACGGCCGGGGTATCCCTGTAGACATGCACCCTAAACTAGGAATTCCAGCTGTTGAGGTCGTGCTTACCAAATTACACGCTGGGGGTAAGTTTGATAAGGATACCTATAAAGTATCGGGAGGGCTTCACGGAGTGGGTGTAAGTTGTGTGAACGCTCTTTCTACATGGTTTAAGGCCGAAATTCACAGAGATGGCAAAATTCACAC
>JAYPDB010000097.1:0-8081 GCA_038125045.1 Bacteroidota bacterium
GGTGCTTGAGGAACAACAGGAGCACCAACGCTTTCAATAGGCGCGCCCGTTTGTAATATACTTTCAGTGGTAGTTGGTCGGTCAATTACAAAATTGGCAAGTACGCAAAGGGCTAAGAAAGCACCCCCTAAATAGGTAGTCGATTTTGATAATAGATCAGCCGTTCTTCTAGCACCAAGACCAGCACTACCGCCCATCGAAGTTGCGCCAATTCCAGAAAGTCCTTGTCCGGAACCATTTTGTAGTAGAACAACTACAATTAAAAGGGCACAAATAATTGCAATAATTACGGTCAAAATAGTGTATAACATAATCGTTTGTATTAACTTGAAAAAGGACGCAAAATATACCGATAATTGAGTTCGATACCAATTTTTGATGATGAAATAAACCAAAAATATGTCGGAATTTCCTGGAAATATACTAGAGTACATTACAAATTCTCCGCTATTGACGACTCATATCGTTGAGACTATAGGGCTGATTCTATTGCTGTGGCTCATTAGAAGTTTTACCCTAAGAATAGTTTATAGGAATACGGAAGACAAAAAATTACGCTTTAAATGGCGTAAGAATGTAGGCTATACCACCACAGCGATAGGGGTTTTGTTAGTAGCCCAAATCTGGTTTTCTGGGGTCGATTCACTAGCTACTTTTCTGGGTCTATTATCGGCAGGTATCGCAATAGCGTTAAAAGATCCGGTATCTGATTTAGCAGGTTGGTTATTTATCATTTGGAGGCGCCCCTTTGATGTGGGTGATAGGGTGCAAATTGGAGAGGTAAGAGGAGATATTATTGATATTCGACCCTTTAAATTCACTCTTTTAGAAATTGGAAATTGGGTAGCAGCTGATCAAAGTACTGGGCGAGTGATACACATCCCCAATCATTTGATCTTTGTTGAAAAGCTTTACAACTACACATCTGATTTTCAATTCATTTGGAATGAAATTGCTGTGGTAATTACCTTCGAAAGTGATTGGAAAAAAGCTAAATCCCTTTTATTAGACATTGTAAAAGAGCGCACCAAAGACTTAATTGATGAAGCTCAGACACAAATTGATCAAGCATCTAAATCCTATTTAATAGAGTACCGTTATTTAACACCTATCGTTTATACCGATGTGCAGGACAGTGGTATTCGTTTAACCATTCGGCATTTAACTCATCCACGTCGAAGAAGGGGAACTACGGAAGGGATTTGGGAAGACATATTGGATACTTTTGATCAACATAAGGATTTAGATTTTGCGTATCAGACCATTCGTTATTTCAATCATCAAAGTGAAGGAAAGACCGCCACTCATGATTAATCCTTTTTATCATGCTGGTGAAAAAAGGTTTCGGTCTGGAATTCGAATCCTGTTTTTTTTCATAACACTGATCCTTATTGTTGGCGGCGTGCAAAGTCTTGAATTTAACGGATGGCAGTGGTTATTGGTTATCCCTATTTCTTATGCTTGGTACCGATTAAATCTTTTTTTAACCGATCAAAGAACCACTAAGTCATCGGTATGGCATCATGGGGGCATACAATTTAGCCGACTCTTTTTTCAAGAGTACGCTGTTGGATGGTTGATTGGTATTCTTGCCTTAAGTACGGTGATTGGTATAGGTATGTGGTTGGGTTGGTACAGAGTTGTGGAAGATATATCCTTCGTATCTCCTACAATGGAAGGGGAGGTGAGCAACCCGATGAGCCTATGGTATTCTCTACTTATGCTATTCATTCAAATGTTAGCCGTGGGATGTTATGAGGAACTCTTAACGAGAGGTTACGTGATCATAAATTTAAAAGAAGGATTTAGTTTTGGTTCACATTCTTCTGAAGCCCCCCTTTTCGTGGCCATCATACTTTCATCGGGTTTCTTTTCACTGGCTCATATGTTTAATCCTAATGCCTCAATTTGGTCTTCGATTAATATTTTTATTGCTGGTATACTGTTAGCAAGTCCATTTGTCTTCACAGGACGCTTGGGGCTCTCGATAGGACTACATTCCGCCTGGAATTTTGTTTTAGCCGGATGTTATGGTCTTCCTGTAAGTGGCTTAGTCTGGGATGTGTCCATTTGGGAACTTGAGCCTGTGGGTCCACAATGGTGGACAGGGGGTGTATTTGGTCCTGAAGCAGGTTTCAGTGCCTTTTTAGCAATTATCTTGTCATTCTTTTATATTTTTATTTTTTTACAAGGGAGCTCAAATCAGATGGGTGTTCACCCCAAATGGTTAAATAGTGCTAAAGAGAGTGAGTATAATTAATCACTTTTGTATATTGTTGCTTAGCAACGGTTTAAGTCATGTGCTAGTGATTAGTATATGAAGAAAAGTGAAGATGAGGAGTAGTTTTGACATTTGAGACAATGGGTATCCATCCTTTGATAAAGAAAGGATTAGAGGATATTAATATTCGGGAAGGCACGCAGACGCATCAAGATATTATAGATGCAATTACACTCCAATCACCAGTGTGTGTACAATCTCCAACGAGTGCCTTAGATACGACTTTATTACCACTTCTTCATATTATTGCTGAAAGCGAGTCACATCAAAAGGGCAAGAAAGCCGTCATACTCTGCACTCATTCCAATCAAGCGGTTGATGTTGAGCAATGGCTATGGGCTGCGGGATATCACGCCAAAATACGCTGTTCAAGGGTCATTCAAAGAGAAGAAAAAGAACAGCATAGATCAGCTTTACAATCCAATCCTTCCATCATTATTGCCGATCCAGGATGCCTATTAGATCTAGAGGGTGAAGGCGTCTGGTCGTTCGATGATTTAGATATCTTATTGGTGATGGATGGCTCCCAATTAGATCGTTTTAAGCTATTCAATAAAGTAAAAAAGATTGTTAAGTCTGTTCCTACCCATACTACATTATGTGTACAGACTTCGAAGTATAATGCCGCGTTTGAAGGCTTACTGGCAATGCTTCCACCAAAAACGAGGTGTTTAGGTTTTGAAGAAGTAGACGCTCGAATGAGTCCTGCCTACGCGTTAAATAATCGCATTATACAGGAGTATTACGATGTTCCTGAGCGAATGAAAATATCCACTATTATGAATCACTTAGAGAATTCTAAGTCTCAGCATATAGTGGTTCATACCTATTCCAAACGAACCACTCAACGTCTTTTTAAAATTATTAGAAAGAAGCGGTGGGGGGTCATCAGTTTAGATCCTGATCTCGATGAAAACACAGTTACAGATCGCATTAAAAACTATTACTCGAATGACTATCGAATCGTTCTCATTGGAGGTTTGGCACTGCAGGATCTCCAACTACATGGAATAGATGAGGTCATCTACTATGATGTACCGGATGATTTTTACGATTATGTGTCGAGTATGCAGCTCATCGACTATGGATATGCTAAAAGAATACTTTCCCTGCTGTATAAGGAAGATAAAGAGTCTTTTTTGAATGTGTGTACAAGTTTGGGATTACACCCTAAAAAGGCATCCATACCAGAACGTATCGGGAGACCTTCACCTAACAAGAATGAGGAATCAAAGCTTAGTGTAAAGCGAAAGGGAAAAACTGCGTCTAGACCTTCGCAAAAGACAAAAAAGAAAGGAAAAAAAGCGGCTGAATCGACAGATACCTACAAAGCTGTTGAAATACCGCGGGTAGATTTGGATACACTAGATGCTAAACGATCTAAGTCCGAAGACACAGATTCGTCTAGCAATCCAGTTAAACGACTATTTAAGCACTTATTTTAGAAGATTCTGCTTCTACAAAATCTTTAATCGCTTCAAAAGCATGAAGGGTTTTTTCAATATGCGCATCATTGTGAGCAGCAGTAGGAATTAATCGAATCAATACAATTCCTTTTGGTACTACCGGGTAGGCTACTCCACTGACAAACACTCCGTGTTCTTCTCTAAGTACACGCATGATATCTTGACACAAGTCGGTGCTACCCTGTGTAAGTACGGGAGTAACAGGACTTTCGGAGGGAAGTACATTGTACCCTATTTTGATGAGTCCTTCTCGAAGTTTTAGAGTGTTTTCCCATAATTTTTCACGCCATTCCGGGTGCTTACGAATCATTTTAAGTCGTTCACGTGCCGTAACAACAATAGGCATAGGAAGCGACTTAGCGAAAATCTGACTGCGTACATTTGCTTTCAAGAATTGAATAACACGTGGCTCTGAGGCTACGAAGGCACCTATTAAGGCAACGGCTTTTGCAAAGGTGCCGAAATAGATATCAATGCCATCTTGACACTCAAGCTGAGTTCCCGTTCCAGAACCATCATGACCAAGAGTACCAAAGCCATGGGCATCGTCTACCAATAATCGGAAAGGCACTTCTTCTTTTAGCTTGATGATTTCGGGTAGAATTCCCAAATCGCCGGTCATACCAAAAACTCCTTCAGTTACCACTAGAATTGAGGAGTTGTCTTTCTTTTTAGCCGCCGCTCGATACAGCTGTTTTTTAAAGCTTTCAATATCATTATGCTTAAATACTGACTTATCAGCCATGGCTAACTGCTTGCCATCCACAATGCACGCATGACTAAGCTCATCATAAATAAGAAAATCATTTCGGTCTACGAGGGCATGAATCACACTCATGATCCCCTGGTAACCAAAGTTCAATAGTTGTGCATCTTCCTTATGCACAAAGGCAGCTAGCTCTTTTTCTAATGCTTCATGTTCATCAGAGTTCCCTGTCATCAATCGTGCACCCATAGGAGCACTTAAGGTATATTTTGCCGTTGCTTCGGCATCTATTTTTTTAATCTCTTCGTTACTTCCAACACCCAGATAGTCGTTGATACTCCACACGACCATATCTTTTCCGTTGAATTTCATTTCGGGACCAAGAGGGCCTTCCAATTTTGGGAAGGTATAGTAGCCATATCCGGCAGAAGTAAAAGGTCCAAGGGGGCTAGGGCGATTTGCCAGCTTATCAAATAAATCCATTAGCTAGAGCAGTAGTTAGGTTAAATAATGTTTATACCGAATGCTAATTAAGCATTTAAGTGGCTCAAATTTAAGAAAGTCTGTGTTTAACTAAAAAAATGAGGTGCTAATTCTCTAAATAATCTGGTCTTAGGATAAAAAGTCCATTGTAAATATCACTCAACAAAATAGTACCACTTGGTAAGAACGGGTAATTACTCCATGTGCCCGAAAAGTTTGCGTCATTATGAGAGGGTTCCGAATCGAAAAAACCCTCTTCATTCAATTGAGCATCCTCAAGATTTAAAAGATTAAAAATCCTTAACCCACTGGTGTAGTTCGACTGTAATACATACTGATTGTGCACATATAAATTGTGGTCTATGGAGGGTGTGGTGTGCGTATGATATCCTAGGAATTGAGGTTGTTCAATATCATTTAGATCCCAGATATACGTTTTGGTTGCCCGGCCAAAATTTAATTCATCCAATTCATCATTCATTAAAAAATATCGTTGGTCTTCGGTAAGCCAACCTTGGTGAGAATATTCCATAGATGGTTCGCTATGCGCAGCAAGTGTTTTTGGAGCTTGTTTGTCGCTTACATCGGTGATGACCACTGCGCCCTCGGCAGAACTAAAACAGAGTTCTTTTCCGCGATGTTCTAAGTCTGGACCAGAATAATTCACACATTGCGTATCGTGAATGTAACCGGTGCCCACATTTACCGATGAACTAAATTCAGTTTCGGGGTCTACATAACATCCGGCAAATTCTGGATTTTTTGGATTCCGTAGATCGATCATATGCAATCCAGTAGCTTGTCTAGAACCACAACGCTCGGCGCTTGTGACTCCAATGGCATACCCAAATCCAGTTTCTTCATTTATGGCTATGTTGTGGGCATTGCCAAACTCTGTATATAGGGCATCCTCTTGAAAACTGAGGGGGATTCCTTTATAAGCTCTCAAACGAGATAAGTCAAATACTTGCATACCATGAAGCTGCCCGTCCGAAACCACGAACATGTGATGATCATACACTTTCATGTCTCTCCAAGCGGTACCCTTGGTAACAGCCTTAGCCGTAATACTAGTACCTAACCCTAGATTGCAAGCTGGAAAATCTTCCGTAGCAAGTATGGATGATTTTAGTGGCCACTCCGATTCGGCAAGAACACCTACCAGTTCTGGTTTATTTGGATTGGTCACATCTACAAAACTAACCCCATCCGTTAAGCCCACCAGAGCATATTCTTTGGAGGTCTCTGGATCGACCCACCCCCAAATGTCATTTACTTGCTCACCCCCTAGTTCAGCCGGACTTAAGTGAGCATATAAACTCACATTAGAACAGGGATACAGATTGGCGGAAAGCCCATCGATACAAGGGTGATTGGCTGCGATCAAGGAATTCTCATCAGGGTCTTTTTCACCATTTTTCGAAGTCTGATTAAACAAATCACAACTCGAGATACCAACAATAAGTGCAAGCGAAACAAGGATAAAATAAGGTGATGAATAGTGCATGTGTTTTTTAATGTAATCGGTAGGAATCAATTGGTAGAATAAATAAATATTAGCGACATTTTAGAGATAGAACGATTATACCCCAACAATCTTACACCTTCGTTGGAAATATACCAAATAAAGAAGTGTCCATGTCACAACAAAACGAGTATCCCCATATAGAAACCCTGGCCATTCATGGTTCTATGAGAGAATCCCAGCCAGAAAACAGTCCGATTGTACCAGGAATAGAGATGTCTACAATTTATGAGCATAGAGCGAGCGGACATTTGGAGGGCGACTTAAAATACACTCGTTTAAATAACCCCAATCGTATTCAATTGGAAAAGGTCCTCTGCGGATTGGAAAAAGGAGTAGAAGCCGCTGCTTTTTCATCCGGCATAGCGGCCATTAACGCAGTTTTTCAAACATTAGAGCATGGCGATCATGTGTTACTGCCTTCAGACGTGTACTTTGGGACCCGCAAGTTGATGTGGGAGTTTGCCCAGCGATGGGGTCTTGAAGTTGACTTCATAGACATGACAGATCCTAATCGCTTGGAATCGGCATGTACCCCTAAAACGAAAATGATCTGGGTTGAGACTCCTTCCAATCCTCAAATGTTTATTACCGACTTAGAAGCTGTCGTTCAGATAGCCAAATCAAAGAAGCTGGTGGTAGCCGTAGATAACACCTGGCCCACGCCCTACAATTTGAATCCGCTACTATTTGGAGTCGATTTGGTGGTACATTCGACCACCAAATATTTGGGTGGGCATTCGGATCTTTTAGGGGGCGCTGTAATTTCCCGGGAATCCGGACCACTGATGGATCGCGTGCGAAGTGTACAAGTAGTGCAAGGGGGAGTCCCCTCGCCCTTTGACGCATGGATGCTTTGCAGGAGTATTAGAAGTTTTCCCTATCGAATGCGTGCTCACAACGAACATGCCTTCGAAGTGGCTCAATTTCTTACCACCTTACCAGGTATAGAACGAGTCTATTATCCAGGCCTGGAAACCCATCCCGGACATGATATAGCCAAACTACAAATGAGGCATTTTGGAGGAATGATTTCTTTTCTGGTTGAAGGTGACCAGCGACTAGCTACACGTGTGGTTGCATCGTCTAAAATAATCCAAGCAGCAACCAGTTTGGGTGGAATTGAGAGTATTTGGGAGCATCGCAAGTCGAGTGAAGGTCCCCTATCGGAAACCCCCGAAAACCTAATCCGATTAAGTGTTGGGTTAGAGCATGTAGATGACCTAAAAGAGGACATCGAACAAGCCATTCGCGCATCACTTACTACTTAGTAAGAAAAAAGAGCGTCTCGCTCGTAACTTACTATATAGTAAGGTCTGAATAGGCCGTTATTGCCCATTTAGAGTGCTTTTCTCCATTTGAAGTCTTTTAAATAATGCGGAAATTTAACATTCTAGCACTATGGCTAAAGACTAGGCTCTGTATTCAAAACACATAATTCAATTATACTATGGCAAAGGTCGATATAATCATGCCTCAAATGGGTGAATCGGTAATGGAAGGAACCGTTATCGAGTGGACGAAAAAAATTGGAGATACCGTAGAGGTAGATGAAACCTTACTTGAAATAGCTACCGATAAGGTAGACAGTGAAGTACCATCTCCAGAGGCCGGAATACT
>JAYPDB010000098.1:0-8012 GCA_038125045.1 Bacteroidota bacterium
CTTTGATTGATGTAATTACCACCAGCGATATAGGGCTTAGAGGCTAAGACCCCGCCATCGGCAAAGGTACTCATTCCCAACACATTAGGCAGCACTACCCATTCATAAGCGTCGATAAAGGCGAACCAAAACCACTCATTGAGTTGTCGAGGATCGGTCTGTGTAAGGTTACTAAAATTACTCATAACCATTAACCTAGGTATGTGATGGGCATAAGCATCTTCCAAAACCGGCTTAATACACTCTCGTAAACAATTGAGATCCGTTTCAGCATCCCAAAAAAGTTGGGGAAGGTTTTCAGTAAAGCCAAAGTAATTAGCGGATCTAATTTCGGGCATCATAGCATGGTAGTAGATCCTGATGTATTCTCTCCAACCAATGATCTGCCGGATAAATCCCTCTATGGAGGCAATTGGGATTTCATGATGAGCCCAGTAGTGAAGTGCCGACTCACATACCTTCCGGACCGACAGCAGCCCCGCATTTAAATAAGGGGATAATTGGGAGTGAAACAAAATAGAATCCCGACTGGTCATAGCGTCTTCATAGGGACCAAATTGTGGCAAGCGTGTCTGTAAAAAATGTACTAGTGCGTTCTCTGCTTGTTCGGAAGTAACGGCATAAGCAAAGGAGTCCGTTTCCCCAAAATGATTTGGGAACCAGTCCTCTATCATCTGCCTCACCTCTAGAGTAACGGCATCCGGTTCAACCCGAAAAGTCTCAGGAATAGGTACATTCTTGGGGATTTTTTTTCTATTCTCTTTATCGTAATTCCACTCACCTCCTACAGGCAGATTTCCATCCATTAGGTAGCCCGTTTTCCTGCGCATTTCTCGGTAAAAAAACTCCATTCGCCACCCCGATTGAATACGATCTTTGAACTCATCCATATCTGCTAAAAAGAGTGTGTTCTTGTAGGTATGAACTCGTCTGGTTTGATTTTGTACCTGTCGTATCGCTTGTATTGAATCCCACTCGTTGGGTTCCATGTGATGCAGCTGCCAATGCTGGTGCTTCTTGAGAAGTGTTGTGAGTCCCAGTTCAAAGGAATGAACTGTACTTTCGTACCATATGGGATATCCTTTTTGGTGACATTCCAAAGCAAAATGTCTCATAGCACTCAGTACAAACATCAATTTTTGCTTGTGATAGGGCCTACTTTTCGCCTTATGAGCCGATTCAATAAATAGTAATAATGGGCGTTCTTCATGTACCCAATCAGGAAAATAATCGGTATGTAACTGATCGTGCCAAACCAAATAAACCTTTGAAAAGTGTTCTGGTGATTCGCGAGGTAATACGCGATCTAGTTCGCTATGATAGGGTCGAATATGGGTTAAATGAGTCAAATGTGATTTATTTAAATGACAGAGGCATAGCAAATTGAATAGCCAACTATCAAGTACAAACATCTCTTTTATCTATACGTTCCACCGATGTAACCTTTTTTGGCTTGTGGCGTAAAATTGTTCGCATTGGACAGTTATTAGTCATAACCAGTATTTGTTAAGCCATAGAACTATGAAAAGAAGATTACGAAAATCAAAGCAGACCAAAATCCTCGCAGGTGTTTGCGGAGGTGTCGCCGAATATTTAGACTGGGATCCAACATTGGTCAGAGTTCTGTTCATTATCCTGGGCTTCAGCTATGGGGTAGCCGTGGTTCTCTATCTCTTATTGGCCATTATCATGCCCGATTAAGGCTTAAGTAATGAGTTGGAATTCAAACATAAGCTTTGCATTTTAAACCCATACTTTGAAATTCATTCACTACCATGTTCATAGGAATTGTTGGAGATGCCGAACGCGCTGTTGCTTGGGAACGTCATCTCAGACCACATAATATTGTTAGACAGGTGGTACTTGCCCCTCATGTTCATGACTTAGATCGGGTGGATGCTTGTTTCATTTTGGATGACACTCAACAACGTTTTGAACATCTACTAGATGCGGTCAAAGAAGGTATCCCCTGTTTTTTTATTAGTGATTTTATAGCCTCATCTGCCGAATATGAACAGGTGTATAGAAGTAGTAAAGAGGCTGGGGTCGATGTTCAAGTAGCACATTGGCCTACCCTATCGCCTGCTACTCAATGGATGAAAGATAAAATACTAAAACCCCAATTCATCCAAATCCAACGATCAGTATATCGATCCAGATTAAACGAAAATCCAGACCAATTCACCAATATGTGGATGGATGAGCTCGCCTTATGTTTGAAGTGGATGGACAGCGGTATTCATCATCTCGAGATAAAAAAGAGCAGCCTTGGCCCAAAACTCCCACAGGCCATTCATTTGATGATACGTTTCGACAATGGTGCATCGGCCTCCATTCAAATTCAATTAAGCTCTACACAAGAGCACCATATTAGATATCTATCAGGGAAGAAAGACTTTTTAGAATGTCAGGTATCCCAACAACAGGTAAAGTATGGTTACCTTGGAGAACATCAGCATATTCACTTCGACACCAAACAATTCGATTCTACCAAAGCTGCTGAAAAAGCAGCACTTCATTTTATTAAAAATATTCAGCTCAGAAAAGAAGTAGTTTATTCGGCTTATGATGCCTTTCAATGCGCCAAAACCTACGAAAAACTAATTGCAAAATTTGTTTAACCAGTAATTAAAGCCGTTACTCTTCGTATAGGCTATTGATTAGTGACTCGTAATTTCCTGTTACCACCTCTCGTTTAATACTCATTTTGGGAGTAAGCTCACCTTTTTCAATAGTAAGAGCCTCTTGCAAGCATACAAACTTTTTTATTTGTTCCCATGCGGGTAATGGACTATTCACTTTATCAATTTCGGCCTCAAGCAATTCTACAACAGCAGGATCTGATGCTCGGTCTTTTTGGTCGAAGCTAATACCTTTTTGAGCCAATCGCTGTTCTATACGTGCCCAATCTGGATACATCAAGGCAGCAACAAACTTCTTTTCAGCCCCAATGACTACTGCTTGATCGATGTATGGACTTGCGGTTAATCCATTCTCAATGGGTTGAGGAGCCACATATTTTCCCGTCGATAACTTAAACAATGCCTTCTTACGATCGGTTATAAACAACCAACCATCTTCGTCGATGTATCCAATATCACCTGTGCAAAACCAACCATCGTCGGTCATAACCTCTTTGGTTAACTCAGGCAATCCATAATACCCTTGCATAATATTGGGTCCTTGAGCTTGGACCTCTCCGTCTTCAGCAATGCGTATCGATACATCCTGCAGTGGTTTACCCGCCGAGCCAATTCGAATACAATCGGGCATACTTGCCGTTAATACAGGTGAAGTCTCCGTTAAACCATAACCTATGCCGCACTTGATACCTATTCCATTGAAAAATCGCATAACGGTTGGATGAAGCGCTGCTCCTCCCGACATGGTACCCTGAATAGTTCCACCAAGGCCTTCCCGTATTTTTTTATATACAAGAGCATCTGCAATTTTCCATTGTTGTTTAGCAAAACCTCTAGGTGGACGTTCTGGATCAAACTGTTCTGCCCTATGTAAGGCCCAATAATAGAGTCGTTTCTTGGCTCCACTTAATTCCTGTCCTTTTGCCTTCAATCCAGTGTGAATTTTTTCAAGAAGTCGAGGCACCGTAGCAAAAAATATGGGCTTCACATGTTGCATGTCCTCCCGGATATCCTGCAAATCATCTATGTAGTAAATGGTTGCCCCTGCACCTGTATACAAATACGCCCCAATCCGTTCTAACATATGAGCAAGGGGTAAATAAGAAAGTACATTGGAGGCTGTTTCAGTTGGGCTGAAAGGTAATCGCTCTAATGAAGCAATGGTATTGGTTACTAAATTGTAATGGCTCAACATGACCCCTTTTGGCACTCCCGTTGTTCCACTCGTGTAATTGATATTGGCGAGATCATTGGCCTCAACCTGATTACGAAGCTGCTCAAAAAGATCTGGATGCTGTCGTTCGTAGTCCGCACCCATTGCTAATAAGTCCTCAAAGGTATAATACACTGGGGCGTTAACTTGGTCATCGCTCTGTTCCTGTAATGACATACCAGCCTTAGGAAATTCTTTAGATTCCATAAATACCACATGCCCTACACTCTCAGCCTCATTCATTCTGGGTTTTAATGCTTCGAACATCGTTTGATCAGATACAAAATGGAACACTGACTTTGAATCATTCAGTATGTAGACAATTTGATCGACAGGTTGTGTGGTATAAATAGCCACATTGACGGCACCCATGGATAAAATAGCTTGATCACATAACAACCACTCAGAGCTATTTGGGGAATGAATAGATACCGCATCACCTTTTTTAACGCCCAAGCTATGCATTGCCAACGCTAGGTGTCTCACCTTTGTTCTAAAATCTTGTACAGTAACCGCATTCCAATGTCCGTTTCTTTTGGTTACACAAGCAATACCAGATACATTTTTGTCTAAATTTTTGTCAAATAGTAACGCAACGGTGTTGGGTGAATATTCCATAGCAATAATTGATTACTTGTTATAAAGACCTGGGGTTTTCTCTACATTCATTTAAAAGGTGTACTGATTACAACACATTAGAATCCCCATAAACTTGCTTAATCTAAAAAAATACAATAAATAATCCTTATGCCTATATTTGTACAAGACCTAACCCTTCACACGACGATTATATGATTATTGAAGAGGGCTTCGAAGAACTGATCCAATCCCTACTAGGAAGTATGGAGCCGAACATGGCTACTATGATGGGACTAGAGTTCACCAAACTTACAAAAGAGGAGTGTGTAGCAACGATGCCAGTTCATAGTGCTACAGTTCAACCCTTCCGAATGCTCCATGGTGGGGCATCCGTTGCCATGGCCGAAACCCTTGCTTCAGTAGGTGCTTGGCTACATGTGCAAAAGGGAAAAACAGCTGTTGGTTTGGAAATTAATGCCAATCATCACCGCCCAGTTAAAGAAGGTGGACAGGTTACTGGTCGTGCCAAACCCTTACAACTTGGGCGAACCATACAGGTTTGGGACATAAGCATCACCGACGAAAAAGAACGGTTAATTTGCACCTCTCGCTGCACCATTGCAGTTATCAATCGTCCCAATGAATAGCCTTGGGAGAAATTCCTAAACCAGACTTTTCTGATACTTTCACCACACCGTCTTCAATGCCCAAACCTTGATAGGGATCCTTGGCTAATAAAAAATGGCCATCCAAATCGACCCAATCGGCTAATGATGAAAGATGGGCGGCTGCGGCAATCCCACATGAACTTTCGGTCATACAACCAATCATCACCTTTAATTCAAGTGCTCGAGCCAAGGTAATCATAGCAAAAGCTTCCCTGATTCCAGTACATTTCATGAGTTTAATATTAACCCCACTATATCGTCCGGCAATAATTGGAATATCTCTAAGACGTTGGACGGCTTCATCGGCGATGGTCGGTAACGGTGAATGTGCTGTTAACCACTCCATAGCATGGGTACTATCTTTAGGCATAGGTTGCTCAACATAAACCACCCCATTCTCCTTCAACCAGAAAATCTCATCCAAAGCCTGTTTTTCGTCTACCCAACCTTGATTTACATCCACACTTAAAGGGGTATCGGTATAATCCCGTATAATTTGAATGGTTTCACGATCATGATTGCCTCCCAATTTTACTTTTATAAGGCCAAATGAATCGGTTTCAGGTAAAATCTCACGCAATTCATGCTCTGGATGAATCCCAATGGTGTAGGAACTCGTTGGGGCATGGGCTGGATTCAACCCGAATAAGGCATACACAGGCACACCCAAACGCTTGGCGTGTAAATCATGCAAGGCAATATCCAATGCGGCTTTAGCGGCCGTGTGACCTGGCTTATGAACATCGATGTACCTTAGAATGCTAGCTAGGTCTCCTGGATCATCAACCCATGAAAAATCCAATGAGCTATAAAATGACTCCGAGCTTTCAGGAGTTTCACCCAAATAGGGAGGCATCGCGGCTTCACCATATCCCGTGAATCCGTTCCAATGTATCGCAACAAAGGTAATAGGGGTATGAGTTCTCGAACTATGAGACAGCGTAAAGGTGTGTGCCAGAGGTAATAAATGAGATTGGAACTGAAGGCGTAGTTGGTCCATAGTCTGGTCACCGTTTAGTATGCGGAGAGGGAGGGATTCGAACCCTCGTTACGTGTTTCCACGTAAACTCCCTTAGCAGGGGAGCGCTTTCAGCCACTCAGCCACCTCTCCAATAAATGCAATGCATTTTAAAGGACTGCAAATATACGGCAGTTCAAGCCCGCACGCAATGAGAACTGTGGTTATTTTTTATTTTCTAGAATATAAATTTGCCCTAGGTTTCTACCCTGCTGGGCATAATCAAGCCCGTAGCCCAATACAAATGCATTGGGGATCTCAAAACCCACATAATCCAGCGATACTGGATGTACCGTGGCCTCTTTTTTGTGTAAAAGAGTGATAACGGCCAGTGAAGCAGGCTTATGCACCTTCATTTGATCGAGCATATAATTCATCGAAAGGCCAGTATCAACAATATCCTCTACCAAAATAATGTGCCGCCCTTCTAGTCTAGCATCCACTTTTTTAAGGGTAGTAACATTACCAGAAGAGACTTTTTGGTCGCCATAGCTACTCAATTTCACGAAGTCTACCTCACAGGATATTTGAACATGACGCATGAGGTCGGCAAGAAAGATAAAAGAACCATTGAGTACCCCAATGAAAATTGGATTTAAATCCTTGTAATCTTTATCCAACTGCTTTCCCATAAGAGAAATGCGAGCGTCAATTTGTTCCCGACTAATAAATGGGACAAAACGCTCATCTTTTACAACGATACTTTCCGGGGTAAACATAGGCAAGGGTATTTTATCAAGACTCCTGTGATTCAATTCGTAAGATTTGTTGCGTCTCTTGGGTACACTTAAAATCTTCTGATGGAGATCCTACAGGTTTTGTTTCATTAGTATTTTTAGGGGGATATAGTACAGCAATTATTTTATTGTTGCCATCTTCAATGACTAAATAGCTTGATTTTACATGTCTAGGCACTTTTCGGTTCACTAAAAAATCAGACATTTTCATTTGTCCTTTCATCCCCAATGGCCTGAAACGATCCCCCGGCATCCAAGCACGCAGCTTTAAGGGCCATTGGACCGCTTGCACATCAATACATAGCTCATTTCGATTCGATAAATCTTCCATCTCCTGATCGAAAACTTCCAGTCTCAAGCGGTACTCGGAATGGGCTAAAGGCAAGGAAGCTTGGTCAAATTCAAGCATGGGTTCATGCTCCTTGGACGTGCTAAACTCCTCTGCAGGTGCAATCCTCAAGTATTCCCGATCGGTATAAACCACCAAGGTATCTGAAATCGAAACCATCGATCCTGTTTCCGCTTTCAAAAGCTGTACAAGGTGAACCAACATACCTGCCGAAAGATGTTCACCCGCTTGATAACTGGGATGAGCTTCAATAAAAGCTTTTAACAAGTCTTGCTGCATTATCTTTGGACACATCTTCAAATCAGGGATAGAAATGAATTGATTACCTTCTTTTTTTCGGGTTGAAGAGTACTGTGCCAACCAGTGATCTCGATACTGACCAAGAAGGTCTGCATAGGCCTGCATACCTAAGATATTTCCTTCCCAACCTGGAAAATGTGCATCTAATTCCGGTTTCCAACGATTGCGTATCCAGTTTCTGTTGTACTTGTTTTCCTTATTGGAGGTATCTTCACGAAATGGAACGGCCTTTGAAGAGGCATAAGCTGCAATTTCCTCTTTCTTGATGCTTAGCCATGGACGAAACAGAAAACGCTGCGCATCCCAACTTTTCATTCCAATCCAAGTGTGTGGGGAACTCGAACGAAAAATCTTCTGTACCAAGGTTTCGACCTGATCATCCATATGGTGAGCTAAGACAACAGCATCACAATGCTCCGCTATTCGCAAAGCCTCAAAATACTCGTAGCGTAATTTTCGAGCCCATGCTTGTAGATTGCCCTCCTCTTCTGAGTAATTAACGGAGA